>NZ_CP015849.1:1075000-1375000 GCF_001654495.1 Streptomyces sp. SAT1
CGGGACCTGCTGGCGGGTGCCGGTGAGTACCTGGCGGGGCGCGTGGCGGACCTCGACGACGTGCGGAACCGTATCGTCGCGCGCCTGCTGGGTGTGCCGATGCCGGGTGTGCCGGACAGTGACGAGCCGTATGTGCTGGTCGCGCGGGATCTGGCGCCGGCCGACACCGCGCTGCTCGACCCGACGCTGGTCCTCGGCTTCGTCACCGAGGAGGGCGGGCCGACGAGTCACAGCGCGATCCTGGCGCGGGCGCTCGGGGTGCCGGCCGTGGTGGCGCTGCCGGGGGCCGGTGAGCTGGCCGAGGGCACGGTGATCGCCGTGGACGGCAGCTCCGGCGAGATCTTCGTGAACCCGAGCGAGGAGAAGAAGGAGCAGTTGGAGGCGGCCGCGGCCGAGCGCAGGGCCGCGCTGGCCGCCTCCACGGGTCCGGGAGCGACCTCCGACGGGCACAAGGTGCCGCTGCTGGCCAACATCGGCGGGCCCGCGGACGTCCCGGCGGCCGTCGAGGCGGGCGCCGAGGGCGTGGGCCTGTTCCGGACCGAGTTCCTGTTCCTGGACGACAACAAGAACGCGCCGTCCGAGGAGAAGCAGGTCGAGGCCTACCGGCAGGTGCTGGAGGCGTTCCCCGAGGGCCGTGTGGTCGTGCGGGTGCTGGACGCGGGCGCGGACAAGCCGCTCGACTTCCTGACGCCCGCGGACGAGCCGAACCCCGCTCTGGGCGTGCGTGGTCTGCGGACGCTGCTGGACCACCCGGAGGTGCTGCGCACCCAGCTGACGGCGCTCGCCAAGGCGGCCGAGGGGCTGCCGGTGCACCTTGAGGTCATGGCGCCGATGGTCGCCGACCGGGCCGACGCCAAGGCGTTCGCGGACGCCTGCCGTGCGGCGGGGCTGCGGGCGAAGTTCGGTGCGATGGTGGAGATCCCGTCGGCGGCGCTGCGGGCGCGGTCGGTGCTCCAGGAGGTGGAGTTCCTGTCGCTGGGGACCAACGACCTCGCGCAGTACACCTTCGCCGCCGACCGTCAGGTGGGTGCGGTGTCGCGGTTGCAGGACCCGTGGCAGCCGGCGCTGCTCGACCTGGTCGCGCTGGCCGCCGAGGCGGCGCGGGCCGGGGGCAAGAGCTGCGGTGTCTGCGGTGAGGCGGCCGCGGATCCGCTGCTGGCGTGTGTGCTGACCGGTCTGGGGGTCACCTCCCTGTCGATGGGTGCGGCGTCTCTCCCGTATGTACGGGCCGCGCTGGCCAAGTACACGCTGGCGCAGTGCGAGCGTGCCGCCGCGGCGGCACGGGCCACGGACAGTGCCGAGGAGGCGCGCGAGGCGGCGCAGGCGGTGCTGTCCGGCGAGTGAGCGGCCGGTGAGAGGACCGGTCCGCGCACCGGCCGGTCCGTGAGGGGCGCTCCGCCTTCGGGCGGGGCGCCCCTCGTGCGTCCGGTGCCGGTTCTGTCCGGTGCCCGATCTGTTCCGTGCCGGTTCTGTTCAGTGTCGGTGCGGGGGTGTGGGTCCTTCGTCCCCGAGGTCGGGGGGTGTCGTGTAGTCCACGCCGGACTCGGGTGCGACGAGGTCGCCGGACTCGATGTCGGTGCAGTAGGCGTCGAAGACCTCGGCGGCGGTGAGCGGGTGCAGTCCGTCGCCGCGCAGGCGCCAGCCGTAGACGCGGTCGGGTGTGCCCGGTGCCGTGGTGCGCATGACGAGGCCGCCGGGGCTGCGGGTGGCGAGGCCGAGGGCCAGGACCGTGGTGAACTCGAGGGCTTCGGCCTCGTCGAGGCGGGTGGTGTCGTCCGGCGGGCCGTCGCCGTCCTGGTCGTCGGCGCGGAGCGCGGCGAGCAGGGTCTCGGGTGCGGTGGAGACGCTGCACACCAGGTGGCGGTTGCCGGGCGGGGCGGTGTCGAGGACGCGGACGAGGAGGCCGGCGGCCCTGGCGAAGGCGGCGCGGCCGATGTCCTCGCCGCATGCGGCGCAGGGGCCGAGCCGGGCGAGGAGGGTGGAGGCGTACTCCCAGGTGGCCTGGCGGACGGCCTCGTCGACGAGGGCGGGGACGAGTTCGGTGAGGGGCCGGCCGTCGTAGGGCAGGGCCGGGCCCGCGCCGGCGAGTTCGGCGGTGAAGCGGGCGCGGCTGGCGGCCGCGTCCGGTTCGAGGCCGGTCCGCGCGCAGAAGGCGGCGTATTCCTCGGGGTCGAAGAGGGCCACGGTGGTGTGGCCGCCCTGGGCGGCCCTGACCCTCAGGAGCGCCTCCACGTGGCGGAGGTAGGTGGTGTGGTCCTCGAAGACGAAGCTCCGGTAGCGCCGCATGGCGCGGAAGTCCTGTGCGTCGGTGAGCAGGCCGATGGTGCCGGCGATCTCGCGGCGCAGGGCGCGTCGCATGGTCCGGTGGTCGGTGTGCGCCATGTTTCCCCCATGGTGTGCCGTGTGTGCACGGTCGATCAATGCTCACTCACCGTAACCGGGGGCACTGACAACGGGGGCCGGCTGAGGCGGTCGCGGACGGTGCGGTGCTGGATGACGCAGGTCAGGGCGATGCCGCCGCCGAAGACGGCCCATCCGGCGGGGCCGGTGGCGAGGGCCGCGGTGACGGCGAGGGGGCCGACGGTGCGCTGGGCGGCCTGGGCCAGTCCGTGGACGCCGAGGTAGGTGCCCTGGGCCGCGCCGGGGGCGAGGGCGACGGACAGTTCCCAGGAGACGGTGGCGTGCAGCATCTCGGCGAGGGTGAAGGCCACGGCGGCGCCGGTGAGGAGCGCGACGGCCGTGAAAGTGCCGCCGGCCGTGGAGAGGGCGAGGGCGGTGCCGCCGAGGGCGTAGGCGACCGAGAGCGGGAGCAGGAGGGTGCGGGCCGCGGCGGTGGTGGCGCCGAAGCGTGCCAGGGGGACCTGGAGGGCGACGACCATGACGTTGTTGAGGACCATCAGCAGGGGGGCGAGGCCGTGCGGGACGTCGCTGCTGTGGGCGATGCACAGGGGGAGGCCGACCTTGAAGACCGCGTCGTCGAGGAAGAGGACGGTCTCGGTGGCGACGTAGGCGAGGTAGGTGCGGTCCCGCCACGGGGTGGCGGGCGGGGCGGTGGGGGCCGGGGCGCCGGAGGGGGTGACGGCGCGGGAGGGCGAGGGGGGTTCGCCGCAGCGCAGGGTGAGCAGTGCGACGGCGGCGAAGGAGAGGGCGTCGCCGAGGAGCAGCCACCGGTAGGCGGCGGTGGTGCCGACGGCGAGGGCGCCCGCGGCCGCGAGGCCGCCCAGGGCCCAGCCCGCGTTGGCCGCGGTGCGGTTGAGGGCCTGGTAGCGGACGCGGTCGGGGCCTGAGACGCGGGTGGCGTAGAGCTTGGTGAGGATGCTGGCGGCGCGGTCGCCGAGGCCGCCGAGGGCGGAGAAGGCGAGCAGCAGGGCGTAGTCGTCCGTGGTGAGCAGGCCCAGGGAGGCCACGGCGCGCAGGAGTTGCAGCGCGATGAGGACGCGGGTGAGCGGGAACCGGTCGGCGAGGCGGCCGCCGAGGGGGGCGCCGGCGATGCCGACGGCTCCGGCGAGGGCGGCGAGGGTGCCGACCTGGGCGAGGGAGAGTCCGGAGACGTAGGTGAAGTAGAGGACGGAAACGGAGGCCCACAGTCCGCTGCCGGTGCGGTCGACGAGGGCGACGAGGAGCATGCGGCGGCCGTCGGGGCCGCCGGGTACGCGTGGGCGTCCCGTCCTGGTGGCCGGTGTGGTGCCGCTGCCCTTGGTTCTCGTGCCGCGAGTGATGCGCACTGCTCCCCCTTGCCGGAAACTTGTCTGAAATTATGTATTGATACATAATGATCAATGTGGCAGTACATTATGCGATCAGTGGGGCGACAGCCAAGGCGATTGCCGCGTCGGTGGAACGCGGGGTCTCCGAGGGGGCGTTGGCGCCGGGCGCGGCGCTGCCGCCGGTGCGGCGGCTCGCGGACGAACTGGCGGTGAGCCCGGGGACGGTGGCGACGGCGTACAAGGAGCTGCGCGGGCGGGGCATCGTGGTGACCCGCGGCCGGGGCGGGACCGTGGTGGCGCCCGCCCCCGCGGTGGCCTCACGCCGGCCGCCGAAGGTCCCGCGGGGGCTGCGCGATCTGGCGGGCGGGCATCCGGATCCCGCCTTCCTGCCCGCTCCGGCGCCGCCGTCCCGGCTGGCGCCCGGTGCGCGCTCGCACCGCTCGACACCCCGGCTGCCCCGGCTGGAGGACGCGGCGCGCGACTGGCTCGGCGCGGACGGGGTGCCGGTGGAGCACGTGACCTTCGCGCACGGCGCGCTGGATCTGGTGGGCCGGCTGCTCTCCGTGGAGCTGCGCCCCGGCGACGCGGTGGCGATGGAGGATCCGGGCTATCACCACCTGCTCGACCTGGTGACCGCGTTGGGGCTGCGCAGCGTGCCGGTGGCGGTGGACGACGAGGGGATGCGGCCCGAGGCCCTGCGGCGGGCGCTGCGGGCCGGTGCGCGCGCCGTGGTGTGCAGTCCGCGCGGGCAGAACCCGTACGGCGGGTGCTTCTCGGCCGAGCGGCGCGCGGCGCTCGCCGATGTGCTGCGCGAGGAGCCGGACGTCCTGGTCCTGGAGAACGACCACGCGTCGGCGGTGGCGGACGTACCGCTGCACGCCCTCGGCTCCGCCGGTCTGTCCCGGTGGGTGCATGTGCGGACGGTGAGCAAGTTCCTCGGGGCGGACCTGCGCTGTGCGGTGGCGGCGTGCGACGCCGTCACCCTGGCGCGGCACGACGGGCGTCTGCTGCTGACCTCGGGCTGGGTCAGCCATCTGCTCCAGGAGACGGTGCACGGGCTGCTGACCGACGAGGACACGCGTGCGCTGGTGTCCCGCGCGCGCGGGACGTACGCCGTGCGCCGCGGCGCCCTGCTCGGGGAGCTGGCGGCCCGGGGCATCGCGGCCCACGGGGCGAGCGGGATGAACGTGTGGGTACCGGTGGCCGACGAGTCGGCGGTGGTGAACGGGCTGCGGTCCCACGGCTGGTGGGTCGCGGCGGGTGCCAGATTCCGGCTGGCGTCACCGCCGGGGGTGCGGATCTCCGTGGCCGGACTGGAACCCGCGGACGCGGCCCGGCTGGCCTCCGACTTCGCCGCGGTGCTGGGCGAGTCGGAGGCCACCTACGGCGGCTGACCGGCGGGCGGCGGACCGGCGGGCGGCGGACTCGGCCCCGTCCGGGCCGGGCCAAGTCCGCCGGGCCGGGCCCGGACGGGTCAGGCGCGCTTGCGGGCCAGTTCCTCGTAGAAGCGCAGCAGGCCGAGGTCGTCGACGGAGCCGGGGTTGACCGCCTTCTCCAGCGGGGTGCCCTGGAGCAGGCGTTTGACCGGGACCTCGATGCGCTTGCCGGTGAGGGTGTGCGGGACGCCGGGGACCGCGATGACCTCGTCGGGCACATGGCGCGGGGAGAGCTGTTCGCGGATGGTCCGCTTGATGCGGTCCAGCAGCGCGTCGTCCAGGACGGCTCCGGGGGCCAGCTGGACGAAGAGCGGCATCCAGTAGCCTCCGTCGGGCTGTTCGACGCCGATGACCAGGGACTCCCTGATCTCGGGGAGCCGCTCGACGGCCTCGTAGATGTCGGCGGACCCCATGCGCACGCCCTGGCGGTTGAGCGTGGAGTCGGAGCGGCCGTGGATGATCACGGAGCCGCGGGAGGTGAGGGTGATCCAGTCGCCGTGCCGCCATACTCCGGGGTACACGGCGAAGTAGCTGTCGTGGTAGCGGCTGCCGTCCGGGTCGTTCCAGAAGTGGAGCGGCATCGAGGGCATGGGGTTGGTGACGACCAGCTCGCCGACCTCGTCGACCAGGGGCCGCCCCTCCGGGTCCCAGGACCGGAGGTCGGTGCCGAGACAGGGGGCCTGGAGCTCGCCGATGTGGACGGGCAGGGTCGGCACGGCCCCGGCGAAGCAGGAGCAGACGTCGGTGCCGCCGCTGACGGAGGCGATCCACAGGTCGTCACCGACCTCGTCGTGCAGCCAGCGGAACCCGTCGGGCGGGAGCGGGGACCCGGTGGTGGCGACGCACCGGATCCGGGACACGTCGTGGTCGCGCGCCGGATGCACCCCCGCCTTGCGGCAGGCCATCACATAGGCGGCCGAGGTGCCGAAGAGGGTGGCCCCGGTGCGCTCGGCGATGCGCCACTGGGCACCCGTGTCGGGGTACCCCGGGCTGCCGTCGTACAGGACGATCGTCGTCCCGGTCAGCAGGCCGGAGACGAGGAAGTTCCACATCATCCAGCCGGTGGACGTGTACCAGAAGAAGCGGTCCCCGGGGCCCAGGTCGCAGTGCAGGCCGAGCTGCTTGAGGTGCTCGACGAGGATGCCGCCCTGGGACTGCACGATGGCCTTCGGCAGGCCCGTGGTGCCCGAGGAGTACAGCACCCACAGCGGATGGTCGAAGGGCACCTGTTCGAAGACGGGTTCTACGTCCGCCGAGGTCAGGTCGGACCAGGCGAGGGTGCCCTCCGGTGCGGCGCTGCCCAGCAGGGGGATGTGCACCACGGCGCGCAGGGTGGGCAGTTCGCGGCGCAGTTCGGCGACGACGTCGCCGCGGTCGTGCTCCTTGCCGCCGTAGCGGTAGCCGTCGACGGTGAACAGCACGACCGGTTCGACCTGCTGGAAGCGGTCGAGGACGCTGCGGGCGCCGAAGTCGGGGGCGCAGGAGGTCCAGACGGCGCCGACCGCGGCGGTGGCGAGCAGGGCGACGACGGCCTCGGGGATGTTCGGGAGATAGCCGCTGACCCGGTCCCCCGGGCGTACGCCGAGGGCGCGCAGCTCGGCGGCGAGCGAGCCGACCTGGCGGCGCAGCTCGGGCCAGGTCACCGGGCGCGGTTCGTGGGTCTCGTCCACCTGGAGGAGGGCGGGCTCGTCCGCGCGGGTGGCCGCTGCGCGCAGGGCGTGCTCGGCGTAGTTCACGGTGGCGCCGGGGAACCACTGCGCCCCGGGCATCGTGCGGTCGCCCAGCACGCGCGCGTAGGGGGTGCCGAAGCGGACGTCGAACCACTCGGTGACGGCCTGCCAGAAGCTCTCCAGGTGGTCGACGGACCAGCGGTGCAGGGCCGGGTAGCCGCCCTCGGCGGGCGCTCCGTGGTGTGCGGCAGCCCACGCCTGGAACCGCGTGATCTGGGCCTGGGCGATCCGCTGCGGATCGGGCTGCCAGAGCGGCAGGGGATTCACGGTCGACATGGGCGGCTCCCGGACTCTGCGCGTCGTGTGCGTCGGTCCGCGCACGTGCTGGGGTGTGCGCGTGACGCGGCTGACACGGACGATGCCATGTGATCGACTTCCGCACCAGGGTTGGCCCCACATAGTCCCTGTCGTGAAGATGTGGCCCGAGCCTGGGTGAACGGCAGTTGAACGACACCTCCGCGCGGCGCCGTCAATGGCAGGGTGATCAGCATGAACGGTCGTGACCTGGTGCGTTCGGTGAAGGCGGTCGGCTCCGCGGGGGCGGCCCAGGGGGTGCGCACCGTACGGGCCGCCTGGCGCCGGCGGCGTGCCGACGCCGAGGGCCTGCCCCCGCGGGGCGCGGAGCGGGCGCGGGTGCCCGGTGAGGTGCTGGACGCGCTGCCCGGCCCGGGGGGCGGTGTGGTGCGGTTCAGCCGCTCGGAGCTGCGCCTGCTCGTCGCGGCGAACGGAGCGGTCTTCTGGGGCTGGGACGGGGCCGCTCCCCTGCCGTCGTACGCCCTGGCCGGGCAGGGCCCCGAGCCCGACCCGCGGGCGGTGCTGGAGCCGGACAAGGACGGCGGCTGGCGGGTGGTGGCCGAGCGGGTCACCGTCACCGTCTCGCGGCACGGCGCCGTGGAGGTGTGCACGCCCGGCGGTGTGCCGTTGCGCCGCGATCTGCCGCCCCGCTGGTGGGAGCCGGTCGGCGGCGGGACGGCGCGCTGGATGCAGCGGTCCCGGGTGACGGCGGACGCGCGGTTCTTCGGCCTGGGCGCGCGGGCGTCCGGGCCGCGGCTGCGCGACGGCGCCTACCGCCTGTGGAACACCGATCCCGGCCGCCCGTTCGGGCCCGGCGACGATCCGCTGTACCTCACGATGCCGGTGCAGCTGGTCGTCGCGGACGCGGGCACCCACCTGGTGTTCCACGACAACTCCTGGGACGGGACGGTCGTCCTGCGCGAGGGCGAGGAGGGCGCCGGTTCGGGGCACGACCGGCCCGGCGCGAGCGAGCTGCGGATGGACGGCGGTCCGCTGCGCTGCTGGGTGATCGTCGGCACTCCCGCGCGCGTGCTGCACACCTGGGCCTCGCTCACCGGTGCGGCCGCGCTGCCGCCCGCGTGGGCGCTCGGCCACCAGCACGCGCGGTGGGGCTTCGGCAGCGAACAGGAGGTGCGCCGGATCGTCGCGGGCTACCAGGAGCGCGGTCTCCCGCTGGACGCCGTGCACCTGGACATCGACCACCTGGACGCGCACCGGGTGTTCACCGTCGACCAGGAGCGCTTCCCCAAGCTGCCCGTGCTCGCGGAGGAGCTGCGCCGGGACGGGATCCGGCTGGTGTCGATCGTCGACCCGGGGGTGCGCGCCACGCCGGGTGACGCCGTGTACGACTCGGGGACGACGCAGGACGCCTTCGTACGGGACGCGTCGGGGGACGTCGTACGGGGTGTGGTGTGGCCCGGCGAGACGGTCTTCCCGGACTTCACGCACGCGCGCGTGCGCGCGTGGTGGGGCGGGCTGTACCGGGAGCGGCTGACCCAGGGCTTCTCCGGTTTCTGGCACGACATGAACGAGCCGACGTCCTTCGCGGCCTTCGGCGAGACCACGCTGCCGCGGTCGGCGCGGCACGCGCTGGAGGGCCGGGGCGGCGACCACCGCGAGGCGCACAACGTGTACGGGCTGTGCATGGCGCAGGCCGGGTACGAGGGCGTGCGCGCCGCGGTGCCCGGAGAGCGGCCGTTCGTGTTCTCGCGTTCGGGCTGGGCCGGGCTGCAGCGCTACGGCGGGACCTGGTCGGGGGACGTGGCCACGGGCTGGCCCGGACTGCGGGCGTCGCTGTCGCTGGTGCTGGGTCTTGGCCTGTGCGGCGTGCCCTACTCGGGGCCGGACGTGGGCGGCTTCGACGGCAGTCCCTCGCCCGAGCTGTTCCTGCGCTGGTTCCAGCTCGCCGCGTATCTGCCGCTGTTCCGGACGCACGCGAGCCTGCGGGCGGGGCGGCGGGAGCCGTGGGAGTTCGGTCCCGAGGTGCTGGAGCACGCGCGCGCGGCGCTGCTGGAGCGGCGCCGGCTGCTGCCGTACTTCGTCACGCTGGCGCATCTGGCCCGGCGCACGGGCGCGCCGTACGTGCGCCCGGTGTGGTGGAACACCCCGGAGGACCGGGCACTGCGGGACTGCGGGGACGCCTTCCTGCTGGGCGACGCGCTGCTGGTGGCGCCGGTGCTGCTGCCCGGCGCGGAGCGGCGGACGGTGCGGCTGCCGCGGGGCCGCTGGTACGACACGGCGACCGGGCGGGCGTACGAGGGGCCGGGGAAGGCGGTCGTGGAGGCACCGCTGGGGCGGATCCCGGTGCTCGCGCGCGCGGGTGCCGTGCTCCCGGTGCGGGGCGGGACGGACGAGGTCGAACTGGAGGTGTGGGCGCCCGCCCCCGGGCGTGGCGGGGGCGGGCTGGTGGTGCCGGACGCGGGCGACGGCTGGGACGAGCCCGCGATCGAGCGGTACTCCGTCCGCGGGCAGGGCCGGCGGGTGGTCGTGGAGCAGGAGCGGGAGGACGGTGCGGTGGCGCCGTCGCGTCCGGTGCGGGTGCGGGGGCTTGACTGAGCCGGACCTGGCCGGGCCGGGCGGCGGGCCGGTGGCCGGGTCCGGCCCGGGGCGGGAGAGGGCTGGACCGGAGGGGACTGGACGGGACTGGACGGGTCAGACGTAGCGGCCCTCGAACCAGGCCCGTGCCGCCAGGGAGTGCAGGGGGAAGGCCAGTTCCTCGGGCCTGCGCAGCAGGTGCCAGCCGGACGTCTCGTCGGTGGCGGCGGACTCCGGCAGTCCCTCGGCGGGGCGTTCGGGGAGCATGCCGAAGAGCAGGAGGTGGCCGTCGGGCGCGCTCATGGCGTCGGCGAGCCGTACGTCACGGGCGGCGGCGTCGATGCCCGTCTCCTCCTTGAGTTCGCGCACGAGGGCCTGGCGCCAGTCCTCGCGGTCGTCGACGTAGCCGCCGGGCAGGGCCGTGCCGCCGCACGCCGGGCCGATGGTGCGGGTGATCACGACCAGGGCGGTGCCCTTCGGGTCGTAGACGGGCTGGAGGGCCACCGCGACCGGCAGCGGGTTGCGGTAGGCCACGGCCCCGCAGGCCGGGCAGGTGCGGGGCCAGCCGGAGATGCCCTCTCCGTAGGGCGCTCCGCAGCCCGAACAGTGGGAATGGGGCACGGAGTTGACAGTCGGGTGTGGATTCTCGGACACGCGCGGACTGTATCCGATCCCGACCGGTCGTCCTGCGTCAGGAGGGCTCGGCGCCCGTGCGCGGGCCGCTGGTGAGCGAGGCCCGGGAGACGGGGAAGTCGAAGTAGGTGTCCGGATACGGTTCGGGCTGGTAGGTGAAGTGCCACCACTCCTCGGGCAGGTTCACGAGACCGACGTGCTCCAGGGTGTCCTTGAGCAGCATCCGGTGGGCGTGCCGGCGGCCCCGGATCCGGGGGTCGAGGGTGTGCGCGAGCGTGTCGAAGCAGTCGAAGCCCGTGCCCATGTCGAGGGAGTTGTCCGGGAAGCGCTCCGCGCGCGGTGCGTAGCAGGGCGTCAGGGGCCGGGCGGGGTCGTACGGAGGGGTCGGCCGGACCGGGAGCGGGACGACGGTGAGGTCCGTGGTCGAGCCGCGGCTGTGGCCGGACTTCGCCGCGATGTAGCCGTCGTCGAACAGGCGGGTCTTGTCGACGCGCGGGTAGAACTCGCCCTTCATGGACTGGTCGTCGAGGTCGCGGGCCCAGCGCACGAAGTGGTCGACGGCGCGCTGCGGCCGGTAGCAGTCGTACACCTTGAGGGTGTAGCCCCGGCGCAGCAGCCGGCGCTGGGCGCGGTGCAGGGCCTGGGCGGCGGGGCGGGTGAGGAGGCACATCGGCCGGCGGTAGCCGTCGACGGGCTCGCCCATGAAGTTGTGCGGGGTGAAGTAGCGCATCTCCTGGAGGATCGTCGGGTCGATGTCGCTCAGGGCCACGAAGTCGGCGGGGGCCCGCGGGTCCGGGACGCTGCGGGTCCGGGGTGCGGCACCGGCCGTCGCGGAGGCGGCGGTCAGGGTCAGCAGGGCGGCGAGGGCGGTGACGGCGGCGCGGGCGGGCCGGGACAGTTGTGTCATGTCTCCTACATCTAGCGGGGCCCGGTCCGCCGGGGAAGCGGAACACCCGGAAGCCGCTCCGCCTACGGCGTACCGCCGACGGGTGACCTCGCGTGAACGTCTCATGAACGCGGCCCGCGCCGCCGCCCCCGGCGCCATCATGCTCCCGTGCATCCCATGCGTCCCTGGGCGGACTCGCTCCGCTTCGCCTTCCAGCCGGTGGTCAACCTCGCCACCGGAGGGGTCGTGGCCCTGGAGGTCCTGGCCCGGCCGGAGACCGGTGACGTGCTCGCCGAGGCGCTCCGCCACCCCGAGCTGGACGGCCGGCTGGCCGTGTCGGCGCTGCGCGCGGCGGCCCGCACGGAGACGCTGCTGCCCCTGCACATCAACGTGTTCGCCCGCACGCTCGCCGACCTCGGCGGCCTGTCCGCCCTGGGCGAGGCCGTGCGGCAGGCGGGCCGCCTGCCGTGGGAGGTCACGCTCGACGTCGTACCGCCGTACGCGCACGTACCGCGCCCGGCCCTGCTGGAGGCGGTGTCCGCCGTGCGGGAGCTGGGGTTCCGGATCGGCGCGGACGGTGTGGGGGACGGCGACATGCCGCTGCGGCTGCTCGTCGACCTCGCCCCCGACCTGGTGAAACTGGACTCCTCGCTGCTGTCCCGGCCTGCGGCGGTACGGGCCATGCGCACGCTGTGCGAGCAGTCGGGGGCGCTGCTGGCCGTCGAGGGCGTGGAGACCGAACGGCAGTGCGCGCTCGCGGTGTCCGCCGGGGCCCAGTGGGCGCAGGGCGAGCTGTTCGCGCCGCCGGCCCGGCGGCCCGTGGCGGACGTGTACGTGCCGCCCCGCTCCCCCGCCCCCGCCCCGGCCGCGCCGGGCCCGGGACCGTCGCTGCGCCCCTTCCTGCGGCCCGCCGCGCTGCTGCCCGCGGATGTCCCGGCGGGCCGGGTGCGGGCGCTGCTCACCGGTGCGCCCGAGGTGACGGGCGTGCTGCTGGTGGACGGTCACGGGGTGCCGCTGCGGTCCGTGCACCGGTCCCGCTTCCTGCTGATGATGTCGGGGCGCTACGGTCACGCCCTGTACGCCGACCGTCCGGCCGCCCGGCTCGGCGATCCGCCGCGCACGGTGGACGTCGATGCGTCGGCCTGGGAGGTGCTGGACATGATCGCGCGCGGCACGCAGGAACGGATCTCCGACGACGTGGCGGTCGTCGACCGCCGCGGGCGGTGCGTGGGTGTCGTACGGCCGACGGACCTCGTACGGGCCCTGGCCGAGTCCCGGGTGGAGGAGGCGGCCGGGCTGAACCCGCTGACCCGGCTGCCCGGCTCGGACGCGATCACGTCGGAGGTGGACCGGCGGATCCGCTCCGGCCGGGCGTTCTCGCTGAGCTGGCTGGACATCGACCGCTTCAAGCAGGTCAACGACGGCGCCGGGTTCGCCGCCGGGGACGAGCTGATCCGGTCGGTCGGGCGGAGCCTGGAGCAGGCCGCGTCCGGGACCGCGCGCGTGGGACACATCGGCGGCGACGACTTCCTGCTGCTGGCGGACCCCGGAGCGCTCGATCCGCTGGCGGCCGCCGTGCTGGACCCGCCCTGGACGGCGGGCGGGATGCCGGTCACCCTGTCCCTGGCCACGGTCGTCTGCGAGCCGGGAAGCGTGGCCGACCACCGGCAGGCAGCCGTCTGCCTGACCCCGCTCAAGCGGGCGGCGAAGGCCCTGGAGGGCCCCAGCTGGGTCGTCGGCCGGGCGCCCCGGCCCGGCCACACGGTCCGCCGCGGGCGGGGGGCCACGGTGCCGCAGGCCGGTTGACAGCCCCGCCGGGAAGGCGGGACGGCGGGACGGTCGCGGCTGGACAGGGCGGTCGGGGGCGCGGGCGGGTGCCGGGGTACGCGCCGGGGCGCGGGTGAGGTCGCCGGGCGCGCGGTGGTCATCCCGAGCGGGTTCCGCCCCGCTGGGACACACTCGTACGAGTGAGGGCGCGGGGGCCGCAGCGGTCCCGTGCCCGGTCGTTCCTCCGGTGGGGTTCCGGCCGCGCGATCCGCCGGAACCGCGTCTCCAAGGGGTAGCCATGACGGACAACGCCGAGAAGTACGTGGCCGCAATCGACCAGGGCACCACGTCGAGCCGGTGCATCGTCTTCGACCGGCACGGTGCCATCGTCGCCGTCGACCAGCGCGAACACCGCCAGATCTTCCCCAAGCCGGGCTGGGTCGAGCACGACGCCACCGAGATCTGGGCGAAGGTGCAGGCGGTGGTCGAGGGCGCCACGGCCAGGGCGGGGCTGCGCGCCGGGCAGCTCAGCGCGCTGGGCATCACCAACCAGCGCGAGACGACCGTCCTGTGGGACCGTGCCACCGGCAAGCCCGTGCACAACGCGATCGTCTGGCAGGACACCCGTACCGCGGCGCTGTGCGACCGGCTGGGCGGCAGCGAGGGACAGGACCGGTTCCGGGAACAGACCGGGCTTCCGCTGGCCAGCTACTTCTCCGGTCCCAAGGCGGCCTGGCTGCTGGACAACGTGCCCGGCCTGCGCGACCGCGCCGAACGCGGGGAGATCGCCTTCGGCACGATCGACTCCTGGCTCATCTGGAACCTGACCGGCGGCACGGACGGCGGCCGGCACGTCACGGACGTCACCAACGCGGGCCGCACCATGCTGATGAACCTGGAGACCCTCCAGTGGGATCCGGCCATCCTTGCGGCCATGAACGTCCCCGAGGCGATCCTCCCGGAGATCCGCTCCTCGTCCGAGGTGTACGGCACCGCGGTCGGCCATCTGGCGGGCGTGCCGGTGGCCTCGGCCCTGGGCGACCAGCAGGCCGCCGTGTTCGGGCAGGCCTGCTACGACGTGGGCGACGCGAAGAACACCTACGGCACCGGCAGCTTCCTGCTGCTGAACACCGGCAACCGGCCCGTGCCGTCCAAGAACGGGCTGCTCACCACCATGGGCTACAAGATCGGCGACGAGGCACCGGTCTACTGCCTGGAGGGCGCCATCGCGATCACGGGCGCGCTGGTGCAGTGGTTCCGCGACCAGCTCGGCATCATCGGCACCGCCGACGACATCGAGCCGCTGGCGGCCGGTGTCGAGGACAACGGCGGCGCGTACATCGTGCCCGCGTTCTCCGGTCTGTTCGCGCCCTACTGGCGCGCGGACGCGCGGGGCGTGGTCACCGGCCTGACGCGGTACGTCACCAAGGCGCATCTGGCGCGCGCCGTGCTGGAGGCGACCAGCTGGCAGACCCGCGAGGTGGTGGACGCCATGTACCAGGACTCCGGGGTGCGCCTGACGGCCCTGAAGGTGGACGGCGGGATGACGAAGAACAATCTGCTGATGCAGCACCAGGCGGACGTGCTCGGCGTTCCGGTGATCCGGCCCAGGGTCTCCGAGACGACCTGTCTGGGCGCCGCCTACGCGGCCGGGCTCGCCACCGGTGTGTGGAGCGACCTGGACGAGCTGAAGTCGCACTGGCAGAAGGACGCCGAGTGGACGCCCTCCATGGAGGACCGGGTGCGGGAGCGCGAGTACCACAACTGGCGCAAGGCGGTGGAGAAGAGCTTCGGCTGGCTGGAGGACGGCGACGACGACGCGTGACCGTCGGCGCCGTGCGTCCGGCACGCGCGCGTGGCAGGACGCACACGACGCACGCGCGCGTGGACGCGGCCTCAGCCGGGGACGGCCCGGCGGCGGGCCGCGGTGTACGCCATGGCGTGCTGGACGACGCCGATCAGGGTCTCCTTGGCCGACTCGCGCTCGCGGGCGTCGCACAGCAGCAGGGGGACGCCGTCGTCCAGGTCGAGCGCGTCCCTGACGGTACGCGCCGGGTAACGGGCGGCCCCCTCGAAGCAGTTGACGGCGACGACGAACGGGATGGCCCGCCGTTCGAAGTAGTCGACGGCGGCGAAGCAGTCCTCCAGGCGGCGGGTGTCGGCGAGCACGACCGCGCCGAGCGCGCCCTCGGACAGCTCGTCCCACATGAACCAGAACCGTTCCTGCCCGGGGGTGCCGAACAGGTAGAGCACCAGATCCTCGCGGAGCGTGATCCGGCCGAAGTCCATGGCCACCGTGGTGGTGTGCTTGCCCTCCACCCCGCTGACGTCGTCGACCGGGCGGCCCGCCTCGGTGAGCAGTTCCTCGGTGCGCAGCGGCCTGATCTCGCTGACCGCGCCGACGAGGGTCGTCTTGCCCACGCCGAAGCCGCCGGCCACCAGGATCTTGAGCGTGAGGGGCTCGACGGGCGGCTTGCCGCGCTCGGAACGCCCGAAGATCATCGAATTCTTCTCCTGCTCGGCATGGGTCTCTTCTCCGGCCTGGGCCGGCCGGCCGCCGGGGCGCTCACAGCGCCCGCAGGCCGTTGATCACATCACGCAGCACACTCTCGTCCGGCAGCTCGGCCGGGGGCACCGGCCGGCTCACATGGACGTACTCCTGGTCCACCAGGTCTCCGATCAGGACGCGCACCACGCCGATGGCGAGGTCGAGTTCCGCGGCGAGTTCGGCGACCGACTGCGGGGTGCGGCGGCACAGCTCGACGATGTCCACGTGCTCCGGGGAGAGCGAGTGGTCCGCCTCCGCGTCGTCCACGTGCGGTTCGGTGACGACGACCGCGATCAGGTCGAGGCGGTGCTGTGCCGCGTGGCTGGTACGGCCCCGCGTCATGGCGTACGGGCGGACCACGGGTCCGGCCTCGTCGTCGAACCAGGGGCTGGGTGCCTGGCCGTCTCCGTTCATGTCATCCCACTACCCGCCGGCCGGCAGGTCGGTGCGCGGGGCGGCGCCCAGGTGCTCCCCGACCCGCTTGACCAGGAGGGTCATCTCGTAGGCGACCTGGCCGATGTCGGCGTCCGCGTCGGCGAGCACGGCGAGACAGCTGCCGTCACCCGCGGCGGTCACGAACAGGTACGCGTCGTCCAGTTCGACGAGCGTCTGCCGGACGCTGCCCGCCTCGAAGTGCCGGCCCACGCCCTTGGCGAGGCTGTGGAAGCCGGAGGCCACGGCCGCCAGGTGCTCGCTGTCCTCGCGGGTCAGGTCCTTGGACACCCCGGTCGCCAGGCCGTCCCCGGAGAGCACGACGGCCTTGCGGATGCTCGCGACCCGGTCCACGAGGTCGTCGAGGAGCCAGTTCAGTTCCTTCTTGCCGGTGGCGGTGTGGCCGGTCGCCTTCGGTGCGGTCATCGACCGTCCCCCTTAGTCGTTCGTGGTGCGGTGCTGCCGTCGTGGGCGTCGTCACCCACGGCGTTCTCCTCGCGGCCGCGCCGCCAGCCGCGCTGGAGCGCGGCCATCCGGTCGCGTACCTCGTCGGCGTCCCGTTCGTCCGGTTCGGCCCGGGTCCCGGTGCGCGGCGCGGGAGTCTGTCTGAGCTGGGGGGCCAGGCTCGCCTGCCGGACGCGGCGGGGCAGCGCCCCGGCGCCGGCGGGCGGTCCGTCCGGGCCCCCGGTCCCGCCGGCCCCCTCGGGTCCCCCGGGCCGCCCGGTCGCGGCGGTGCGGGGGGCGTCCGCGGCGTCACCTGTGACGTCTGCGTCCGCTGTGGCTGCCGTGCCCGGTGTGGCCGTGGTCGCCGGTGCGGCCGGTATGGCCGTCGTCGCTTCGATGGCGTCCGTGCCGTCGGCGCCGTCCCGGTCGCCGGGGGCGAGGGCGGCGCGGCGGGCGCGCTGCGGAAGGGCGGGAGGCCGCCCGCCCTCCCCGCTCGCGCCCATCGGCGACCGCGGAGTGTCCTGCCCGCCGCGTGGGCCCGGCTCGGTGCCGCGCGGCGGCGGTGTGCCACCGCGGCGACGGGTCGGCAGTCCGGCGGCGGCCTCGGGCTCGGCGCGGCCGGTCCGCGCGGTGTCCTGCCGGTCCGCGCCGTCGCGGCGGGGCCGCGCCTCGGTCACCGGGCGGCCGTGGGAGCTGACCAGCTTGGGCGTGCGGCGCCGGGTGAGCGGCACCGGGCCGTCCGGGGTCTCGTCGCCGGGTGCACGGTCCGCCGTGCCGCGCGGACCGGTGCCCGCCCGGGGGCCGGGCTGCTGGCGCGCGGCGGCCTCGTCCGGCTGCGGCCGGGACGCGGACCGGGGCCGGAACAGCCCGCCGCGCTCGCTGTCCTCGTCGCCGAGGGCGCCGGGGAACTCCTCGAACCCCGCGATGGCGTCCAGGTCGACGGGCGCCTCCAGTTCCACCGGTCCGTCCAGCAGCGACACGGGCAGGCCCGGGAGCGGGACGGGGTTCTGGGAGAGGGCGGCCCTGCGGTTCTCCTCGCGGTCGGCGGCCTTGGCGGCGGGCCGGTCGAGGCGGAAGCCGATGCCGTTGGTGTCGGGGACCTCGTCGGTCAGCAGCGCGTCCGGGATGAAGACCACCGCCGTGGTGCCGCCGTACGGCGACGGCTGGAGGGACACGCGGACGTTCTGCCGCTGGGCGAGCCGGCTGATCACGAAGAGTCCGAGCCGGTCGGTGTCCGACAGTTCGAACTCGGGGGTCTCGGCGAGCCGCAGGTTGGCGTCCAGCAGCGCTTCGGCGGACATGCCCAGGCCGCGGTCGTGGATCTCCAGGGTGAACCCGTTGGCGACCCGCTCCCCGACGACCTGCACGGCGGTGTGCGGCGGGGAGAACACCGTGGCGTTCTCCAGCAGTTCGGCGACGAGGTGGGTGAGGTCGGCGACGGCGGGGCCGGTGAGGGCGACCCTGGGCAGCCTGCGGACCTCGATGCGCTCGTAGTCCTCGACCTCGGCGACGGAGGCGCGGACGACGTCCATCAGCTGCACCGGCTTGCGCCACTGCCGCGACGGGGCCGCCCCGGAGAGGATCACCAGGCCCTCGGCGTGGCGGCGCATCCGGGTGGTCAGGTGGTCGAGGCGGAACAGGTCGGCGAGTTCCTCGGTGTCCTCGGTCCGGCGCTCCATGGTGTCCAGGAGGGTGAGCTGCTTGTGCAGCAGGACCTGGCTGCGGCGGGCGAGGTTGACGAAGACCTCGGAGACGCCGGCGCGGAGTTCGGCCTGCTTCACGGCGGCCTCCACCGCGGCCCGCTGGAGGGTGTTGAGGGCCTGGCCGACCTCGCCGATCTCGTTCTTGTCGTACTCCAGGCGGGGCGCCTCGGTCTCCACGTCGACCTGCTCGCCCGCCGACAGCCGGCGCATCACGCCGGGCAGGCGGACACCGGACGCCTCATGGGCCTCCAGCCGCAACTGGCGCAGGTCCCGGACGAGTCCGCGGCCGATGCGCACGGAGAGGTAGAGCGAGAAGAGCAGCGCGAGCAGTCCGAGGACACCGGCGACGGCGGCCTGGAGGATGACGCTCATGGCGACCGGTCCTACCCGGTCCTCGAAGCGGTCGTCGGCGCGGTCGCCGATGGTGCCGAGGTCGGCGAGCGCGTTCGCCGCGGCGCCGTCCCAGCTCTTGGCGCTCACCCCGTGCGGCGTGCCGGACGTGGTGGCGGCGGCCGCCTGTTCGGCCGTGCGCAGCGGGGCGGAGGCGGCGTTCACCCAGAAGCGCTGGTAGCGGCTCCGTTCGGCGGCGGGCAGCAGCGGCAGGTTCACTTCGTACAGCAGGGACCGCTGGGCGACGAGGGCCGAGACGCTGCGGGCCTCGTCGCGGGTGACGGTGCCGACGACCAGGGAGGATCCGAGCAGCGCGTCCTCGCGGGAGAGGAGTTCGCGGGCGCGGTCGAGGTCGACCAGGGCGCGGTACTGCTTGTCCAGTTCGGCGTCGTCCACGACCCGGAGCCCGGCGAGCAGGCCGAAGCAGGGGTCGACCAGGCGGTTGTAGAGGTCGAGGGCCTGGCCACGGCGCACGGTGCCGTCCTCGACGCTGCGGCGCAGGGAGTCGAGTCCGTCCAGGGCGTCCAGTACGGCGGTCAGCCGTCCGTCGTCGCCGGTGCCGAGCGCGCCGCGGACGTCGCCGTCGTTCGCGTTGCGGCGGAGTTCGCCGACGGCGCGGTCGGTGGCGGTCCGGCTGCGCCGCAGCGCGGCGAGTCCGTCGGCGGCGCGCGGGTCGGCGAGGTGGACGAGGGTCTGGCGGCGTTCCTGCTGGAGGACGCGGACCGTGTCCTCGGTGGGGTAGACGACCTTCTCCACCACGGTCGACGAGTCGAAGAGCCGGCCGGCCTGCCGTCCGGTGATCACCGTGGCGAAGGCCCAGACGGCCGTCAGCGAGAGCAGCGGCACGAGAAGGAGCGCCACGATCTTCCGGCGGATGGACTTCCCGCGAAAGCGCATGGCCTCCCCCAGCTCGACCCCCTCCGTCAGGGGGTACACATGTGCGTCAACAAACGGCGCGAGCCTACTACCGACACACAGGTAACTCGAAGAGGCGGCCGGAGGACGAACGTCCGCATCAGCGGCACCAGGGGGCGAGTTGTCCGGGCATTGCGGGAGATGACGGCCCGGAACACGAAACTGACAGGCCATCGGAACAGGCCGGGCGCCCCGATCGGTTGGCCGAGATCATTCCCTTTCCGGGAATCTTCAGGACGTGCCGTTCGTCCTACTCCAGGAGGCATGGGACGGAATCGGCCACCGGGGCCGCGTCGCGCACCTGTGCGGCGTAGAACAGCGCAAGCCGGGCAGCCAATGGGGAGCCGGTTCTTCGAGCACCGGGGCGAGCGGTCTGCTGGCGGTGGGGAGTGACAGGTTGATGGGCACGGCGGGGCGGCGCGCGGAGGCGGCCGACAGTGCTGCGGCGCGCGGGGCAGGGGCGGGGCGGGCGGCCTGGGAGGCATCCGATCGGGACATTCCGGCGGCCCGGGGCGAGCGGCACCGCGACGGCGGGCGAGTGGGCGCTGCGTACGGGGGCGGGCCGGAGCAGCGGCCGGTGTACAAGCCGTTGTGGATCGAGGAGCCCGCGCGGCGGCGCAGGATGCCGGACCCGGTGCGCGAGGCGGCCGTGCGCGCGGTGCTGATCATCGCGCTCACCCTCATCCAGGCCGTGGTGGCGTTCCTGTGCACCCTGGCCGGGTCCTGGCTGGCCTTTCCCATGGTCATCAGCGGTGTGGCCAGCACGGTCGTGGCCACCTGGGCCGCGCTGGACGTCTGGGTGACCCGCCAGGTGTGGAAGCAGCGCAACGGCGTCGTCTCCACGCCGAGCAGCACCGCGCGGGCCCTCAGGCGCGAGCGGCGCCGCGCCCGGCGGGAGGCGCGGGCCGCGGAGCGCGCCCAGGAGCGCATACGCCGCCAGGGCGGCACGGGGCGGCTCTCGCACCCGTAGCGGCCGTGCCGCACCTCTGGTGGCCGTGCCGCACCCCGGAGGCTCCCGTGCCCCGGGGTGCGCCACGAGTCCGGCCGGTCGGGCCCGTCAGGCCGGGCGGCGGTACATCCGCGTCGCCGTGATCTCGCTGTGCGCGGTCTCGTCGCCCGTGGGCTGCTCGGGCAGGCCGGGCCGCAGATGCTCCTCCACGCTGATGTACTTCAGCCCGGCGCGCAGGTCGGCGTCGTTGCGCAGCCGGATCACCAGCGGGAACTCGGCGAGCGCGGTCGTGTCGAACAGGCCGGTGGTGTAGAGGAGCTGCACCCCGAGCGCGTCCGAGACGGCCCGCTGGAGCTCCAGCAGATAGGTGGCGTTGGCGCGGCCGATGGGGTTGTCCAGGAACAGGGTGCCCGCGTGGCGGTGCTTGTCGCGGCCGCGGTCGTTGGAGCGCAGCGCCGCCATCGTGCAGTACAGGGCGATGGCCGCGGTGAGCAGCTGGCCGCCGGAGAAGACGTCGCCCATCTGCCCGACGGGGACCCGCTCGGCGCGCAGCACGGCGTCCGGCTTGAGGATCTCCACGGCGATGCCCTTGGGGCGGAGCGCGGCGGCCACCCCGCGCAGCAGCAGGGACATGCCGTCGCGGCGCAGGTCGGAGTTCTTCTTCACGGCGGCACGGGTCGCCTCGTCGATGACCTCGCCGAGCCGCTCGGTGAGGGTGGCCTGGTCGGGTTCCTCGAAGCGGATGCGCAGGAACTCCTGCCCGGACCACTCGCCGAGCCCTTCCGGCAGGCGGGACAGGCGCTGGGCGGAGCGGAGCGTGGCCAGCGCCGACTCCACCAGGCCGCGCAGCCGGTCCACGATCGAGTCGCGGTTGCGCTCCAGCTGGGCCAGTTCGTCGGTGAGGACGCGCAGCCGGGGCGCGAAGGCCTCGGCCCACTTCTGGGCGTGCTCGGGCAGGGCGGCGGCGGGCAGTTCGCGGATCTGCTGCCGGGCGGGGGTGCGGACCTGCTCGTAGCGGGTGGAGTTGGCGTGCCGGACCAGGATGTCGCTCGCCTCGCGCACGGCGGACTCGGCGGCGGACAGGTCGGCGGCGCAGCCGCGCAGCGAGCGGCGCGCCTCGGCCGTCGCCTGCCGGGCCTCCTCCGGGCTGCCGGGGTACGGCTCCGGCTCCTCCTGCTCCTCGTCGCCGCTCTGCTCGCGCAGCAGGTCGCGGAGCATGGCGGCGATCTCGTCGAAGCCGCCGGCCGCGTCCTCGGCGGCGCGGTGGGACTCCAGCAGCTCGCCGTGCGCCTCGCGGGCACCGGCCAGTTCGCCGGTGTGCGTGGCGAGTTCGCCGGTGGCGGTGCGCAGCAGGGCCTGGGCGTGCTCGGCGTCGCGCGGGAGCAGGTCCTCGGGCAGCTCGGTGTGGGTCTCGCCGTCCTCGGGTGCGAGGCGTTCGGCCTCGCCGCGCAGCCGCCCGAGCTGCTCGCTCGCGGACGACATACGGGTCTCCAGGAGCTGCACCAGTTCCTCCGCGCGGGCTGCGGCGGCCTGCCGGGAGGGCCCGTCGGAGCCGTCGGGTGACTGGAGGAGCTGTTCCGCGCGGGTGCGGACCTTGTTGCTGAGCCGGTCCAGTTCGGCGCGGGCCGCGCTCTCGTCGCTCTCGGCGCGGGCCTGTTCGGCGCGCAGGTCGGCGCCGACGCCGACCTTCTCGTACACCTGGGAGGCGGCGCGGTACGCCTCGCGCAGCGCGGGCAGGGACGCCTTCGGCGTGTCGTCGTCGCTCTCGGGCACGTCGTCGGGGGCGCCGGCGATCTCGGAGCGCTCGGCGCGCAGCGCGCGGGCGGTGCGGCGGGCGTCGTCGGCGGCGCGCTGGGCGGCCCGGCGGTCCTCGTCGGCGGCGCGGGCGCGGTCCAGGCAGCTCTGGGCGCGGGCCTCCGCCTCGGCGCTCTCGTCGGCCAGTTCGCGGAGTCTGGCCTGCCAGCCCGCGCGTTCGCGCAGCCGGAAGGCGAGCCCGGCGAGGGCGTCGGCGGCGCGCCGGGCCCTCTGGGCGCTCTCCTGGCGCTCGTCGCGCACACGGGTGGCCTCGGCGGCGCTCTCCTCGGCCTCCGCGCGGGCGGTCCGCGCCTCGGTCAGCTCGGCCTCGGCCTCCTCGGCGAAGGCGCGGGCCCGCTCGGCCGCCGCGGTCAGTTCGGCCAGCCGCCCGGCGGGGCAGCCGGTGCGCCAGGAGGCGAGCCGGGCCGCCAGTTCGCGGTCCTTGCCGAGCCGGGCGGCGAGCCGGCGGATCTCCTCGTCCCGTTCGGTCGCCCGCGCGCGCAGTGCCTGCCGTTCCTCGTCGGCGGCGTGTTCGTCGTGCATGGCGGGGTTCGGCGGGACCAGGAAGACGCCGGTGGCGGTGTCGTCGGCGGCCGGGGTGGGGGCGAGCAGGGCGGCGGCGGTGCCGACGGCGACGGCGGAGCGGGGCAGCAGCGCCGCGTCGGCGAGGGCGTCGCGGGCGCGGGCGTGGGTGTCCGGGTCGGTGATGATCACGCCGTCGACCAGCTCGGGACGGGCGGCCAGGACGCGCGCGTGGTCGGCGGGGTCGACGGCCTGGGCGAGGTAGCGCCAGCCGGGCAGGGCCGGGATGCCGTGCTCGCCGAGGTACTCGACGGTGGCCAGGACGTCGGGGCCGGGCGGCAGCAGGCCGCCGTCGCCGAGCGCGCCGAGGATCCGGGAGTCGTCGGCGGCGGCGGTGCGCAGGTCGAACAGCTGCCGCTCGGCGGTGGCGACGGCCTCGTCGAGCAGGGCCCGCAGGTCGTCGGCGCAGCGGTCCAGGTCCTCGGGGCCGAGGGGACCGTCGGCGGGGTGCGGGGGCTCGCCCGCGGCTGTGCCCGCCGGGGCCGCCGGGCCTGCCGCGTCGTCGGGGCCGGTGCGCGGGCCGGGGACGCCGACGCGCGCGGGCGGGGCGGCGGGCAGGCTCAGCAGCTCGGCGAGACGGGGCTCGGCGGCGAGGGCCTCGGCGGTCCGCCGTTCGGCGTCGTGGGCCCGCCCCGCGGCGGCCGCCGCGTCGGCGGCGCGGGCGGCGGTGAGCTCCGCGCGGGACTCCGCCGAGGCGGCCTCGCGGGCGTGTTCGGTGGCCTTGCGGGCGACCTCGCGGGCCTCGTCCCAGGCCGCCACGGCGGTCTTCTCGGCGTCGCTGGCGGCGAGGGCGGCACGGGCCGGGTCGGCGTCGGGGGCGCTGTCGTCGAGCCAGCCCGCGCGGACGGCCTCGGCGGTCTCCTGCTCGACCTCGCTGAGCCGCTGGCGCAGGTGGCCGGTCTCGCTGCGGGCGCGCTGCGCCTCGGTGGCGGCGGCGGTCGCGTCACGGTGGGCCGCCTCGCCGGTCTCCTGGAGCCGGGCGGACCGCTCCTCGCCCTCGTTGGCGAGGGCCTCGGCGCTCTGCGCCGCCGCGTGCAGGGCCCGTACGAGGTCGACGGCGGCCTTGGCGCGGGCGGCCAGGGCGGGGGCCGCGTCCCGTTCGGCCTCCTGGATGGCGGCGGAGACGCGGGTGACGCGGTCGGCGGCGGCGCGGTGGCGCAGCACGGCCTCGGCGGCCTGCCAGGCGGAGTGCAGGGTGCGGGCGTCGGCCAGTTCACGCTTCTGCGCGGCGGCGGTCTTCTCGGCGGCGGCCAGGGCCAGCGAGGCGTGCCGGTAGGCGAGTTCGGCGGCGATCAGCGCGCTGCGCTCGCGGGCGCCCTCGCGGTGGGTGACGGCGTAGGCGGCGGCGGTGACGCGCTGGGCGAGGTCGGCGGCGCGCAGCCGCTCCCGGACGGCGCGGGCCGAGAGCCGGCGGGCCAGGGTGCGGGTGCGGCGCTCGGCTGCGGTGTGGATCTCACGCGCGCGGGTACGGGCCTGGGCGGCGTCGACGATCCGGCCGAGGAGGTCCACCGAGCCTGCGGTGAAGTCGCGTTCGGCGATGAGTTCGGCGCGGCGGCCCAGCTTGTTGCCGAAGCCGCTGACGAGGTCGGCGAGTCCGTCGGTGTCGCGGGTGTCGGTGACGGCGCGCAGCAGCAGGTCGGTGAAGTCGGAGTCCTTCTTCACCGCGAACAGTCCGGCGGCCTCGCCCTCGTCGGCGTTCATCTCGCGCTGGTAGCGGAAGAGTTCGGGGTCCAGGCCGAGGTCGCCGAGGTGTTCGATCCAGCGGTCGTGGATCTCCTCCCAGTGGACCTCGAGATGCGGGTACGCCTTGCCCGCCTCGGTGAGAGCGTCGCGGAAGCCCTTCATGGTGCGGCGCCTGCCCTGGGCTCCGGAGGTCCCCTCGGCGGAGGGCCGCACGGAGGTGGCCTCGGCGACGGGGAGGTTGTCCAGGGTGAGGCCGGGTCCGGGCCGGAAGGAGTACCAGGCCTCGGCGAACCTGCGCGGGTCGTTGGAGACCTGGCGGCCGCGCCACTCGCTGACCTTGCCCACGACGACGCACTCGCCGGTCAGCACGTGCTGCCACTCCAGCGCGACATGCCCGCAGTCGTCGGCGAGCAGGAACTTGCGCAGGACGCCTGAGCTGGCGCCGCCCAGGGTGTTGCGGTGGCCGGGCAGCATCACGGAGAAGATCAGCTTGAGCAGGACCGACTTTCCGCCGCCGTTCTCCAGGAAGAGCACGCCCGCGGGTGCGGGGCGGCGCGGCGGGCCGACCGGCTCCTCCTCGAAGAACTCCGCCTGCGTGGGCGCGGGGTCGGGCACCGGCTCGCCCACTCCTCGCAGGTCGAGCACGGTGTCGGCGTAGCGCGCACCGGCCGGACCGATGGAGTAGAGGCGGACCCGGGACAGCTCGTACATGGCGGACTCTCGTCAGTCTTCTGGCAGTTCGGGGGTGGTGGTGCGGGCTGGTGGTGCGGGAGCAGCGCCGGTCCGATGCCGGATCGGCGCCGGCCGCCGTGTTGTTCAGGGCCGTGTCGTTCAGTGCCGACTTGTTCTGTGTGGTCTTGTTCTGTGTGGTCTTGTTCTGTGCTGGTTCATGGCTGGGCGGGGCTGTGGAAGGGCAGTCCGGCGTCGGCCACCAGTTCCAGGTCGTCGGTGTCCTCGGCGGGCAGCAGGCTGGGTGTGCCGTCGGTGACCGGGACGACGCCGAGGTCGAGCAGTTCGGCCAGGGCGGCGGCGCCCGCCATGTCGCGCACCTGGAGCTGGTAGCGGGCGGTGGTGCGGTAGGTGCCGCCGCCCTCGTCGCCGGTGCGCTGGAGGAACCCGGAGTCGGTGAGGAACGCCAGCGCCTTGGCGACGATGCCGGTGGTGGAGGCGGCGGGGCGGCGGGCGTCCTTGGTGGCGCCGGTGGCGCTGCGCCGGGCCCAGATCCGCCAGGCGGCCTCAAGACCGGGCGCGTCGGTGACGGGATCGGTGTTCTCCCCCTGTTCCTCGGCACGCTCCTCCAGGCGGCGGCAGGCCTGGCGGACGAAGGCGTCGACGCCGTTGACCGTGACCCGCCCGATGTAGGCGTCATCGGCCAGGTCCTCGGGGCGCGGGAAGGCGAGGGCGGCCACGGCGAGGTGGGCGAGGCCGTGCAGGAAGCGGTCGCCGGAGTCGGCGGCGGTCCGCCGGGCGTAGTCGCCCATGCGGACGGCGAACACCGAGTCCTCGGCGGCGGTCACCGCCATGCCCGCGCGCGGGGACACCTCCAGGACGACCAGTCCGAGCCCGGCGGCCACGGCGTCCGCGAGGCGGGCGAAGGCCGGGTCCTCGCGGTGGCGGCGGAGCAGGTCGGCGTACTCCTGGTCGCGGGCGGGCTGGAGCTTGGGCTGCAGGCCGAAGGCGACGAGCCGGGCCGCGTCGGCGGCGTCGGCGGGGGTGACGGCGCCGGAGGGCGGCGGGGCGGGAGTGGTCTCCGCCTCGCTCCACTCGACGTGCTCGCTCACTGCTGGGGCTCCTTGTCGGTGTCGGCGCTGTCGGCGCTGTCGGCGCTGTCGGCGCTCGCGTCACTGGTGGCGCCGGCGGCACTGTTGCCGCGGTGGTCGCGGTGGTCGCCGTCGTGCTCGCTCATGCTGCCTCCGTCCGGTCCGCCGCCATTCCGGCGGCGTCCAGCAGGGCCGTCCCGACGATGAGGTCGGCGCCGCCGAACTCGGGGTCGTCCAGTTCGGTGCCGTCGTCCACGGCGAAGAGCAGCTTCTGCTCGCCCTGGCGGTAGGCGGTGCCGACCGGCGGGCTGGCCGCGTGCACGGCCAGCAGCGCGACCAGGTAGGGCAGGTCGGCGTCCGTGCGGCGGGCCTCGGCCAGCAGCCCGGACAGGCGGCGCGGGGCGTCGGCGGGCAGGTCGAGCAGGTCCATCGCGGCGGCGAGCTGCTCCTCGCTGAACCGGCTGTCGTCCGGGGTGGCGATCAGATCGGGCTCGGGCATCTCGGCGCCCAGGTGCTCGCGCTCCACGGGCGGGGTGAGCAGGATGTCGACGAGGTCGGCGACGCGGACCGAGACCGGCGTGCGCAGCCCGGTGCCGTGCGCGAAGAAGGCGTCCGTGACACGCAGGGCGCTCTCCAGCGGCAGCGGGAGCGTGGGCGCGAGCAGATGTCCGTAGAGGTCGGTCCCGGAGGTGGTCAGCGGGGTGGCGAAGGCCTGCCGGTCCTGCTCGGCGCGGAAGAGCGGCCCTGCCTCCAGCAGCCGGGACTGGAGCTGGGTGTGGCGGCGGATGCAGTCCTTGACGATGTCGACGAGTTCGGCGGCGCGCCGCTTGTGCTCGGGCTCCTCGGTCTCGTCGCGGGCCTTGCGGATGTTGGTCAGGATCGCGTTCTCGTGGCGGTAGCGGTCGGCGACGTGGTCGAGGGCCTCGGCGATCATGTCCGGTACGGCGCTGAGCCAGTCCACCGCGCGGACGTTGCGCCGGGTGGCGTCGAGGGCGCGGCGCAGGGTCTCGGAGTACTGCACGGTCCGGTAGCGGGCCTGTTCGGCGGCGAGCTGGGCGTCGGCGAGCCGGCCGCGGCTGATGAGCACTTCGAGCTTGACCTCGGCGGCGATCTGGGCGCTGGTGACGTCGGTGTCCAGCGCGCCGACCAGGACGTTGACCGCCTCGTCCGTGGTGCGCAGATAGACGCTGCCGCCGGGGCCGGGGACCTCCTCGATCAGCTTGAAGTCGTAGTCCCGGCGGACGTAGGTGCCGTCCTGCGCGAAGGTGCCGTAGACGGCGCGGAAGCCTCGGTCGGCGCTGCCGACGTTGATCAGGTTCTCCAGGACCCAGCGGGCCACCCGCTCGTGCTCGGCGGCGGGGCGGCGCGGGGCCTGGGCGGCGACGCGCGGGACGAGCCGGGCGACGATCTGGTCGTGGTCGGCGCCGGTGTCGAAGTCCATGTTGAGCGTGACGAGGTCGATGGCGGCGAGGGCGACCTCGGCCATGCCGTACACCGAGTACTCCCCCGCCAGGTTCGCCTTGCGGGTGTCGAGGTCGTGCAGCGGCGCGGTGCAGGCGAGCGCGCGCAGCCGCCGCGCCAGTCCCTCGTCGGCGGCCGGGCCCGGTGCCGGGCGCGGCCCCGCGCTGAACTGGGGCGGAACGCTGTCCGTCGGTGCAGGCGAAGTCACGGTGCACAGACTAGGTCCTCGGTCTGACATCGTCCCAAACGGCGCAGACGCACCCCGGCGCGCGGCCCTCGCCCGCCGTCCGGGACGTGGCCGGTGCGCCGCGCTACGCCGGTGCGCCGACCCGCCGCCGGTACACCTCGACGACCTTGTCCAGCGAGTCGTCGAGGTAGACCGCCAGCTCCTGTTCGGCCGCGTGCCGGTCGCCGCCGCGCAGGATGTCCAGGAGGTGCTGGTTGCGGGTGAGATAGGGCTCGTGCAGCCGCTGCGGGTCGTCCACGACGTGGAAGGCCAGACGCAGTTCGGCGAAGACGCTGCGCATCAGCTCGTCGGTGCGCTCGCTGCCGGCGAGGGCGACCAGTTCCCGGTGGAAGTGGATGTTGGCGGTGCCGAGCGTCTTCCAGTCGGCCTCGCGCGCGGCCCGCGCACCCTCGGCGACGGCGGCGGCCACGCCGTCCAGGGCGTACGGCGGCTCGCCGAGACCGCGGACGACGGCGCACTCGACCAGCCGCCGGGTGCGGTATATGTCCTCGACGTCCTCGACGGTGAGCACCCGCACGAAGACACCGCGGTTCAACTCGTGCACGAGCAGCCGCTCATGGGTGAGCAGCCGGAACGCCTCCCGCAGGGTGTTGCGGGAGACGCCGAGGGCGCCGCCGATACCGTCCTCCGACAGCCGGGTGCCGGGCGGGAAGAAGCCCTCGGCGATCCGGCTCCGGAGGATGTCCGAGACCCGCTCGGCGGTGCTGGTGCGGCCCAGCAGGGCGCGGTCGTCGGCCAAGGGCGTCAGCTGGTCTCCCATGCGCGGAATTCAATCGCAGACAGGAGGACGAGACAACAGGCGTATTGCGGGATCGCTCAACGATCTGCCGCCCTCCGATCCGGCACCTCACGATCCGACGCCTCACGGGCGGGCATCTCACGGGCGGGCATCTCACGGGCGGGCGCGGAATGCGCGTCGTGGGCCGCGAGGAAGGCCGCAGCGGCGGCGGGCCAGCCGAAGCACTCGGCACGCGCGCGTGCCCGCTCGCGCCGCTCCGGCCCGGGGAGCGCGAGCAGGGACGCCACGGCGTCGGCGAACGCCTCGCCGTGGTCGGCCGCCGTGGCCCCGGCCGCTCCGATCACCTCGGACAGCGCGGAGGACGCGCTCGCGACCACCGGAGTGCCGCAGGCCAGCGCCTCCAGGGCGGCCAGCCCGAACGTCTCGGCGGGCCCGGGGGCCAGGCACACGTCGGCGGACGCCTGGAGCGCGCTCAGCAGCTCCCGGTCCCCGACGTGCCCGAGGAGGACGACCGGCAGGCCACGCGCACGCGCGCGGTGTTCCAGGCGGCCGCGCAGCGGGCCGTCCCCGGCGATCACCAGCACCGCCCGCTCTCCACGCCGCCGCAGTGCCTGGAGGGTGTCCAGTGCGGTGCCCGGCCGCTTCTCCACCGACAGCCGCGAACACATGAGCAGCAGCGCCTCGTCCCCGCGCGCGTACCGGGCGCGCAGCCCGGCGTCGTACCGCCCGGGATGCCGTTCCGCCAGGTCCACCCCGAGGGGGGCGCGGACGACGTTGCGCGCGCCGATCCGGCGGAACTCGCGCTCGGCGAACCCGGTGGTGCACACGACCCGCGCGTAGGCGTGCGCGGTACGGGTGTTGACGGCGTCGGCGGTGCGCCGGGCCAGTTGCTCGGGCACGCCCCAGGTGCGCAGCACCCCGTCGGCGCTCTCGTGCGAGACCATGACGGCCGGGATCCGGGCCCGCCGCGCCCACCGGCCGGTCCAGCGCAGGGTCGTGCGGTCGCAGACCTCCAGGCGGCCGGGGGCCAGTTCCTCCAGGAGGGCGGCCAGCCGCCGGCGGTCGGTGAGCACGCGGTAGCCGCCGGTGCCGGGCAGCGGCGGTCCGGGCAGGGTGATCACGCGGCCCTGTGCGGTCTGCCGGTCGGTGTGCCGGTCGGCGGGCACGATCAGGACCGGTTCGTGGCCGGCCGCCCGGTAACCCTTGCCGAGCTCGCGCAGCGCGGTGCGCAGTCCGCCGGAGGCGGGGGTGACGAAGTTCGCGAGCCGGACGATGCGCAGCGGCCCGGCGGTCATGCCGCCACCGCCGTGCGCCGGGCCGCGAGCACGTCCTCGTAGTGGCCGATGAGCCGGTCGCCGACGGCGGTCCAGGTGCGGCCCTCGACGGCCGCGCGGCCGGCCGCCCCGTACGCGGCGCGCCGGGCGGGCGAGGCGGCCAGCGCGCGGACCGCGTCGCGCACGGCCGCGGCGTCGCCCGGCGGGACGAGCAGCCCGGTGCTGCCGTGGGCGACGAGGTCGAGGGGGCCGCCGGCGGCGGGCGCCACCACCGGCACCCCGCTGGCCATGGCCTCCTGCACGGTCTGGCAGAACGTCTCGAACGGGCCGGTGTGCACGAAGACGTCCAGCGAGGCGAAGTACCGGGCCAGCTCCGGGCCGGTGCGGGGGCCGGTGAAGAGGGCTCCCGGCAGGGCGCCGGCCAGGTGCGGCCCGCTGGGCCCGTCCCCCACGACCACCACCCGGACCCCGGCCAGGCGGCAGACCTCCGAGAGGAGCCCGACCCGCTTCTCGGGGGCGAGCCGGCCGACGTAGCCGACGATCAGTTCACCGTGCGGGGCGAGCGCGCGGCGGAGGGCCCCGTCCCGGTGGCCGGGGTGGAAGCGGACGGTGTCGACGCCGCGCGGCCAGAGCCGGACGCGGGGCACACCGTGGGCGCACAGGTCGCGCACGGCCGCGCCGGAGGGGGCGAGGGTGCGGTCGGCGGCCGAGTGGACGGCGCGCAGCCGCCGCCAGGCGGCGGCCTCGCCGGTGCCCACGTAGGTGCGGGCGTATCCGGCGAGGTCGGTCTGGTAGACGGCGACGGCCGGGATGCCCAGGCGGGCGGCGGCGGCCATGCCCCGCGCGCCGAGCACGAAGGGCCCGGCCAGATGCACCAGGTCGGCGCGGTGTGCGGTGAGCGCCGCCGCGACCCGTCGGCTGGGCAGGGCGACACGGACCTGGGGGTAGCCCGGGAGTGGCAGGGAGGGGATCCGGACGGTGCGGACGCCGGGGCACTCCCCGGTCCGGCCGGGGCCGCCCGAAGCGGTGGCCGGGGCCACGACCAGCGGGTCGTGGCCGCGTTCGGCGAGGTGGCGGGCGGTCTGGTGGGCGCAGTGGGCCACGCCGTTCACATCGGGCGGGTAGGACTCGGTGACGATGACGACACGCATACCCGGGTTGTCGCCGGGCCGGACGTGGACGCGTCGACGTCGATCTGTCCGGCCGGGGAACGTCCCGTGAGCGTTGGACGGCGCCTCCGGGCGGCGGTGCACCGGGCCTGCTCCGGGAGCCCCGGCCGGACGCGGCCCGGAGACTCCGGGAGGACGCGCCGGGCCCCCGCGGGCCGCTCACCCCGTGGCGACGTCGGGCTCGATCCTGCTGCGTACGGCGGTCTGGACCTCGGCCTCCTCGGCCGGGTCGGCGGCGAGCCTGCGCAGTTGCTCGACGACGCGCAGGTCGGCGGTCTCGGCGTTCCGTGCGGCCACCTCGCGGGTGCTCTCCTCGCAGTCCCACAGGCATTCGACGGCGAATCCGGCGGGGAAGGAGGGGTCGGTCGCGGCGAGCGCGCGGGCCGCGCGGCCGCGCAGATGGGAGGAGGCGGTCTCGCGGTAGACGTGCCGCAGCACGGGGGCCGCACAGGCGATGCCGAGCCGTCCGGCGCCGTCCACCAGGGTCCACAGGGTGGGCGCGTCGGGTCCCTCGCCGCGTACCGCCTCCCGCAGGGCGGCCAGGACGAGGTCGCGGTCGCCGGCTCCGCCCCGGCAGGCGAGCATGCGTCCGGCGGCGGCGCCCAGCGGGTCGGGGCGGCCGGCCCAGGCGCGCGCCCGGTCGACCGCGGCGACGCTGCGCATGCGTTCGAAGGCGTCGACGGCCGCCTCGACGACGGCGGGTGTGCCGTCGGACACGGCCGTCTCGATCAGGGCGAGGGTGTCGGGGTCGTTGCCGTCGGCGAGATAGCGCAGGGCGGTGCAGCGGGCGCCGTCGGTGCCCTGCCGGGCGGCCCGGAGGATCTCCGGCCGGTCGTCGGGGCCCGCCACGGCGGCCAGGCAGCGGGCGGCGGGGACATGGAGGGCCGCGCCGCGTTCGGCGCCCTGCTGGGCCCACTCGAACACGGCTCGTACGCTCCAGCCCGGCCGGGGTCCGGTGGGGCTCAGCTGCCGCTGCCAGCGGTCGAAACAGCCGGTCTCGTGGGCGACGCGCACCCGCCCGGCGATCGCCGGGCGGGGATCCTCGGCCCACAGCCGCCACGGCCGGGGCTCGAAGGCGTCGCGGACGGCGGCGGCCAGTGCGGCCTCGCCCTCGGCGTCGGCGGAGAAGCGGGCGAGGACGGGCGCGGCCAGGGCGCGCAGGCCCGCGTCGTCGTCCCGCAGCGCCAGCTCGTCCAGGGCCCACGCCCAGTTGGCGCCGACGGCGGCGTACCGGCGCAGCAGGGCGAGCGCGTCGCGGCGGCCGTAGGAGGCGAGGTGCCCGAGGACGGCGAGGGCGAGTCCGGTGCGGGACTCCTCGGTGTCCAGGGCGTCCTCGGGGTCGAACAGGTGCGCCTCGACCGCGTCCAGCTCACCGCCGAGGTCGAGCAGGAGCCGGGCGTAGTACAGGGAGCGGTTCTCCACCTGCCAGTCGTGGCGGGGGTCGTGCAGCACGCAGTGGTTCAGTGCCGCGAGCGCCTCGGCACGGGGGGCGGTGAGCGCGTGCAGTGTGCCGTCGCCGCGGCCCCGCTGGAGCAGGCCGAGCAGCGTGCCGCTGGGCGCTATGACCGGATCGAACATGGGAAACAGCCTCACATCAAGCGTCGACGCAACCGGGGAACACGCACTAGCTGGCCGCGTGACAACACGTCGGGGTACCCGCCGTCTCTGGCTTGCTGTAGACCATCTTCCTCTGCCTCTCGTCGGTGGCCCATACGGGCCGCGTCACGGCCCGCGCGGTGCGGCAACACCTGCCCAGCCGTCGCGTCCGTGAATCACGACGTCATGATGGCCCGGTGTCTGCGCTGCCGCGACCGAAATTTCCGGCGGCCCTGTACCGCCTCCCCCGTTTTCCGTGCCGTCGCCGGTGGGCGGGCCCCTCCCGGTCGTCGGGGGCCCGCCGCGCTCACTGCCGGCCGAACAGTTCCAGCAGCTCCGTGCGGCCGAACATGCGGGCCGTGTCGAGCGCCGACGGCGTGCCCGCCGCCGGGTCGGCACCGCTCTCCAGCAGGGCTTCGATCACACCCTGCTCGCCCTTGAAAACCGCTCCCGCGAGGGGCGTCTGACCGCGGTCGTTGACGCGGTCGGCGTCGGCGCCGCGGGCCAGCAGGGCGCGGACCGCGTCGGCGTGGCCGTGGTAGGCGGCGAGCATCACGAGGGAGTCGCCCCGGTCGTTGGTGAGGTCGGCGGGGACACCCGCGTCGACGTACGCGACGAGCGCCTCGGTCCGCCCCTGCCGGGCCAGATCGAAGATCTTGGTCGCCAGCTCCACGACCTCGGGGTCGGGGGCTTCACTCATCGGGCGGACCACCTCTCGCTGCGGGCTTCGGGGACTGTGGGTGACTGCTGGTGACGTGCGGGGAGCAAGCGTACGGCCGTGAGCGGTGCTCGGCCGTACGGGTGAATCGACAGGGTACTGGCTCGTCCGGTGCGCGACGCGCCGTACCGGAGGTGAAGATCGCCGCGGGCGGCGGCGCCGTCGCCGCCCCGGACACGGCACCCGGGACCGGGTCCGGGACCGGGTCCGCCGACCGGGGGCGATACAGAGCATTTCACCCGGTTGCACCTTTTGTCATACAGATACATGCTGTGATCCTGGAAGGACTCAGGGTGACCGTCCCCCTTCGACACCAGGAGATCTCACATGATCCTCTCCATCTCAGGCGTCGTCCTGTTCGGCGTCATCGGCTTCGTCTTCTTCCGCAAGGACGGGCTCAAGCCCTCCCACGCGTGCGTGTCGACGCTGTTCGGCTTCTACCTGGCGAGCACCGCGATCGCGCCGAGCATCCGGGCCGGCGGCGAGAGCCTGGCCAGTCTGCTCGGCGGCATGCGGTTCTGACGCCCGCCCCGAGGACGTCCAGGATCCCGCGACCCCCGCGGTCCCCGAGGACTTCGCCCCCGGCCCGCTCCGTCCACGTGCCGGGGGCAACCCGGTCTCCCCTACGCACTCCCAGGAGGCAGCAGTGGCCCGGCGCCCCCTCCCCCGCATTCTGAGCACAGGCGGCGCGCAGCTCGCCCGGAGCCGGGAGCTGGCCCGGACGGCGGCCGACAGCGCCACGGACATCCTCCATCCGCTGATCACCATCGCCCGGGGTCTGGGCCGGCTCGCCGCGGCCGGCCGCCGCCGATGGGCGGAGACCCCCGGGGACCGGCGGGGACCGCTGCTGTTCCTGGTGGCCGCGGTGATCCTCACGGTGGCCCTGGTGCCGTACGGACCGCTGCTGGCCGCCCTCGTGGTGACCGCGGCCGCGGCCTGGCACGGACGCGACCGGACCCCGCCCGGACCCGACCCCGCCGAGGAGTCGCGCAACCAGCGCCTGAGCACGCTCTACGAGGCCCTGGTCCCGTACTTCTCCACGGCCGAGGACCCGTCCCCGCTGTACGCGCACGGCGGGGAGTGGCAGAAGGCGTTCCCCTCCTCCGCCTTCGACGACTCCGGCCGCCTGCGTCGGCTGCTGATCCGCTACCCGGCCTACTTCACCGACGGCGAGGCGGAGTCACGCGCGCGGATCGAGCATCTGCTGACCGCCAAGGCGGGCCGCGACCGGGAGTATCTCTTCGGCTGGAACGAGGAGGGCAACGAGCTGTCCCTCACCGCGCTGGATCCGCTGCCCACCGGCATCGCCGCCCAGCGGTTCGTCACCGCGCCCGGCGAGACGGTGCTCGGCTTCACCGACCCGAGCGAGGTGCAGCGCACGCTCCCCCTCACCTACGGCGAGGAGCAGCACGACGTGCCGCCGGTCGTCTGGCGCACCGGGCTGCGCTCCACCGAGCCGCATCTGCTGGCCATGGGCCAGCCGGGCAGCGGCACCTCCACGCTGCTGCGCTCGCTCGCCCTCCAGGCGCTCCGGCACGGCGACGTCGTGATCGTCGACGGCGGCGGCACCGGTGAGTACGCCTGTCTGACCGGCCGGGACGGCGTGCTCGCCGTCGAGTGCGGGCTGTCGGGGGTGCGGACGAGCCTGGAGTGGGCGGCCACCGAGACCGAGCGGCGGCTGATCGCCGTCAACCGGGCGCGGCAGGCCGGCCACCCGCCGCCGGCGGACACCAGGCGCCCGCTGTGGCTGCTGCTGGACCGGCCGACCGCGTTCACGCACCTGGCCGCGGCGGACGGCCGGGAGGACCCGCAGGCGCTGCTCCAGGTGCCGCTGCGGCACGGCCGCGCGGTCGATGTCACGGTCGTCGTCGCCGAGCAGTTCGACAGCGCGGAGGCGCTGAGCGACGCGCTGCGCCAGCACACGCGCGCGCGTGTCGTGCTCGGGCCCGCCACGGCGGAGCAGCTCAAGGCGGTGCTCGGGGCGCCGCCCCACACCACGCCGCCGCCGGTCGTACCGCCCGGACGCGGGTACGCCCGGCTGGGCACCGGGCCCGTGCACCGGCTCCAGGTGCCGGCGACCCCCGACCCGTACGACGACTCCGCCGGGGACGCGCTGCGCACGGCCGTGCAGGATCTGCTGCCGCCGAAGACCACACCGGCGGACGGCGAGACGGTCCCGGAGCCTCCGGAGGCGGTGGCCAGGTCCGCGAAGTCCGCCCGGTTCACCAAGTCCGTGCGGGCGGCCGAGGCGGCCGGGACGGAGACGGCGGACACGGAGGGGACGGAGGGGACGGAGGCGGCGGCGGAAGCGGTCGAGGAAGCGCTGGCGCCGGAGGCGGCCGTGGGCGAGCCGTCCTGAGCCGCCGGGCGGCGGCCTTCCCCGGCCGCGTCCGGGGACGACTCACCGCCCCCGCAGGCACCCGACTCCACCACCCGGACCGCCGCCGCCAGGCGGACCGCCGCCTTCTCCGCGACCGCCCCGCCACGGCGCACGGCAGCCGGATGCCCTCCCAGCTACGCAACCAACGCGCCCCGGCGCACGCGCTACGCCACGAACGTCCGCGGCGACTCGCCGCCCCCGGAGGCACCCGACTCCACCAGCCGGGCCGCCGCCGCCAGGCGGATCGCCGCCTCCTCCGCGACCGCTCCCGTCACGGTGAACGGCAGCCGGACATATCCCTCGAAGGCGCCGTCGACACCGAAGCGCGGCCCGGAGGGGACGCGGACGCCCACCCGCTCCCCCAGTTCCGCCAGGCGCGAGCCCGACAGTCCGCCCGTGCGCACCCACAGGGTCAGACCGCCCCGGGGGACCTCGAACTCCCAGGCGGGCAGCTCGCGGCGGACCGCCGCGACCAGCGCGTCGCGGTTGTCGCGGGCCTGGGCCCGGCGGAGCTCGACGGCCTGCTCCCAGCCGCCGGTGCCGAACAGCCAGTTGACGGCGAGCTGTTCCAGCACCGGGGTGCCCAGGTCGGCGTAGGCCCGCGCGGCGACGAGGCTGCGGATCACGTCGGGCGCGGCGCGCACCCAGCCGATCCGCATGCCCGCCCAGAACGCCTTGCTGGCGGATCCCACGGTGATCACCGTGGACCCGGCCGGGTCGAAGCCGCACACCCGCCGCGGCATCTCCACACCGGGATCGAGGTGCAGCTCGCTCATGGTCTCGTCGACGACGAGCACCGTGCCCGCCGAACGGGCCGCCTCCACCAGGCGGCGCCGCTGGTCCTCGTCGGCGAGGGCGCCGGTCGGGTTGTGGAAGTCGGCGACGACGTAGGCGATCCGGGGCGCGGCCTCCCGCAGCACCTGGCGCCAGCGGTCGACGTCCCATCCGGTCAGGCCCTCGGCCATGGCGACGGGCACCAGCCGGGCGCCCGCCTCGCGCATCAGCTGGAGGATGTTGGCGTAGGAGGGCGACTCCACGGCGATGCGCTCGCCCCGGCCGCCGAAGAGGTGGCAGATCGCGTCGATGGCGCCCATGGCCCCGGTGGTGACCATGATCTGCTCCGGCATGGTCGGGATGCCGAGGGCGGTGTAGCGGTCGGCGATCATCGCGCGCAGCGCGGGCAGCCCCGCCGGATAGTCGCCGTGGGTGTGCGCGTAGGGCGGCAGTTCCTCCAGGGCGCCCTGCACGGCGCGGGTGAGCCAGGGCTCGGGCGCGGGCAGCGCGGCGGTGCCCAGGTCGATCATCGACCCCAGGGCCTCCGGCGGGAGGGGCTCGAGCCCGCGCGCGGGCAGCGGGTTCCCGGCCGGGACGGCGGTCCAGCTGCCGGCCCCGCGCCGGGACTCCAGGAATCCCTCGGTGCGCAGCGCCTCGTAGGCGGCGGCGACGGTGGTGCGGCTGACGGACAGGGCCAGGGCCAGTTCGCGCTCGGCGGGCAGCCGGGCGGCCACGGGGACGCGGCCCTCCAGGACCAGCAGTCGGATGCCGTCCGCGAGTGCCCGGTAGGCGGGCGGGCGGCGGGAGCCGGGCCCCGCCGGCCGGTCCTGCTGGGAGCTGAGCTGCCGGGCGAGCTGCGCCGCGCCCACCGCAGAAGTCCACTGTGCCATGCCGACCAGTCCACCTTCCCCGAATTGGCCATGGATGGGTCTCTTCCCCACGCCACAGAGTGTCACGCGTCAGTCCACTTCCACCATCAGGGGGGCACTTTGTCCACGCCGGACCGCCTCGGGCGGCGCCTCGTCCAGCTCTACGCGGGTCTCGCGCTGTACGGCGCCAGTTCCGCGCTCCTCGTGGAGGCCGGACTCGGCCTGGAACCCTGGGGCGTACTGCACCAGGGCCTGGCCGAGCTGACCGGGCTCACGATCGGAGTGGTGTCGATCGCGGTGGGGGCGGTGGTGCTGCTGCTGTGGATCCCGCTGCGCCAGCGGCCCGGCCTCGGCACCGTCTCCAACGTGTTCGTCGTCGGACTGGCCATGGACGGCGCCCTCGCCCTGGTGCCGGACGCGCACACCCTGGCGGTGCGGATCCCGGTGCTGGTGGCGGGCGTCCTGCTCAACGGCGTGGCGACGGGCCTGTACATCTCCGCCCGCTTCGGGCCCGGCCCCCGGGACGGGCTGATGACGGGGCTGCACCGGCGCACCGGCCGGTCGATCCGGCTGATGCGCACGGCCGTCGAGGTGGCGGTGGTGGCCACCGGCTTCGCCCTCGGCGGCACCATCGGCGCGGGCACCGTGCTGTACGCGGTCTCCATCGGGCCGCTGGCCCAGTTCTTCCTGCGCGTCTTCGCCGTGCCCCGGGCTCCCGGCAGCGGCGCCGCCGTTGCCGGTGGTACACCCGAACGGGTGATACTGCGTCCGTGACCACGCACGTACGCCACCCCTATCTCGACCATCCGGGCCCGATCGCCTTCGCGCACCGCGGCGGGGCGGCCGACGGCCTGGAGAACACGGCGGCCCAGTTCCGGCGGGCGGTGGAGCGGGGCTACCGGTACATCGAGACCGATGTGCACGCCACCGCCGACGGACGTCTGGTCGCCTTCCACGACGCGACGCTCGACCGGGTGACCGACGGCGCGGGCCGGATCGCCGACCTGCCGTGGCGGGAGGTGAGCCGGGCGCGGGTGGCGGGCCGCGAGCCGGTCCCGCTCTTCGAGGAGCTGCTGGCCGCCTTCCCCGAGGTGCGCTGGAACGTCGACGTCAAGGCGGAGCCCGCGCTGCTGCCCCTGCTGGACGTGCTCGACCGCGTGGACGCCTGGGGGCGGGTGTGCGTCGGATCGTTCTCCGAGGCGCGCGTGGTGCGGGCGCAGCGGCTGGCGGGGCCGCGGCTGGCCACGTCGTACGGCAGGCGCGGGGTGCTGGAACTGCGGCTGCGCTCCTGGGGTGTGCCGCTCGTGCCGCGCCGCTCGGCGGTGGCCGTGCAGGTGCCGGTGTCCCAGTCGGGCGTCCCGGTGGTCGACCGGCTGTTCGTCCGCGCGGCGCACGCGCGGGGGCTGCACGTGCATGTGTGGACGGTCAACGAGGCGGCGGAGATGCAGCGGCTCCTGGACCTCGGCGTCGATGGCATCATGACCGATCACATCGACACGCTGCGTACGGTCCTTCAGGAGCGGGGCGTCTGGGTCTGAGCCCGGCGCGTCCGGGTCCCGGGCGGCGCGGCGGCAGCGGCGGGGAGGCGAGGGCGCGAGTGGGTACCGGCACCGTGGGGGCCATGGGCGTCCCCCCTGGGCGGAGCACGACGGCCTCCCCCGAGGACGGCGACGGCGCCGCGCGGCGACGCGAGCAGCGCGGCTGGTACGTCTACGACTGGGCCTGCTCCGTCTACTCGACCAGCGTGCTCACCGTGTTCCTCGGGCCGTACCTCACCACGGTGGCGCGGGCCGCCGCCGACGCCGACGGGTATGTGCACCCGCTGGGCGTCCCGGTGCGGGCCGGGTCGTTCTTCGCGTACTGCGTCTCGGTGTCCGTGGTGGTCGCGATCGTGCTCATGCCGATGGCGGGCGCGGCGGCGGACCGCACCGGCCGCAAGAAGCCGCTGCTGGCGGCCGCCGCCTATGTGGGCGCGGCGGCGACGGCGGGCCTGTTCTTCCTGGACGGCGACCGCTATCTGCTCGGCGGTCTGCTGCTGATCGTGGCCAACGCCTCGGTCGCCGTCTCGATGGTCCTCTACAACTCCTATCTGCCGCAGATCGCGGCCCCCGACGAGCGCGACGCGGTCTCCTCCCGGGGCTGGGCGTTCGGCTACGCGGCCGGGTCGCTCGTCCTGGTGGCGAATCTGGTGCTGTTCACCGCGCACGACTCCTTCGGGGTGTCCGAGGCGATGGCGGTGCGCATCTGCCTGGCCTCGGCGGGGCTGTGGTGGGGCGTCTTCACCCTCGTGCCGCTGACCCGGCTGCGCGACCGGCGCACGGACCGGCCGGCGCCGTCCGGGCGGCACGGCTGGCGCCGGCTGGCGGCCACGGTGCGGGACATGCGCGGCAAGCCGCGCACGCTGGCCTTCCTGCTGGCGTACCTCGTCTACAACGACGGCATCCAGACGGTGATCTCGCAGGCGTCGGTGTACGGCTCGGAGGAACTGGGGCTCGGCCAGTCGACGCTGATCACGGCGGTGCTGATGGTGCAGGTGCTGGCGGTGGCCGGGGCGCTCGGCATGGGACGGCTGGCCCGGGTGCACGGGGCCAAGCGCACGATCCTCGGGTCACTGGCCGCCTGGACGGTGATCCTGGCCGCCGGGTTCTTCCTGCCGGCCCGCGCGCCGGTGTGGTTCTTCGTGCTGGCGGCCGGGATCGGGCTCGTCCTCGGCGGCAGCCAGGCGCTGTCCCGGTCGCTGTTCTCGCATCTGGTGCCGCCGGGCAAGGAGGCGGAGTACTTCTCGGCGTACGAGATGAGCGACCGGGGGATGAGCTGGCTCGGGCCGCTGCTGTTCGGGCTCACCTATCAGCTGACCGGGAGCTACCGGGACGCGATCGTCTCGCTGGTGGTGTTCTTCGTGATCGGGTTCGCGCTGCTCGCGCGGGTGCCGGTGGGGCGGGCGATCCGGGACGCGGGGAATCCGGTGCCCGACCGGATTTAGCACTGAGGGCGAAAGCGCTGTAGTGTACGCGTTTGGCCTGCCAGGCGTACCGTTACTGCGCGTCAAAGATGCCGAAACGCTGGGTGACATCTCCTTGCAGATGTGACAAACCGGGCGCCGGTGGGTACTGCACTGGTTGACAAGGCTGCGGCTACGACGGCGACACATGACCCGGAACGGGACATCGGAACGGGAATCTTTACCGCCGACCGGACGTTGACCGGATGACGACGACAGCGACACCTGTCCTGTGGGCGACAAGCCCGGGAGGCACGATTCATGAGTGAGCGAGCTCTTCGCGGCACGCGCCTCGTGGTGACCAGCTACGAGACGGACCGCGGCATCGACCTGGCCCCGCGCCAGGCCGTGGAGTACGCATGCGAGAAGGGACATCGCTTCGAGATGCCCTTCTCGGTCGAGGCGGAGATCCCGCCGGAGTGGGAGTGCAAGGTCTGCGGGGCCCAGGCACTCCTGGTGGACGGCGACGGCCCGGAGGAGAAGAAGGCCAAGCCGGCGCGTACGCACTGGGACATGCTGATGGAGCGGCGCACCCGCGAGGAGCTCGAAGAGGTCCTCGAGGAGCGTCTCGCCGTGCTGCGGTCCGGGGCGATGAACATCGCTGTTCATCCCCGGGACAGCCGCAAGAGCGCGTAGTCCCGCGTGGCGTGAGCCGGTTACCAGCGCATCTCAAGCAGGACGGGCGCCGTACGTGATCCACGTACGGCGCCCGTCCTGTTCTGTTCTCCGGGGCGTGCCCCGGCCGGGCGGCCCGGTCAGCGGTTCAGCGGCGGGCGCTGCTCGCGCGGGGCGTCGCCGGGCCGGTCGTCCCTGATGACCTCGCCCTGGACGACCTTGCCGTCGGGGCGGTGCATACGGGCCTGCTGGAAGGCGTCGCCCAGGGTGCCCGGACCGACCGTGCGGAGCCTGCGCTCCACCGTGCGCTCGGCGAGGCGGCCGACGGCCCGCTGGATCGGCGGGAGAAGCAGCAGCAGACCCGCCACGTCCGAGATCATGCCGGGGATCATCAGGAGCAGGCCGCCCAGCATCATCAGGCCGTTGCCCCCGCGCCGGTCGGAGGGGGCGGTGCCGCGCTGGAGCGTCTCGTTGAGGTTCTGGAAGGCGCGGCGGCCCGCCCGCTTGATCACCACGGCGCCGAGCACGAAGGCGGCCACCAGCAGCAGGAACACGGTCAGTCCGCCGGCCGCGCCCGCCACGAGCGTCAGCAGCCAGATCTCCAGCACCAGCCACACGGCCACGCCCAGCGGCAGGAACCTGCGCAGCCGCGAGCGCCGGGGCCTGGTGGTGGAGTGCGGGGAGGTCGGAGCGCCTGTCGTCATACTCCCAGTGTGCCTGGGCCCGGCTCAGCACGGGATAAGCGGGTGCCCACGGCCGGACGGGGGCGGGCACCGGCGCCGGACCCTACGAGCGGGTGCCGCCGCCCCGGCCGGTGAGCTTGGTCACGCGCTCCCCCACGCCCCAGGAGGTGACCCGCCACAGGGCCTCGGCGACGATGTCGCGGCTCATCTTGGAGTCGCCGAGCTCGCGCTCCACGAAGGTGATGGGCACCTCGACGACGTGGAAGCCGGCCCGGATGGCGCGCCGGGCCAGGTCGACCTGGAAGCAGTACCCCTGGGAGGCCACCTCGTCCAGGCCGAGACCCTCCAGGGTCTCGCGCCGGAACGCCCGGTAGCCGCCGGTCACGTCGCGGATCGGGACGTCCAGCATGAGCCGCGAGTAGGTGCTGCCGCCGCGGGAGAGGAACTCGCGGGACTTGGGCCAGTTGACCACGCGCCCGCCCGGCACCCAGCGGGAGCCGAGGACCAGGTCGGCGCCCTTGAGGGCGGTCAGCAGCCTGGGCAGTTCCTCGGGCTGGTGGGAGCCGTCGGCGTCCATCTCGACCAGCACGCCGTAGTCGCGCTCCAGGCCCCAGCGGAAGCCCGCGAGATAGGCGGCGCCGAGCCCTTCCTTGCCCTTGCGGTGCAGGACGTGGACGCGCCCGTCCTCCCCGGCCAGCTCGTCGGCGAGCTTGCCGGTGCCGTCGGGGCTGTTGTCGTCGGCCACGAGGACGTGCGCCTCGGGAACGGCCTTGCGGACCCGGCCCACGATCGACTTGATGTTCTCCGCCTCGTTGTAGGTCGGAATGATCACCAGTGCCGTACCGAGCGGACCGAACCGCCTCTCCTTGGCCCCAGCCGCGAGGGTGCCGTCGCCGTGGTTCACTGCTGCCCCTTCATGTCCGTACGCAGGGGACCACCATAGTGGCCACGGCCTGGGCTGATGCGACGCGACGTGCATTCCGGGGTGTCGGTTCCGCCGGAGTGGGGTAAGAATCCTCTTTTTCGCAGAGAGGGCCCGGCGCCCTTCGGGCCGACCTGGGACCCGCTGGCTGCGGATCGACCGAGAGCCGTTGTCTACTGAGCGACCGGGCCCCACCCGGGTCACACCTCGCCGACCGCCCGGAACGTTCCCCCGCCGACGCGGACGCTGAGCCTGGCTCCCAGCGACGGTGACCCGGTGCGGCACACCGTCCCTGACCCAGCGGCGCTGCGACGCGGGTACGGACGTTCCCCGGCCGTGCGTCCGGTGGTGGACCCGGCAGAACCTACCGGCCACCTGCCGTCGCCTGTCAAACACGGATCTGACCTGCCCGGACGGCCCCATCGGTGCGCCGGGTGCCGAGGATGCGCAGGTCGCGCGACGGGGCGGCGGGCGATCACCGCCGCCGCGCCGCCCCCGTAGATCACTCGCCCGGCCGTACGAAGACGGTCCGGCCGCCCACCACCGTCCGCAGGCAGACGGGCAGTTCGCGGCCCGCGCCGAGGTCGGGCAGGCCCGGGGTGCCCGAGCGCGGGTCGGTCGACCAGCGGGCGACCCGGTCGTCGGGGGCCTGGACGACCAGCTCGCCGGTGCGCCACACGGCGTAGTCCGCGGGCGCGCCGGGCACCAGGACACCGGCGTCGTCACGGCCGGTCGCGCGCCAGCCGCCGCGGGTGTGGGCGGTGAACGCGGCCCGCACCGAGATCCGGTGCTCGGGTGTGCGGTGGAAGGCCGCCGCCCGCACGGTGCCCCACGGGTCCAGCGGGGTGACGGGGCTGTCGGAGCCCAGGGCGAGCGGGACACCGGCGCGCAGCAGCGCGGCGAACGGGTTCAGGGTCCGTGCCCGCTCGGGGCCGAGCCGCCGGGCGTACATGCCGTCCTCGCCGCCCCACAGCGCGTCGAAGGCGGGCTGCACGGACGCCGTGAGCCCCAGCTCGGCGAAGGCCGCGATGGTCTGCGGGGTGAGCATCTCGGCATGCTCGACGCGGTGCCGGGCGGCGCGCACGCGGGCCGGGCCCACCTTCTCGGCGGCGGCGCGCAGTCCGTCCACGACGGCGGTGACGGCGGCGTCGCCGATGGCGTGGAATCCGGCCTGGAGGCCGGCCTCCGTGCAGGCGGTGACGTGGGCGGCGACGGCGTCCGCGTCGAGGTAGGAGGTGCCGGTGCTCCGGGCGTCGGCGTACGGCGCGTGCAGACAGGCGGTGTGCGAGCCGATGGAGCCGTCGACGAAGAGGTCCCCGGCCGCGCCGAGCGCCCCGAGGCGGCGCGCCTTGTCGACGTCCTCCTCGGCCCAGTAGCCGACGACCCGGGGGCCGGGCTCCTCGGCGGCGAGGGCGAGCAGGCCGGTGAAGTCGTCCTCGGAGGAGATGTCCGGGCCGCCGCACTCGTGGACGGAGCCGATGCCCAGGGAGGCGGCGCGGGCGAGCGCGGCACGCTGCGCCGCGGTGCGCTGGGCGGGCGTGACGGCGCCGAACGCGGCGGCCCGCACCGCGTGGTGGGCACCGGCGGTCAGCGGGCCGTCCACGGGTCCGGAGACGGCCGGTACCAGGTCGAGGAGGGCGGTGGTGACGACCGCGGAGTGGACGTCGATCCGGCTGAGGTAGAGCGGGCGTCCGCCGGTGGCCTCGTCGAGTTCCGCGCGCGTGGGCGGGCGCCCGCCGGGCCAGCGGGCCGCGTCCCAGCCGTGGCCGAGCAGGACCCGGTCGCCGGGGCGGGCGGCGGCGAAGTCGCGCACCCGGGCCAGGGCCGCCTCCAGGGAGGGCGCGTCGGACAGGTCGAGGCCGGTGAGCGCGAGACCGGTGCTCGTGGTGTGCACATGGGCGTCGGTGAACGCCGGGGTGACCAGGGCGCCGTCCAGGTCGACCACCTCGTCGACACCGTCCGCGAAGGCGTCGGCGGCACCCTCGGAGCCGACCCAGGCGACATGTCCGGCCTCGACGACCATGGCGGTGGCGAACGGGTCGGCGGGACTGTGGACCTCGCCGCGGCGGAGGAGGACGGTCTGCGGTTCGGCGGTGCGCTCACTCATGCGCCCCAGTCTCGCGCCTCACCCGCGCGCTCCCGCACGCAGGGCCGGTGCCCCGCGTGCCGGGCCGCTCAGATCCGCGGGGGGCGCGCCTCGTAGGGGGTCGACAGGACCACCGTGGTACGCGTCGACACGCCCGCCAGGGTCCGCACCCGGGCCAGCAGCTCCTCCAGTTCGTGCGGGGTGGCGACGCGCACCTTGAGGATGTAGTTCTCGTCGCCGGCCACGCTGTGGCACGCCTCGATCTCGGGCACACCGGCCAGGCGGTCCGCGATGTCGTCGGGGGCGCTGGGGTCGAAGGGTTTGACCGAGATGAAGGCGGTCATGGGCAGCCCGACGGCCTCGGCGTCGACGACCGCGGCGTATCCGCGGATGACGCCACGCTGTTCGAGCCGCCGCACCCGCTGGTGCACGGCAGACGTGGACAGGCCCGTGGCCTTGCCCAGGTCGGTGTAGCTCATCCGCCCGTCCTTGACGAGCAGCTGCACGATCTGTCGGTCCAGCTCCTCCATGGCGCAAGAACCTACAGTGCGGTTGATCTCTCCGACACCTCGGCGGCCCGGGCCGCGCCGCCTTCGGGCCGGGTCCGCCCGGGATCCCTCCGGCAGGGGGCGCCGACCGGGGCGCACCGGAGGACAAACGGGACGCGGCGGGCACCTGTGCGTGGCATGTGACCAACGCCACAAACAGCCGGGCGCGCTTCGTGATGTCCTCGTGATTACCGCCGAGACCGGACGGGAAGTGCTTGCTGTGGTCGAGGCCGCAGCGCCTTCACGGCCCAGCCTTAGGGGGAGAATCCCATGCAGAGTCTTAAGCGCCCTGGTCGTTCCGTGCCCAAGCGGCAGCAGCCGGTGATCGAGCCCCAGCCGGAGGGCGTCGAACCGGACGAGTTCGGCGAGGACTTCGACGCCTACGACACCTTCGAGATGTTCCGGGTGGTCTGCCCGGAGTGCGCGCAGCCCATCGCGCTGCTGGCGGACGAGGAGATCCTGCCGGAGCACGCGCTGTGCGCCTCGCCGTGGAACCCGTTCGGCCTCACCGTCTGCGCCGGCACCGGCCGCAACGCCACGGAGGCCCGGCCCGCGGACGAGTCCGCCGGACCCCAGGAGCAGCAGACCGCCCTGCTGCTGACGCTCCCGCAGGGGCTCGACTGGCGGATGCAGCCCTTCTCGCACGTCGGCGGTCCGGGCTCGCGCCCGATGCGGACGGCCGCGCCGGCGATGCGCCGCCAGGCCGCCTGAGCGGCCGGGCGCCGCCCGGCCTCGGCCTCCGCCGCTCTTCGCCCTTCTTCGCTTCTCTTCACCGCTGTCCACGGCCGCCGCGGCCTTCCGCGGCACCTTCCCGTGCCATGGGCGCGTAACGGCGCGCCCTGGTGCGGGGTCCGTGCGCCCGCGCGCGCTGCCGGGACGCGGCTGCCCCTGACGGGTCCGGACGGCTGCTCGCCGCCGGACCCCGCCCCGGGCGGTTCAGCGGGTCTCGGGTCCGGCCACGTGCCGGGCGACGACCATGCGCTGGATCTGGTTGGTGCCCTCGACGATCTGGAGCACCTTGGCCTCGCGCAGATAGCGCTCGACCGGGAAGTCCGCGGTGTAGCCGTATCCGCCGAGCACCTGGACGGCGTCGGTGGTCACCTTCATCGCCGCGTCCGTGCAGAACAGCTTGGCCATGGCGGCCTGCCGGGAGAACGGCTTGCCGGCGTCGCGCAGCCGGGCCGCCGCCAGATAGAGCGACCGGCCCGCCTCGATCTGGGTCGCCATGTCGGCGAGCATGAAGCGCAGCCCCTGGAAGTCGGCGATGGGCCGCCCGAACTGGTACCGGTCGGTGGCGTACCCGACCGCCTCGTCCAGGGCCGCCTGCGCCACGCCTATGGCGCAGGCCGCGATGCCGAGCCGTCCCGAGTCGAGCGCGGCCAGTGCGATGGCGAAGCCCTGGCCCTCCTCGCCGAGCCGCCGGTCGTCGCCCACCCGCACCCCGTCGAGGTGGAGCTGCGCGGTGGGCGAGCCCTTCAGGCCCATCTTCTTCTCCGGCGCGGCGGCGCTCAGCCCTTCGGCGTCGCCGGGCACCAGGAAGGCGGTGATCCCGCGCGGGCCGGGTCCGCCGGTGCGGGCCATGACCGTGTAGAAGTCGGCGATGCCGCCGTGGGTGATCCAGGACTTGGTGCCGCTGAGCACCCAGCCGTCGCCGTCGCGGACCGCCTTGGTGCTGAGCGAGGCGGCGTCGGAGCCGGCGGCGGGTTCGGACAGGGCGTAGGCACCGAGCAGTCCGCCGCCGAGCATCGCGGGCAGGTGCTCGGCGCGCTGCTCCTTGCTGCCGTACGTGGCGAGCCCGTAGGCGGCCAGGGTGTGCACGCTCAGGCCGAGGCCCACGGTGAGACGGGCCGCCGCCAGCTCCTCCAGGACCTGGAGGTAGACCTCGTAGGGCTGCTCGCCGCCGCCGTGCTCGGCGTCGTAGGGCAGGCCGAGCAGTCCGGAGCGGGACAGCAGGCCGAAGACCTCGCGCGGGAAGCGTCCGGCGTCCTCCTCCTCGGCCGCCTTCGGGGCGATCTCGCGCTGGGCGATGTCGCGGACGAGCGAGATCAGCTCCCGGGCCTCGTCCGTGGGCAGTTGCCGGTCCACCGGCTGCGGGGCGCGGTCGGGCATGGCGACGCTCTCCTCCCTGTCGGGCACTGGCGGACAGCACCCTGTGGGGCGGCTCCGCCGGGGGTCTCCTCGGGCCTGCCGACGGCTGCCCTCCCGGGTCGCGGGAAGCGGCTGACCAGCGGCTGTGCGCTGTGAGTATGCCCGATCAGAGGCATGGAGTCACCGGTTAACGACCGCTTACTTCAAGAAAGGCCGAACCACGTTCCCGCGAGCCGGCGGATCGGCGCCCGGCAGGGGTGCGGCAAGGGTGTCCCTGCGGCCGGGCAGGAGTGGACCGGCGGCCGGACAGGGGCCGGACGGAAGAGGCAGCGGCGGGAGTGCGGGCGGGTCAGAGGAGACCGAGCTGGGCGACGAGCATGGCGATCACGACGACCAGCGTCCAGCCGAGTACGTGTTCGACGATCTTGGCGCCGTCGCCGTCGTCCTGGGGGCCGCCGGTGCGGACGCGGGCGGGTGCGGCGGCGGTGGCCGATGGAGCGCTCATGATCTCTCGCAGGGTCTGACGGGCCGGGTGGACTCCCCCGCGGGCACTGCGCCCGCCTCCCGTCCACCTTGCCACCCATGGCGCCCGCGGCGGCGGAGAGCTTGGTCACAGGAAAGGCCCCGGTCGCCCGGGGCCTTCGCGCGCGTGCGCCGCCCGGTCAGCGCACGCCCACCGCCTGGAGCGCCGAGCGCCGGCGCGGGGAGAGGCGCACGGGGAAGTACAGGTAGCAGACACCGCCGCTGCCGGAGACGACCTTCCCGGCGTCGTTGTGGCGCTTGGTCCTGAGCCAGATGTTCTCGAACTCACGGCGCCGGTAGACGCGCCGTACCGCCTCGTCGCCGGGAGAGGCCGGGTCGTTCGCGATCACGTCCCCCTCGGCGGTGAAGCCGACGACCGTCATCAGATGGCCGGAAGTGCCGTAACCGGCGCCGGTCAGCTCGGACTTGAGGAAGGACTGGGACGTGACGACCGGGAGACCGGCGGCGATCAGCGTCTCCAGGTCGGTGAGCGAGCCGAGCCGGGTGACCACGCCCTGGAGGCCGTCGAACGTCGCGGCGTAGGCCGCGTTGAAGGGCCAGTTGCCGCACCCCTCGTACTGGCTGTCGTAGGTGGAGCGGGCCGCGTGGCAGACCTGCGGGTCGGCGTAGGACGGGTCGACCCAGGCCAGTTGGGCGGGGGTGAGCCGGCCGCCCAGGTACTCCACGGCCATCTGCGAGGAGGTCGGGCTGCACCACGCCTCGCCGCCGTTGTCGTACTGCGGGTACTGGCCCGCGTGGATCTCCTGCGAGTAGCGCGGGACGCCGAGTTCCGTGCCCACGGCGCCGGGTGCGGAGGCGGGGACGGTGAAGCGGTCGGGCACGTCTGAGCCCATGGCGCCGACCCGGTGGACGGTCGGCGTGAGACGGGTGCCGGGCCTGCGGTACAGGGTGAGCCGCAGCCGGTAGGCGGCCAGGCGCAGACCGGAGGCCGGGTCGTCCACGGAGAGGGTGTCCGTCCAGACCGTGCTTCTGCCGTCGCTCTGGTCGTCGACGGAGGTCCGCTTGATGTCCTGGTCACCGGCGGCCCAGCGGCCCATCACGTACCAGGGGGTGTCGGTGCCGTCGGAGTACGTGCCCCGCAGCTCCGCCTGGAGCCAGGTGCCGGGCGGGGTGTGCGCGTTCCAGGAGGCGATCGCCTCGGTGGCGGGGACGGCGAGGCGGTGGCGCGGGCCGGTCCAGGTGGCGTACTCCCACCGGGCGGTGGTGCCGGTGTGCGGGTCGGTGTAGTCGGTGGTGCCCGCCGGGGCGGCGATCTCCAGGCCCGCGCGGGGGCCGGGTGACACCCGGGTGCCGTGCCCGGTGCCGCCGCGCCAGTCGCTGTACGTCGTCCAGGCGCGGTAGTCGACGGGGCGGGCCGGGGTGCGGCCGGCGCCGGAGAGGATGCCGGGGCCGGCGGAGTCCGCCGGACCGCGCGGTGCGGCGGCGGCCGGGGTGACCGTGCCCGTCACGGCGGCGGCGACCGCGGCGGCCAGGACGGATCGGCGGGAGGGTTGTTCGAGTCCGCTCATGGGTGGAAGACCCCCAGGTGTCCGAGTCGGGGCGGGTGACCGGTCCGTGCACGGGATGCGCCCACTATGGCGGCGGCGACCGCCTCCTGCCAGCACTTCGTCGCACGCCACGCCCAGCAATATTGGTCTCCACCACTGGCATGGGACGCGCATCGGCGCAGGTCGGGGACTCGGGTGGGGATGGCACCGCGGGACGCCCCGGGGTGACCCGGGCGCCGAGGGGTGCCGGGGCCGGAGGCCGGGGCAGAGGCCCGGAGGCGGGGGCCGGCGCCTCCGGTGGGCCGGAGGCCGGGGCAGAGGCCCGGAGGCGGGGGCCGGCGCCTCCGGTGGGCCGGGGGCCGGGGCCCGGCGCCCTCAGGACCGCGCGGGCCCGGCCGGGCCACCCGGGGCCGCGCAGGCCGAGCCGGGGCCGACAACCCGGCACCGGACAGCCCTGGGCACCGTCCCGGAGGCGCCGCCCCGGACCGGAGCCCGGACGGACGGCGCCGTCTCCGGCCGGTGGTCCGACGAGCGACCGACCGCAGGGTCCACCCGGGCTTTCGCGGGACTCCGCTCGACGGGACCCCGCTCGGCAGGCCCCCGCAGGGCCGGGGGCCTCCGGTCCCGCCCGTCCCGCCCGCTCACCCCGCGATCAGGGCCCGGTCCACCGGGGAACCGGGCCCGGCGCGGTGCCCGCCGGATCCGCCGGGCACCCGTGAGCGCCCCCTCAGATCAGGTCCATCGCCGCGACCTCGTCCGGGCGGCCGTAGCTGACCGGGCCCTGGAAGCGGCGGCGGGCCGTGGCGAACCACCAGACGGTGGCGACGAGCAGGACCACGCCGAGGGCGATCGGGGCGTAGTTGAAGGAGTCAGCGGTGATCGGCGACGCCTGCGGGAGCATGAACAGGACGCTGCTCAGCGCGATCCAGGTGACGGCCACGACGCCGACCGGGCGGCTCCAGCGGCCCAGGTGCCACGGGCCCCGCTGGAACTCGTCGCCCAGGCGCAGCCGGAGCAGGATCGGGACGGCGTAGGCGAGGAAGAGCCCGACGACGTTGACGCTGACGATGGCGGTGAAGGCGGTGTGCGACCACCAGCCGGGCAGGATCAGGGCAAGCGAGCAGGCGACCGCCAGCCAGACGGCCTTGACGGGGGTGCGGGTGCGCGGGGAGACCGAGTGCCACCAGCGGGAGCCGGGCATGGCGCCGTCCCGGGAGAATGCGAAGATCTGCCGGGTGTTGCTGGTGAGGTTGGCCAGTCCGCAGAAGAGCATGGCCCCGATGACGATCAGCAGCAGCGCCTTGGCCGTGCCCAGGCCGAGCGCGTCGATGAGGATCTGGACGGGCGGCGCGTCCGTGCTCGCCACATGCGCGTAGTCCCGAATGCTGTAGACGAGCGCGAGCATGAGGATCAGGCCGGTGATCGCGGAATAGCCGATGGCGCGGACGATGCCCCGGGGCGCGTTGACGGTCGCCTGCACGGTTTCCTCGGACATGTGGAAGCTGCCGTCGAAGCCGGTGAAGGTCCAGCTGGTGACCAGCAGACCGAGGAGCCCGCCGTAAAGTCCGCTTGTGAAACCGGTGTTGTTCGCGAAATGCGTGACGAACGACGCCGGACGGTGATGATCGGGGACGGCGATCAGCGCGGTGACGATGACCACCATCCCGATCAGCAGCCACCACACGGAGATCCGGTTCAGCACCGCGACCAACTGCACCGTGAAGGTGTTGGCGAGCCCCTGGAGCACGATGATGAGCGCGGTGATCAGCACCGTCTGGTGGGCGGTCGGCCGGTAGTCGGACCACTGGAGCGCGATGAACGCCTGGATGAAGGTGGCCGCCGCGTACCCGGTGGCCGCGGTGCCGCCCACCTGGCCGACGAAGTTCAGCCAGCCGGTGTACCAGGACCAGGCGCCCTTGTGCCGGCGGGCGAGTTTGCCCGCCGAGAAGTACAGCGCGCCGCTCGTCGGATAGGCGGAGGCCACCTCGCCCATGGCGGCGCCGACGAAGAGCACCATGACGGAGACGCCGATCCAGCCGAATACGAGAATGCGGGGGCCGCCCGCGTTCATTCCGAATCCGAAGGACGAGAAAATACCGGAGATTATATTGATGATGGTGAAGGAGATCGCAAAATTGTCGAACGCCTTGAAACGGCGGGTGAGTTTTCTCGGATAACCCATCGCGTGCAGGGTCGCGTCGTCGTCGAACGCGCCCGGGGCGGCGGCTGCGCCACGGTTTCTCGCACGTGGGAGCTGTATCCGTTCCGACACGGTCGGCCTCTCTCTCGGTGGGGGGTCGGACAAGGGTTCAGGGGGAGGTCGGCACCGGCAGGCCGCAGGCCCGCCGCGCCCGGGACAACTGCTCCACGGGGTCGCCGAAGACGCACCACGGCATCCGGGATGCGTAGGGGCCCATGGCGGTGAGCACCGCACGGGCCTCGAACTCGCAGCCGGCCAGGACCAGCGCATGCGCCAGATAGGCCAGGTCCAGCACCGGTGTGAACCGGTAACCGGCCACCGCGGGCAGCCAGTTCCGGTAGATCGCCAGCGCGGCGGAGCGCCACTGCGGCTGCTCCCAGACCCGGTCGGCGAGCAGTTGCGAGGGGTCGTAGCTCTCCACCAGCGCGACCAGCGGCAGCAGCCGCAGCGCCGAGTCGGCGGGCGCGCGCTGGCTCAGGAAGGCGGCCACGTCCCAGGCCGCGTTGACCGAGCCGCCGTGCCGGGTGAAGAAGAAGGCCAGAAATCGGTGGTGCGCCTCGCGGTGCCAGGGGTCCAGGGAGAGGATGTGCGCGAACAGCCGCCAGGGTCCGGGCGGAGCCGTCAGCAGGCCCTGCGGCGCGGGGTCGCGCAGCCGGTGCAGCCGGGCCATGGCCAGCTTGGCCGCATAGGGCGTGGGGTCGGCCGGGTCCACCGCCGAGGCCCGGTCGCAGGCCGACAGCGCTATCCGCTCCAGCGCGGCGGCCCGCTCGTCGCGGGCGTCGGCCGCGCGCAGCGCCCGGTGCACCGCCACCCGCGCCCAGACCAGGGCGGATTCGGGGCCGGGTTCCTCGGCCAGCCAGCGTTCGGCGAGATCGGAGTCGGCGGCCTCCGAGGCCAGCACCAGGGAGCGGTGCGCCCGCAGCCCGAAGTCGGCGCGTGTCTCGGCGAGAGCCGTACGGGCACTCGCCCAGCGGCCGGCCCGGATGTCCACGCACACACTCGCGAGTACGCGGTCGTCCGCCGCCGGGTGCCAGACGTACTGCCCGTCGAATAACCCAGCGGTCATCTTCCCCCTGCCGTTCCCGCACGATGCCTCACGGTGCGCTCACGGCACTTTACTCAGCACGAGGCACAACCGGAACGCGATTCTCGACATGTTCGTCCCGTGATTGCCGGTGCGGCGAGGGGGACTTGAGGGTGTTCCGACGCGCGTTCCCCGAATGTGCGCGCGGCGGTGTCGCGCACGTCCGGTATGACCGGTCACTAGAATGTTCCCGGTAAATATGCCATCACGTCGGTACCCGCCCCTCCGCCCGCACCGCTCCCCCCGGGAACAGCCATTCACTCCCTCGCCGCCCGGCTGCGCCGCCTCCCCCCGTCCTGCGGCCCCGTCCGCCTGATCGGCGTCGACGGGCACGCCGGGTCGGGGAAGTCCACCTTCGCCGCCCGGCTGGCCGCGGCGCTCGGCGGTGCGCCGGTCCTGCACCTGGACGACGTCGCGAGCCACGCGGAGCTGTTCGGGTGGGACGCGCGGCTGCTGCGTGAGGTGATCGGTCCGCTCAGCCGGGGCGAGAACGCCCGCTACGCGCCCTACGACTGGCGGGCGCGGCGCTTCGGCCCCGCCTCGCGCACGCTGGCGCCCGCGCCGGTCGTCCTGGTCGAGGGGGTGGGCGCGGGCCGCCGGGCGCTGCGCCCGCATCTGGCCCGGCTGCTCTGGATGGACCTGCCGCGCGAGGAGTCCTGGGCCCGCGGCCGGGCCCGGGACGGCGCGGAGCAGCGGGAGTTCTGGTCCGGGTGGGTCGAGGCGGAGCGCCGGCACTTCGCCGCCGACCCCTCCCGGCCCTTCGCGGATCTCCTGGTACGCCGGTCCGCCGAGGGGTACGAGGTACTGCCCGGCCCCGCGGGAGCGGCTGGTCCGGACCAAGTCGCTACGCAGGGTGAGGACCCGGAGGCAATGTGCTGAACTTGTGAAGGCACCTGTGGAGGAACTTGGTCCAGTGTCCCAACTTCGCTTGACCGGGGGCCCGTACAGGTCTTACGTTCTCAATGTGCGGTCATCGAAGACCGCCCACTGACGCGAAGCCCCCGGTTGTTCCCCCGTGACCGGGGGCTTCGTTCTGCCCGGACACCGCTATCCGGACGCCGGACGGCTCCATTCGGTCACCCACGGTCACTAAATCGGATGTACTGTCTCCGCTCCCTTTCCGCTCCCGCCCCGCGCCCGCCCCGCACCCGTCCCGCGCCCCTCCTGCTCCGGTCCCGCTCCCGCTCTTCTCGCGGTCCGCTCCTCCCGCGCCGAACGGGGTGCACCGCACCCTTCGGCGGGCGACGGCCCCGCAGGTACGATGCCCTCGGTGCGGCCTTCGAACGACTGCTTCGCGCACCTGCAACTCCGGTCCGCGGCACAGCGGTTCGACCAAGGCGGCCACCGGGCGACCGTCCGGCGGCCAACCTACGGGGGCACGGTCTGTGGGGGACGTGATGGACTTCGGCACGCAGGGCCCCGAGGCCCCGGCCGACCTCGCCTGGCTGCGGGGCGTGGACGCCTACACCATGGGCGCCTATCCGCAGGCCGAGGAGGAGTTCCGGGCCGCGGTGGAGATGGATCCGGCGATGGCGGACGGCTGGCTGGGACTGCACGCGCTGCGCGTCGACACGACGACCGCGCTGCTGCGGATGTTCCGCCACCGCGACCGCTTCGGCGAGCAGCGCACCCGGCACCGCCGCACCCTCAACTCCTGGTACTGGCTCGGCTGGTGGGTGCAGCCGGTGCTGGAGAGCCCCCGCGATCTGCTGCTCGCGCACGCCTCGCACTGGCTGGACGGCCGCCATGTGCCCGAGCTGGACCGGGCGCTGGCCGGGCTGCCGCCGGTGGACACCGACGCCCAGGTCCGGTTCCTGCACGCCTGCCGGGCCTATCTGGTCAAGGACTGGGAGCAGCTCGTACGGCACACCGACCCGCTGGTCGACGACGCGATGCTCGGCATAGAGGCCGGGCTGTTCGGCGGCATGGCCCGGGTCAGGCTGGAGATGTACGGACAGGCCGAGCCGCTGCTGTCGGCCGCGCTGATGCGGTGCCGCAGCGAGCAGCCGCAGCGCAAGGAGCTGCGCTACTGGCTGGCGCGGGCGCACGAGGGCACCGGCCGCAGCGCCGCAGCGCTCCCCCTGTACCGGGCGGTGCACCGGGTCGACCCCGCCTTCATGGACACCTCGGCACGGCTCGCCGCCATCGCCGAGGGCGACGGCTACGACGACGAGGCCGCCGACTTCGCCGCGGTCACCCTCGCCGGGGCCGGCCAGGACAGCGTGGACGGCCCCGACGTGCTGGACCCGCTGTTCGGCACCGAGGGCCGGGACCTGCGCCTGGACGAACCCGATCCGCCCGCCGCCGGACCGTTCCCGCCGCCGGCCGGACCCGCGGTGCGCGAGCGCGGCACGGGCGCGGGCGGTCCGCTGCCCAGCGGTCCCACCGACCCCGCGTTACTTGAGCAGGCGCTCGCCGAGCTGGAGCGCATGGTGGGGCTTGAGCCGGTGAAACGCCAGGTCAAGGCGTTGTCGGCACAGTTGAACATGGCCCGGCTGCGCGCCGGGCAGGGGCTGCCCGTACAGCCGCCGAAACGACACTTCGTCTTCTCCGGCCCCTCCGGCACCGGCAAGACCACCGTCGCCCGGATCCTCGGCCGCGTCTTCTACGCGCTCGGCCTGCTCGGCGGCGACCATCTGGTGGAGGCCCAGCGCGCCGACCTGGTCGGGGAGTATCTGGGCCAGACCGCCGTCAAGGCCAACGAGCTGATCGACTCCGCGATCGGCGGGGTGCTCTTCGTGGACGAGGCGTACTCGCTGTCCAACTCGGGGTACGGCAAGGGAGACGCGTACGGCGACGAGGCCCTCCAGGTGCTGCTGAAGCGGGCCGAGGACAACCGGGACCACCTGGTGGTGATCCTCGCCGGCTATCCCGAGGGCATGGACCGCCTGCTGGCCGCCAACCCCGGTCTCTCGTCCCGCTTCACCAGCCGCGTGGACTTCCCCTCGTACCGTCCCGGCGAACTCACCGAGATAGGCAAGGTGCTGGCCGCGGAGAACGGCGACCAGTGGGACGAGGAGGCGCTGGACGAGCTGGGCTCCATCGCCGCGCACGTGGTCGACCAGGGCTGGATCGACGAACTCGGCAACGGCCGGTTCCTGCGCACCCTGTACGAGAAGAGCTGCGCCTACCGCGACCTGCGCCTGTCCGGCTATCCCGGCACCCTGACCCGCGACGATCTGGCGACCCTGCGGCTGCCGGACCTGATGCAGGCGTACGGCGAGGTGCTGTCGGGCCGGGGCCCGCAGGATCCGTCGGCCCTGTGACGGCGCCCGCGGCCCGTCGCGCGGCCCCGCGGTCCTGACGGACGAGGGCCCGGCCGGGCCGGGACGTGCCCGAGCCCGCGGCCGGGCGGCCGCGGGCTCGGGCGGGTGGGCGTCCGGCTCAGGTGGCGAGAGCCTGTTCACCGCTGGGGCGGGGTTCGGTGAGGCGGATCTCCGGGGCCGCGCGGTGGGCGGGGTCGCGGACCTCGCCGACGAGCAGTTCCAGGACGTCCTCCAGCGCGACCACGCCGAGCACCCTGCCGGAGGCGTCCGCCACCTGGGCGAGATGGGTGGCGGCGCGGCGCATCACGGTCAGCGCGTCGTCGAGCGGCAGCTCGGACCTCAGCGTCGTCATCGGGCGCCATATCCGCTGCGGGACGGCCCGGTCGGAGTCCTCCAGGTCGAGGACGTCCTTGACGTGCAGATACCCCATGAAGGCGCCGTTGCCCGCGGCGACCGGGAAACGCGAGTACCCGGTGCGGGCGGTGAGCGCGACGATCTCGCCGGGGGTGACCGACGGGCTGACCGTCACCAGGGCGTCGCGGCGCAGCAGCACGTCCAGGACCGGCCGGGAGCCCAGCTCCAGCGCGTCCTCCAGGCGCTCCTGCTCCTCGGGGCCGAGGAGCCCGGCCTGCCCGGAGTCCTCCACCAGCCGGTTGAGCTGTTCGCTGGTGAAGACGGCCTCGACCTCGTCCTTGGGCTCGACCCGGAAGAGCCGCAGGATGCCCTGGGCGCAGGCGCCGAGCGCGACGGTGACGGGCTTGCAGACGCGGGCGAAGGCGACCAGGCCGGGGCCGAGCCACAGCGCGGCCTTCTCCGGGGCGGCCATCGCCAGGTTCTTCGGCACCATCTCGCCGATGACCAGGTGGAAGAAGACCACGGCGGCCAGCGCGATGACATAGCCCAGCGGGTGCACCACGCCGTGCGGCAGATGCATCCAGGTGAAGACCGGCTCCAGCAGCTTCGCCACCGTGGGTTCGGCGACGGCGCCCAGGGTCAGCGAGCAGACGGTGATGCCGAACTGGGCGGCGGCCATCATCTGCGGCAGCCGCTCCAGGCCGTGCAGGACCTGGCGGGCGCGGGCGGTGCCGAGCGGCTCGATCTGACTGCGGCGCACGGAGACGAGCGCGAACTCGGCGCCGACGAAGAAGCCGTTGGCCAGTACCAGCAGGGCGGCCAGGACCAGTTGGAGCACGCTCATCGGGCGGCCTCCGTGACGGCCTCGGCGGTGTCGGCCGCGGTGGCCGTGCGGACCAGGCGGACCCGTTCGGCGCGGTAGTGGCCGACCTGGCGCACGGACAGCCGCCAGCCCGGCAGTTCGGCCCGGTCGCCGGGGGCCGGGATGCGGCCGAGCAGATCGGCGACCAGCCCGGCGACGGTCTCGTACGGGCCCTCGGGCGCGTCCAGGCCGATGCGGCGGAGCAGGTCGACCCGGCAGCCGCCGTCGGCGTCCCAGGCGGGCCGGCCGTCCTCCGGCGGTACCGGGGCGAGTTCGGGCACGTCCTTGGCGTCGTGCTCGTCGCGGACCTCGCCGACGAGTTCCTCGACGATGTCCTCCAGGGTGACGACGCCCGCGGTACCGCCGTACTCGTCGACGACGACCGCGATGGGCTGCTCGCTGCGCAGCTGCGCCAGCAGCGGCTGCACCGGCAGGGTCTCGGGGACCAGCAGCGCGGGCCGGGCGATACGGCCGACCGGGGTGCGCAGCCGCTCGTGCGCCGGGACGGCGAGGGCGTCCTTGAGATGGGCCATGCCGACCACCTCGTCGATCTTCTCCTGGTAGACGGGGAAGCGGGACAGCCCGGTGGCCCGGGTGAGGTTGACCACGTCCTCGGCGGTCGCGGAGAACTGGAGGGCGCTGACCTTCACGCGCGGCGTCATCACGTGCTGCGCGGTCAGCTCGCCCAGGGACAGGGTGCGGACGAACAGGTCGGCCGTGTCCTGCTCCAGGGCGCCGGCCTGGGCCGAGTGCCGGGCCAGCGAGACCAGCTCGCCGGGGGTGCGGGCGGAGGCCAGCTCGTCGGCGGGCTCCACGCCCAGGGCCCGTACCAGCCGGTTGGCGACGGTGTTCAGCGCGGCGATCACCGGGCGGAACAGCCGCGAGAAGTGGCGCTGCGGGCCCGCGACGAACCGCGCGACCTGCAACGGCCGGGAGACCGCCCAGTTCTTGGGGACCAGCTCGCCGATCACCATCTGGAGGGCGGAGGCGAGCAGCATGCCGACGACCACGGCGACACCGGAGACGGCGCCCGCGGGCAGGCCGGTCGCGGTGATGGGGCCGTGCAGCAGCTCGGCCAGCGCCGGTTCGGCGAGCATGCCGACGACGAGGGAGGTGATGGTGATGCCGAGCTGGGTGCCGGAGAGCTGGAAGGACAGCTCGCCCAGCGACTCGACGACCGTACGGGCGCGTCGGTCGCCGTCGGCCGCGGCCTTCTCGGCGTCCGGGCGCTCGACCGTCACCAGGCCGAACTCCGCCGCGACGAAGAAGCCGTTGGCGAGGATCAGCAGGAGGGCCGCTCCGAGGAGCAGCAGGGGGAGGGTCATGATGCCGCCGCCTGAGTGCGCGGGCGGACCGCTCGGTCGCGGTGCGCGCTATGTCGGCAGGGGGCGGCGCAGGTACTGCAGGACGATCCGTCCATCGCCGGAGGGAGTCACTCCTCGGGTAGCAGGAACCCCTGGCACCGGGCGGCGCTCAGGGGCGGGGACGCAGCGACACGTCTCCGCCCACCAGATTAATCAAGTCCGGGCCGGATGCGTCAGGGCGGAGGACCCCGAGCCGCCCCCGAGGTTCACCCCGGAGGCGGGTGCGGGTCACGCGCCGCGGGTCTGCTCCGGGTCCGCGGTGGCGTGCGACTCGACGAGGGCACGCAGCGCGCGGGCGTCGGCGATGGCCCGCTGCCTTGCGATTCCGGGCTGGATGCCCAGTACGGGCAGGCTGGTGCCGTCGCTCAGGTTGAGGAACACCCAGGGGTCGCCGGGCCGCAGATTCACCTGGAGGACCTGCGGCCACTCCAGATGACGCCGGGATGCGATGTTCACCACAGTGACGCCGGAGTCGTCGGCGACCACCTTCGGCCGGGCCAGCAGCGCCAGCACGCCGGCCAGCAGGGCGCCGGTGAAGACGAAGCTGATGCGTTCGCCCGGGGTGAGCTGTTCCAGCAGGACGGCCACGGCCGCGATCACGACGAAGATCGCGGCCCCCGCGGAGAGCAGCACCGCGCGGGTGTGCCCCGGCCGGAAGGTGACGGGAAGGGCGGGCGGCAGGTCGGACATCGGTCGGTCGTCCTCAGAGGCGGCAGGCGTGGATGGCCGTGGTCAGGATGGCGCGGGCGCCGATCGCGTACAGGTCGTCCATGATCCGCTGGGCGTCCTTGGCCGGGACCATGGCGCGCACGGCGACCCAGCCCTCGTTGTGCAGCGGGGAGACGGTCGGGGACTCCAGGCCGGGGGTGAGCGCCACGGCCTTCTCCAGCTGCTCGACCCGGCAGTCGTAGTCCATCATCACGTACGTCCGGGCGACCAGGACGCCCTGGAGGCGGCGCAGGAACTGCTGGACCTTGGGGTCCTCGGTGTCGGCGCCGGTGCGCCGGATGACGACGGCCTCGGACTTCATGATCGGCTCGCCGAAGACCTCAAGGCCCGCGTTGCGCAGGGAGGTGCCGGTCTCGACGACGTCGGCGATCACCTCGGCGACACCCAGTTCGATGGCGGTCTCCACGGCGCCGTCGAGGTGGACGACGGAGGCGTCGATGCCGTGCTCGGCGAGGTGTCCGGCGACGATGCCCTCGTAGGAGGTGGCGACCGTACGGCCCTTCAGGTCCCGCGCGCTCTCGGCCGTGCCCGGCTTGGCGGCGAAGCGGAAGGTGGAGCGGGCGAAGCCGAGCGGGAGGATCTCCTCGGCGTCGGCACCGGAGTCCACGAGCAGGTCGCGGCCGGTGATGCCGATGTCCAGCCGGCCGGAGGAGACGTAGATCGCGATGTCGCGGGGGCGGAGGTAGAAGAACTCCACCTCGTTGACCGGGTCGACGATGCGCAGTTCCTTGGACTCGCGGCGCTGCTGGTAGCCGGCCTCATGCAGCATGTCCGCCGCAGGGCCGGAGAGTGAACCCTTGTTGGGGACGGCGATGCGCAGCATGAGGTCGGCTTCCTTCGCGTGAGGGGATGTGCGGGCGGAGTGCGGTGACTTACAGGTGGGCGTAGACGTCGTCCAGGGAGATGCCGCGGGCGACCATCATCACCTGGACGTGGTACAGCAGCTGCGAGATCTCCTCGGCGGCGGCCTCCTTGCCCTCGTGCTCGGCGGCCATCCAGACCTCTGCGGCCTCCTCGACGACCTTCTTGCCGATGGCATGGACCCCCTTGCCGACCAGTTCGGCGGTGCGGGAGGTGGCGGGGTCGCCGTGGGCGGCCTTCTGCTGGAGCTCGGTGAACAGCTCCTCGAACGTCTTCTTGGACATGGTGCTGCTTACCCTACGCGCTCCGGCCCCCTGGTCACCGCCAGGGTTCGGATACTGAACGCAGCGTGGCGGCGGTCGCCACCGCCGCGGTCACCGCCTCGTGCCCCTTGTCCTCGCGGGAGCCCTCCAGACCGGCCCGGTCCAGCGCCTGTTCCTCGTCGTCACAGGTGAGCACGCCGAAGCCGATGGGCACGCCGGTGTCCACGGAGACCTGCGTCAGCCCCTGGGTGACGCCCTGGCAGACGTAGTCGAAGTGCGGGGTGCCGCCGCGGATGACGACACCGAGGGCGACGACCGCGTCGTAGCCGCGTCCGGCGAGCACCTTGGCCACCACCGGGAGTTCGAAGCTGCCGGGGACCCGGAGCAGCGTGGGCTCGTCGATCCCCAGCTCGTGCAGCGCGCGCAGGGCGCCGTCCACGAGTCCGTCCATCACCTTTTCGTGCCACTGCGCCGCGATGACGGCGACCCTGAGGTCGCCGCAGTTGCGGACGGACAGTTCCGGTGCACCCTTGCCGCTCACGTGTCTCCTCCGTGCTGGTGTTCTCGCCCGTGCCGGTCCCGGCCGGCCCGCGCAGGTCTACTGGTTGCCGCAGGCGGACGCGGTGGACGCGTCCAGCCAGGGCAGGTCGTGCCCCATCCGGTCCCGCTTGGTGCGCAGGTAGCGGAGGTTGTGCTCACCGGCCTGGACGGGCATGGGCTCGCGGCCGGTGACCTTGATGCCGTGGCCGGTCAGCGCCTCGGTCTTGTCGGGATTGTTGGTCATCAGGCGGACGCTGCGCACCCCGAGGTCGCGCAGGATCTGCGCGCCGGCGCCGTAGTCCCGCGCGTCGGCGGGCAGGCCGAGTTCGAGGTTGGCGTCCAGCGTGTCGCGGCCGCGCTCCTGGAGCTCGTAGGCGCGCAGCTTCGACATCAGGCCGATGCCGCGCCCCTCGTGGCCGCGCAGATAGACCACCACTCCCCTGCCTTCGCGCTGGATGCGCTCCAGGGAGGCGTCCAGCTGGGGGCCGCAGTCGCAGCGCAGGGAGCCGAAGACGTCCCCGGTCAGGCATTCGGAGTGGACGCGGACCAGGACGTCCTCGCCGGTGCCGATCTCGCCGTGCACCAGGGCGATGTGCTCCACGCCGTCGACGGTGGAGCGGAAGCCGTGGGCGGTGAAGGTGCCGTGCGCGGTGGGGAGGCTGACCTCCGCCTCGTGGCGGACGGTGGGCTCGCTGCCGCGGCGGTGGGCGATCAGGTCCTCGATGGAGATGATGGTCAGACCGTGCTTGCGGGCGAACAGGACCAGGTCGGGCAGGCGGAGCATCCGGCCGTCCTCGCCGGCGATCTCGACGATCGCGCCGGCCGGGCGCAGTCCCGCGAGCCGGGCGAGGTCGACGGCGGCCTCGGTGTGGCCGTCGCGGGCGAGGACGCCGCCCGGCCGGGCGCGCAGCGGGAAGACATGGCCGGGCCGTACGAGGTCGGTGGGCTCGGCGGTGCCGCTCGCCAGGAGCTGGAGGGTGGTGGCGCGGTCGGCGGCGGAGATGCCGGTGGTGACGCCGTGCGCGGCGGTGGCGTCGACGGAGACCGTGAAGGCCGTCCGCATCGACTCGGTGTTGTCCTCGACCATCTGCGGCAGGTGCAGCCGGTCGAGTTCCCCGCCCTCCATGGGGGCGCAGATCAGACCGCGGCACTCGCTCATCATGAAGGCGACGATCTCGGGGGTCGCCTTCTCGGCGGCGACGACGAGGTCGCCCTCGTTCTCACGGTTCTCGTCGTCGACGACCACGACGGGACGGCCGGCCGCGATGTCGGCGACGGCCTGCTCGACCGGGTCGAGCGCGAAGTCCTCGATGTTGTCGGTGCTGTAGAGGACGGGCGGGACCGCGGGCGCGGCGCGCAGCGCCTCGTTCGGGGCGGTGGCGGACGGGTGGGCGCTCATGCGGGCGCTCCTTCCGGGACGGGCCGCGCCCCGTGCCGGGAGCGCAGCCACCAGTCGCGCAGGCCCCACAGGACGAGCGCGCCGTAGAGGACGTAGACGAAGCCGGAGAAGGCGAAGCCGTTGGCGAAGTTCAGCGGGACGCCGACGGCGTCGACGAGCAGCCAGGCGAGCCAGAACTCGACCATGCCGCGGGCCTGGGCGTACATGGCGACGACGGTTCCGACGAAGATGTAGGCGTCCGGCCAGGGGTCCCAGGACAGGGACGGGTACGCCTCGAACAGGGAGGCGACCGCGACGGTGCCGACGGCGGCGACGGCGAGCAGGGCGGCCCGTTCCCGCCAGGTGGCGAAGCGGACGGCGATGTGGCCGTCGGCCCCCGTCCGCCGGCCGCGGTTCCACTGCACCCAGCCGTAGCCGGCGACGACCATGACGACGATCTGCTTGCCCGCGCTGCCGGAGAGGTGGGCGGTGGCGAAGGCGGCGAAGAGGATCGCGCCGGACAGGAACTGGGTGGGCCAGCTCCAGATCGAGCGGCGCCAGCCGAAGGCGAGACCGAGCAGTCCGATGATGTTGCCGATCATGTCGGACCACTTGATGTGCTGGCCGAACGCGGTGAACGCCTCGGAGTTCAGCCAGTTCACCGGCCGGCCCCCGGGGCGCGGTCGCCGAGCAACCGCTCGACGTACTTGGCGACGACGTCCACTTCCAGGTTGACCGGGTCGCCGGGCTGCTTGATGCCGAGGGTGGTCAGGGCGAGGGTGGTGGGGATGAGGCTGACGGTGAAGTGCTCGGCGCCGGCCTCGACGACGGTGAGGCTGATGCCGTCGACGGTGATGGAGCCCTTCTCGACGACATAGCGGGCGAGCGGGGCGGGCAGCGAGATCTTCACGATCTCCCAGTGCGCGGAGGGCGTGCGCTCCAGGATCGTGCCGGTGCCGTCGACGTGGCCCTGCACGATGTGGCCGCCGAGGCGGGCGCCGACGGCGGTGGGGCGTTCGAGGTTGACCCGGGAGCCCGCGGCGAGGACGCCGAGGCTGGAGCGCTTGAGGGTCTCCGCCATGACGTCGGCGGTGAACTCCTCGCCGTCGTGCTCGACGACGGTGAGACAGACGCCGTTCACGGCGATGGAGTCGCCGTGCCGCGCGCCCTCGGTGACGACGGGGCCGCGGAGACGGAAGCGAGCGGCGTCGCCGAGGTCCTCGACGGCGGTGACCTCGCCCAGCTCTTCGACGATTCCGGTGAACACTTCCCGGGTCCTCCTGCCTCTTCGGGCACGGACTCCGGGGCTGCCGAGACGGCAGAGCACACGAGGGGACCACACGCCGGGCGCCGACGCCGGAGCGGACCCGTCGCCGAACGGGCCCGTAGACGGCGACGCGCACAGATGTGCCCGCTCGCCGCGCACTGCCTCCCATCCGGACTTTAACCGTCGGTCCAGGAATTTCACCTGGTCAACCGGCCGCTGGAAGCGACCGGGTCGCGGACTGTAACCGCCGGTTCGGACTTTCACCGACCCCGGAGTGCGCTGCTACTGGTACACGGCCAGTGTGCCACGCCCGGTGGACGTCCATCCGGACGATCGGTGTGGGCTCGCTCACAGAGCGCAGTACCGCCCTCGGCACGGGCGCGCGTGCCGGGGTGCGCCGGGCGCGCGTGAAAGGCCCGGCGGCGGGCAAGGGCCGTCGTCACCGCCGCCGGGCCGGTCTGTTCCTGGGTCAGACAGTAAAAGGACTAGACCAGTGGGGTCAACAGGGCGGCACCGGACGCCAGTTCGGATCGCCGCAGGGCCGCTCGCGCGGCGCGGGTGCGGGCGGGCCCGAAGCCGGACAAGCTGAACCTCGTACGGCGTCACGGACCTCGTACGGCGTCACGGACCTCGCACGACGTCAGGGAAGGGACTGGGCCTCATGACCACGATCCTGGTGACCGGCGGCACCGGAACCCTCGGCGCGCTCGTCGCCGAGCGGCTGCGCGCGGACGGGCACGAGGTGCGCGTGCTCAGCCGGCGCTCCCGGCCGTACGGCGTCGATCTGCGCGAGGGCGGCCCGGGGCTGGACGCGGCCGTCGCGGGCGTGGACACGGTCGTGCACTGCGCGAGTTCGACCCGGGGCGGCGACGAGGAGGGGGCCGCCCATCTGATCGCGGCGGCGCGCGGCGCCGGGGTCTCCCATCTCGTGTACGTCTCCATCGTGGGCGTCGACCACGTGCCGCTCGGCTACTACCAGACCAAGCGGGCCGTGGAGCGGCTGGTCGAGGAGTCGGGTCTCGGCTGGACCGTGCTGCGTGCCACCCAGTTCCACGACCTCGTGGCCGACCTCCTCGGGAAGCTGGCCGGGCCGCCGGTGATGCTGCTCCCGGCCGGGGTGCGGGACCAGCCGGTGGAGGTCGCGGAGGTCGCCGGCCGGCTGGCCGCGCTGGCGGCGGGTGCTCCGGCGGGCCGGGTGCCGGACATGGGCGGCCCCGAGGTCCGCGGCGTCGAGTCCCTGGCCCGCGCCTATCTCAGGGCGACGGGCCGCCACCGCCCCGTCCTGAACGTCCCGCTGGCGGGCCGGGTCTACCGGGGCTACCGCGAGGGCGGCCATCTCGCCCCGGACCGGGCGGTCGGCAGGCGGACCTTCGAGGAGTATCTGACGGGACGCTTCGGGGGCACCGGCCTGCCGGACTGAGACGGCGGGCCAGGGACATCCGCGTACGGGGACGGCGGGGCCGGGGGTGTCCGCGCGCGGGTGCTGTCACACCGGCCGGACCGGTGCCCCCGTCGTGCCCGGCGGGGCGAAAAGGATCTCCTGGGCGCGGTCGCGAGCCGTCAGGAGGGCCCCGCGCAGGACGGCCGCACCGCCCAGGGTGCTCGGCCGCACCTGGGTGGGCAGCGGTGACATGCGGGCGATCCGCCGGGCCACCCGGGCGGCGAGCGCCTCGCCGCCGGCCCGGCCGGTGTCCCCGCCGAGCACCACGCACCCGGGGTCCAGCACGGCCACCACGGAGGCCGCCCCGAGCGCCAGCCGGTCGGCGAGGGCGTCGAGGAACCGCCCGGCCTGGGGCGAGGAGCCGCGCACCGCGCCGCGCACCAGTTCCGCGGCAGCCGCCTCACGGCCCGAGGGCGTACCCGTCAGCCCGTGCTCGGCGGCCAGTTCCACCACCGCCGCCGAGCCCGCCAGCGAGTGGAAGCCGCCCGTGCAGTCGGTCGCCGAGGGCAGGCCGCCGGTGCCGGGCACGGGCAGGAAGCCGATCTCGCCGGTGCCGCCCGAGGCGCCGTGCCGCAGCGCGCCGTCCAGGACCACCGCCGCGCCGGTGCCGTGGCCGAGCCACAGCAGGACGAAGGTGTCCCGTCCCCTCGCGGCCCCGTCACGCTGCTCGGCCAGGGCCGCGAGGTTGGTCTCGTTCTCGACGATGACCCGCGCGTGCGGCAGGCGTTCCTGGAGGGCGGCCACCAGCCGGCGGTGCCACTCGGGCAGCCCGGTGGAGTCGCGCAGTTCGCCCGACACCGGGTCGATCAGGCCGGGCGCGCCGATGCCGACGGTGTGCAGCCGGGGCGCTCCCGCCTCCTTGGCGGCCCGCTCCACGAGCGTGACGGCCTGCTCGACCGCGGGGCCGGTCCCGGTGTCCGGGCCGACCGGCGCCGACGCCTCGGCCAGTTCCCGCCCCAGCAGGTCGGAGACGGTCACGGCGACGCTGTCGGTGCGCACGTCGAGGGCGGCGAGGTACGCGCGGTCGGCGACGATGCCGTAGAGCCGCGCGTTGGGGCCGCGCCGCTGCTCGCCGGACTCCCCCACGACGGTGATCAGACCGGAGGCCGTCAGGCGGTCGACCAGGTCGGCGACGGTGGGCCGGGACAGCCCGGTGAACTGCTTCAACTGCCCTGCCGTCAACGGCCCTTCCTGCTGCAACAGGCGCAGGGCGAGCCGGTCGTTGATGGCTCGGGCGGTGCTCGGGGATGCGGGCATGGCGGGAATCCTCCCAGATCCGCGGGACCGGGCCGCGCGGGGCGGGCGGCCGCAAATCCCCTATCTATCAGGCAGGGTCCCTGATAGTTTACGTCCGCACGTCGGCCGGAGAGCACACAGCCCGGGAGGGGCCGGAGAATGACAGCAGTGGTCCACCAGCAGCGCGAGGTCAGACGCGCCCGGTACGCCGTGGCGGCCGTCTTCGCCGTGCACGGCTCGGTGACCGGTTCGTTCGCGACCCGGGTGCCGTGGATCCAGGACCATGCCTCGGTCAGCGCCGGGCAGCTGGGCCTCGCGCTCGCTTTCCCCGCGCTGGGCGCGTCCCTGGCGATGCCGCTCGCGGGCGGCATCAGCCACCGCTTCGGCGCCCGCACCGCGCTGCGCGGCCTGCTGGCCCTGTGGACGCTCTCACTGGTCCTGCCCGCCCTCGCCCCGAACCTGCCGGTCCTGTGCCTGGCGCTGTTCGTCTACGGCGCCTCGTCCGGCATGGCGGACGTCGCGATGAACGCCCTCGGCGTGGAGGTGGAGAACCGGCTGGGCCGGTCGATCATGTCCGGGCTGCACGGGATGTGGAGCGGGGGCGCCCTGGTCGGCTCGGCGGCCGGCACCCTGGCCGCGCACCTGGGCGCGGACGCCCGCCTGCACCATGTCCTGGCGGCCGGTGTGCTGACGGTCCTCGGCCTGGTCGCCTGCACCTGGGTGCTGGACCTCCAGCCGGCCGAGGACGAGGAGCCGCCGCCGCGGTTCGCGCTGCCGCCCAGGTCGGCGCTGCTGATCGGCGCGGTCGGGTTCTGCGCGGTGTTCGCGGAGGGCGCCAGCCTGGACTGGTCGGCGGTGTATCTGCGCCACCAGCTGGAGACCTCGGCCGGGCTCGCCGCGGCCTGCACCACGGGCTTCACGCTCACCATGGCCGTCGCCCGGATCGCCGGCGACCGCGTGGTGGACCGGTACGGCTCGGTGCGCACCGTGCGGGCCGGGGGCCTGCTGGCCGTCGTGGGCGGCCTGCTGGTGGTGCTGGCGGGGCACCCGGCCGTGGCGATGGGCGGGTTCGCGCTGATGGGGCTCGGTATCGCGGTGGTCGTGCCGCTCTGCTTCGCCGCGGCGGGCCGCAGCGGACCGAACCCCAGTCAGGCCATCGCGGGCGTGGCGACCATCACGTACACCTCCGGGCTGGTCGCGCCGAGTGCGATCGGCGGGCTCGCCCAGGCCACCAGCCTGGTGGTGTCGTTCGGTCTCGTCACCGTGCTGGCCTGCGGTCTCGCGGTCTTCGCCGGAGTGCTGCGGGCCGGTGACCGGGACCGTCCGAAGATCACCGCGCCGGACGCAGCAGTGCCCGGCCCGCGCGCCTGAACCCCTCGCTCCAGGGGGCGGGCCGCAGGGTGGCCGCGTCCAGCCGGACCAGGACGCGGCTGCCCGAGGCGTACGTCAGCGCGCCGTCGGCCGAGCAGAAGCGGAAGCCGTAGGTGAGACCGGTGGTGCCGAGCCGGTCCAGCCACAGGTGGACGGCGTACTCACCCGGCCGGGTGACCGGCGCGTCATAGGTGATCCGCAGTTCCCTGACCGCGTTGCAGGCGTCGCCCGCCGCCGTCCAGTCGCCCTCGAAGCGGAAGCCGTGCCCGTGCCACAGCTGTGACCAGGCCCGCTCCACCAGCAGCGGGTAGCGGGCGTTGTGCAGCAGTCCCAGGGCGTCCAGGTCGTCGAAGTGGACGGCGACGGGGACCAGCCGTCCGTACGACAGGTCGGGTGCTGCGGGTGCTTCGGTGGTCACGGCGGTGCTCCTGGACGTACGGGCCGGGGATGGTTCGCCCGCCATCCTAAGCGGTCGCTCACCTTGTGTGGCGGGGAAGGTGCTGGTCAGCCGCCCGCCACCCGCACAATGGTCTCGACCGACTTCACGTACAGAGAAAGCGAAACCCCACCATGGACCTCGGCGTGCGCTGGAAACTGCACGGTGACGGGCGCACGCCCGCACCCGGAGCGGTGGTCCGGCCCGACGAACGGCTGTCCTGGCCCCGCACGGTCGGGCTCGGCGCCCAGCACGTCGTGGCCATGTTCGGCGCCTCCTTCGTGGCCCCCGTGCTCATGGGCCTCGACCCCAACCTCGCCATCATGATGTCGGGCGTGGCGACCGTGATCTTCCTGCTCGCCACCCGCGGCCGGGTGCCCAGCTACCTGGGCTGCTCGCTGTCGTTCGTGGGCGTCGCCGCGGTGATCCGGGCGCAGGGCGGCACCAGCGCGACGGTGACCGGCGCGGTCCTGGTCGTCGGCGCGGTGCTGTTCCTGGTCGGTGTGGCGGTGCAGCGGTTCGGGGCGCGGATCATCCACGCCGCGATGCCGCCGATCGTCACCGGCGCCGTCGTCATGCTGATCGGCTTCAACCTGGCCCCGGTGACCGCCTCCACCTACTGGCCGCAGGACCAGTGGACCGCGCTGCTGGTGATGCTGTTCACCGGTCTGGCCGTCGTCTGCCTGCGGGGTTTCTGGTCCCGGATCGCGATCTTCCTCGGGCTGGTCTTCGGCTACGGCATCTCGTGGATCTTCGACCGGGTCTTCGGCAAGATCCACTCCGTGGACGGGTCGGGGAAGCTCACCGACCACTGGCGCCTGGACCTCTCGGGCGTCGGCAAGGCCGACTGGGTCGGGCTGCCGTCCTTCCACGGCCCGGCGTTCCACTGGTCGGCGATCCTGGTCGCGCTGCCCGTCGTCATCGCGCTGGTCGCGGAGAACGCGGGCCATGTGAAGGCGGTCGGCGAGATGACCGGCGACCCGCTCGACGACAAGCTGGGCACGGCGATCTCGGCGGACGGCGTGGCCTCCGTGCTGTCCACGGCGGTGGGCGGCCCGCCCAACACCACCTACTCCGAGAACATCGGCGTCATGGCCGCCACCCGCGTCTACTCCACGGCCGCCTACTGGGCCGCCGCCGGGTTCGCGCTGCTGTTCGGCCTCTGCCCGAAGTTCGGCGCGGTCGTGGCCGCGATCCCGGGCGGTGTGCTCGGCGGCATCACCGTCATCCTGTACGGCATGATCGGTCTGCTCGGCGCGCAGATCTGGAGCAACGCCCGGGTCGACCTGCGCAATCCGCTGAACCTGGTGCCGGCCGCCGCGGGCATCATCATCGGCGTCGGCAACGTCAGCATGAAGTTCACCGACACCTTCTCCCTGAGCGGCATCGCCCTCGGCACGGTCGTCGTCATCACCGGCTACCACGCCCTGCGCGCCTTCGCCCCCGCGCATCTGAAGCAGCAGGAACCACTGCTCGACGAGGGCACCTCCTCCTACGACGCGCCGGGCCGTCCCGGCGGCGACGCGGGGACCTCCGCGCCGTAGCCGCGCACCGGCCGCACCGTAGCCGTACATCCGGCGGACCGGCCCCGGACCGGGCGGGCGTTCCCCCGTTCCGGGGAAGCTCCGGCCCGTCGGCACCGGCCGCGGTGCGTGCCTGCGACGCTGCCCGCATGGGGCAATCGGCACGACTCGCCCGCCGGCCGGACGCCGCCGGGACCACCGACACCGCAGCCGCCGTGGACACGGTCCTGGCCCGGCTGCGCGCGAGCGCCGCCGGACCGCCGGAGCGGGACGGGATCGCGGTCTTCCACCGCGTCTACCTCGCGGTCGCCGAGGAGGCCGCCCGCCGCCCGGCGGCCGGGCGGCCCGCCACCGCGCGGGCCGCGGCCGCGCTGCACGCACGGCTCGCCGGACGGTATCTGGCCGCCGTGGACCCGGCGGCCGGGGAGCGGCGCGCGCCGGACTGCTGGCGTCCGCTGCTCCAGGCGCGCCGGCACCCCGGCGTACGGCCGCTCCAGTTCGCCCTGGCGGGCCTGCACGCGCACACCGGGCACGATCTGGCGCTCGCCGTGGTGGACACCTGCGCCGCCCTGGGGTGCGAACCGGCCGAGCTGGAGGGCGCCTTCGAGCGCGTGGGCGATCTCCTCGCCGCGCTGGAGGAACGCGCCCGGGACGACCTGGCGCCGGGCCCCGACCTGCTGCGGATCGCCGACCCGCTCACCCATCTGCTCGGCGCCTGGCACCCCGAGCGGGCACGGGACGCCGCCTGGACGGCCGCGCGGACGCTGTGGGCGCTGCGCCCGGTGCCCGAGCTGGCCGGGGAATCCGCCCGCCGGCTGGACGCGGCCGTCGGCCTCGCCGCGCGCATGATGCTCACCCCGCTGCCGCGCTGACACCCGCCCGGCCCGCACCCGGTTCCCCGGAACTCCCTTGTCCTCACGGTACGTTGGCTCTTCTGCACCGGGACATCGGTGATCACCGGCATCACGAAGGAGCGCATCGCCATGGCGACCCGTCTGGGACTGGGCCTTCCGCAGAACCGGCAGTACGACCTCGGCAGGGACGTGCCCGACGTGGCGCGGGCCGCGGAGGAGATCGGCTACGACAGCCTGTGGGTGTACGAGCGGGCGCTGTTCCCCGAGCCCGCCACCCAGGGCCTGTACGGCATCGAGGGCCTGCCCTGGCCCGACGCCTACCGCCATGTGGCCGAGCCGCTGGTCACGCTCACCCTCGCCGCGGCGGCCACCGAGCGGGTGGACCTGGGCACCAGCGTGCTCGTGGCGCCGCTGCACGTGCCGTTCCAGCTCGCCCGCTCGCTCGCCTCGCTGGACGCGGCCAGCGGCGGCCGGGTGATCGCGGGCTTCGGCACCGGCTGGTCGACGGACGAGTACGCGGCGGCGGGCGTCCGCCCGATCGAGGAGCGCGGCCGGGTGCTGGACGAGGTGATCGACGTCTGCCGCGCGGTGTGGGGCCCGGACCCGGTGCGCCACCACGGCCCGGTCACCCGGATCGACTCGGCGCTGGTGGGCCCCAAGCCCGCCCGGCCCATCCCCGTCCTGCTGGCCGCGGGCAGCCGCAAGGCGCGTGAGCGGCTGGTGGAGCACGCGGACGGCTGGCTGCCGACCAGCATGGGCATCGACCAGGTGGCCGCGCAGTGGCACGCCTTGCAGGATCTGGCCGCCGAGCGCGGCCGGCAGCAGCCGATCCGGACCGTGCTGCGGGCCAACGCCCGCTACGCGGCCAAGGCCCAGGAGGGCGCCGACCGGGCGCACTTCCACGGCAGCGTCGACCAGATCGTCGAGGACCTGTTCCCCTATGTGGAGCTGGGGATGCAGGAGATCCTGGTCGATCTCCAGAGCACCCTGCGGGACGCCGGTGAGCTGAAGGACGTGGCCGCCGAGCTGTACGAGAAGGCGCGGGCCGCGGGGCTGTGACGGCCCGCGGCCGGGCTCAGTCCTCGGGGAGTTCGACGGGCGCGATCTCGTCGTAGACGTCGCCGGGGCCCGGGTTGGCCGCGTCCGTGGCCCCGCCGAAGTGGTGCATCACGCCCCAGACCGCGTTCAGCGCGGTCTGGACGGCGCCCTCGGCCCAGCCGGCCGTCCAGGAGATGTCGTCGCCCGCCAGGAAGATGCCCCGCTTGTCCGCGGGCAGCCGGTCCTGCATGAAGTGGGTGAACAGGCGGCGCTGGTAGCGGTAGTGGCCGGGCAGGTTGGCCTTGAACGCGCCCATGAAGTAGGGCTCGTTCTCCCAGGAGACGGTCACCGGGTTGCCGATGATGTGCTTCCTGATGTCGACCCGCGGATAGATCTCCGACAGCGACTTCAGCATGACCTCCATCCGCTCGTTCGCGGACAGCGGCAGCCACTTCAGGCTGTCGTCGCACCAGGTGTAGGAGAGGCAGATCACGGCGGGCTTGTCCGGGCCGTCGTCCAGCAGGTACGTGCCGCGGGTCATCCGGTCGGTCAGCGTCATCGACATGACGTCCCGCCCGGTGGCCTCGTCCTTGTCCAGCCAGAACGGCCGGTCCACCGGCACGAACAGCTTGCTGGACTCCATGTAGTGGGTGCGCTCGATCGCCGTCCAGTGGTCGATCGGGAACAGCTCGTCGTCGCACTGGATCTTGGACAGCAGCATCCAGGACTGGGCGGTGAAGATCGCGGCGCGGTAGGTGCGGATGTCGCCGTCGGCGTCCGTCACGGTGATCCGGTTGCCGGCGGTGCGGTGCAGCCGGGTCACGGCCGGGCGCGGCTCGCCGCCGGGGTGCAGGGACTTCAGCGAGGTGCCGTACGGCCAGTGGACGATCTTCTCCGGCTCGCGCTCCCACAGCCTGAGGGGCAGCTGCTGCGAGCCGCCGACGATGCCGCGGTGGTGGTCGTCCGCCTCGGTGTAGACGACGCGCAGGATCTCCAGGATGGAGTTCGGGAAGTCGGTGTCCCAGCCGCCGGTGCCGAAGCCGACCTGGCCGAAGATCTCCCGGTGCCGGAAGGACCGGAACGCCTCGGAGTCGCACAGGAAGCCGTAGAAGGTCTGGTTGTCGAGCTTCTCCACGAGGCGCGACCAGATCTCGCGGATGCGCGGCACGTCCCGCTCGCGCAGGGCGCGGTTCATGTCGGAGAAGTCGGCGCCCTCCTCCAGGCACCGGCCCCAGGCGTCCGCGACGTCCCGGTAGACCTGCGGCAGGTCGTCGACGGTCTCGGCGTAGTGCGACTCGCCCTTGAGGTCGACGACCGTCGAGGGGGTGGTCTCGGCGAGCGGGTTGGGGAAGGGCCGGGTCCTGAGGTCCACCAGGTCGATGTAGTGCTGGAGCGCCGTGGAGGAGGGCGGGAAGCGCATCGCGCCCATCTCGGCGGTCAGCGACTCGTCGCAGCCCTCGAAGCCGACGGTGCGCAGCCGGCCGCCGATCCGGTCCGCCTCGTACACGACGGGCTTCAGACCCATCTTCATCAGCTCGTAGGCGGCCACGACCCCGGACAGGCCGCCGCCGACGACCGCGACCTCGGCGCCGTGCTCGGTGGCGGGTATCTGGCCGAGCCCGGCCGGGTGGGCGAGGAAGTCGTCGTAGGCGTACGGGAAGTCCGGGCCGAACATGGTGATCGGCGGCTGCTGCTCGTCTGCGTGCTCGACGGCGTTGGGCACGGTGGACGTCATGGGGTACGGACTCCTTGCACGGGGAAGGTCGCGGGGTTGCGGGGCGGGGCGGGCGTCAGCCGGGAATGCCGAGGGAACCGTAGAGGCCGGGGCGGCGGTCGCTCAGATACGGGTTGGCCGCGCGGGAGGCGGCGAGCGCGGCGGGGTCGACGTCGGCGAGGAGCAGGTCCTCGCCGCGGCCGGCGCGGGCGCGGGCGCTGCCGTCGGGTCCGGCGAGGACGGAGAGGCCGACGAACTCGAAGTCGCCCTCCTGCCCGGCCCGGTTGACGTAGGCGACGTAGAGCTGGTTCTCGAAGGCGCGCACCGGCACCAGCGACTCGGCGACGAACTGGAACGGGTGCATCTGCGCGGTCGGGACGACCAGGAGGTCGGTACCGGCCAGGGCGTGCGCGCGGACGTTCTCCGGGAACTCGACGTCGTAGCAGATCAGCAGGCCGACCCTCAGGCCGCCCAGCTCGGCCTGGACGACGGGCTCGTCGCCGGGCGTGAACACCTCGCGCTCGAAGGGGCCGAAGAGGTGGGTCTTGCGGTAGCCGGCCAGCCGGGTGCCGTCGGCGGAGATCAGCTGGACGGAGTTGAAGACGGCCTCGCCGGCCCGCTCCGGGTAGCCGTAGGCGACGGCCAGGCCGTGCCGGCAGGCGAGTTCGGCGACGGCGTCGGCCGCCTCACCGTCGGCGGGCTCGGCGAGCCGGCCGACGCCGTCGCCGATCGCGTACCCGGTCAGGAACATCTCCGAGGTGACCAGCAGCCCGGCACCTGCCTCGGCGGCGCGGCCCGCGGCGGTGTCGAGCACCTTGAGGTTCTCGGCGACGGAGCCGGGGCGGCCGGAGCTCTGGAGCAGGGCGGTGCGCAGCGGCGGCATGGCGGTCCTAGGGAGGGTGCGGGGCGCGGTCGGGGGGCCGGAACGACGGTACGTTTCGCCTGGTCGGAGGGACAAGACGGGACCGTTGCGTCTGTGCGGGCGATCCGTTGCGCCCCGGGCGGCGCCCGCGGCGATTCGTTGCGCGGCGGACGCCGCCGCGCTGCCGCCGCGGGGGTACGTCCGGCCGGTGCGCCTCCCCCGCGCGGCGGAGGCGGGTGCCGACCGGCGGACGACGCGCCGGGGCCCCGGGCGGCGGGAGGGTGGGCACACCCGGAGGGACCGGGCAGAAACGATCACGGGAGGTGCCCATGGGCAGGGGACGGATGCGTGTGCCGGCGGCCGCGGCGGCCGCGCTGGCGGTGTGCGCGACGGGTACGGCCGTCGCTGCCGCCGACGGCGGGCGCGGCCGGCCGCCACAGCGCGAGGCGGCGGCCCTGACCGGCACGGCCAAGCTGTACCGGCCGCTCGGCGACGACATCACTTTCTCCTTCGACGCGCATCTGGCGGCGAAGGACACCATGGACCCGCTCAAGGCGTACGGCACGTTCGCCTTCAGCCACTATCTGAACGGCAGGGGCGGCTACGCACGGGGCCGGGTCGACTGCCTGACGACGGGCGGGCGGACGGCGGTGCTGACGGGCGTGGTGACCGACTCGGACACCCCGTTCAAGGGGCGCCGGGTCGGCATCACGGTCACCGACGACGGGCGGCACGACCGGGTGGGCTACACCTGGATCAGTGAGGACACCGAGAAGCTCACGGTGCCGCGCTGCCTGGGCGCGGCGCCCTTCGAGACCGTCGAGCCGGGCACCGGCGACTTCACGGTGCTGCCCTGGCACCCGGTGTATCCCACCGAGTGAGGAAGGGGCTCAGGTGGGTGAGCCGGAGGAGTACCTGCGCAGCAGCGGGGAGAGGACCAGGACCGACTTGGTGCGCTCCACGAACGGCTCGCCCGCGATGCGCTCAAGGACCCGTTCGAAGTGGCGCATGTCGGCGGCGAAGACCTGGGCGATCGCGTCCGCGTCACCGGTGACGGTGGACGCGGACACGACCTCCTGGTAGCGCTCCAGGCCGCGCTGGATCGTCTCCGGCGAGGTGTTGCGCCGGCAGTGGATCTCCACATAGCCCTCGGTGTGCCAGCCGAGCGCCGCCGGGTCGACGCGGACCGTGAAGCCGGTGATGGCGCCGGTGGCGCGCAGCCGGTCCACGCGCCGTTTGACGGCGGGCGCGGACAGTCCGATCAGCTGCCCGATGTCCGCGTAGGAGCGGCGGGCGTCCTCGGCGAGGGCGTGCACGATGCGTTCGTCGAGTTCGTTCAGCACGGGGTGCGGGTCATTTCTCCGGGCTCGGGTCCGGTCGTCCGGTCTACTGGGCTGCCGTCGCGGGGCCGGAACCGGCCGCGAGACGGGAACGGCGGTGGCCGTACAGGAAGTAGATCACGAGCCCGGCGGCCATCCAGATCCCGAAGACCACCCAGGTGACGGTGGACAGGCTGCCCATCATCCACACGCACAGCACGAAGCCGATCGCGGGCAGCACCGGCGACAGCGGCACCCGGAAGGTGCGGCGCATGGCGGGCCTGGTCCGGCGCAGCACCACGACGGCCACGTTGACCAGGGCGAAGGCGAAGAGGGTGCCGATGCTGGTGGCGTCCGCGAGCTGGCCCAGCGGGATGGCGGCGGCCAGCACACCGCAGAACAGGGACACGATGAGCGTGTTCACCCGGGGCGCGCCGGACTTCGGGTGGACGCGGGAGAACGCCTTGGGCACCAGGCCGTCGCGGGACATGGCGAACAGGATGCGGGTCTGGCCGTAGAGCACGGTCAGTACGACGCTGGCGATGGCGATGACCGCGCAGAAGGCCAGCAGCGTCCCCCAGAAGCTCTGGCCGGTGACATCGCGCATGATCTGGGCGAGGGCGGCCTCCGAGTCGTTGAACTGCCGCCAGGGCTTGGCGCCCACCGCGACGGCGGCGACCAGGACGTACAGCGCGGTGACGATGACCAGGGAGAGCATGATCGCGCGGGGCAGGTCGCGCTGCGCGTTCTTGGCCTCCTCACCGGCGGTGGAGGCGGCGTCGAAGCCGATGTACGAGAAGAACAGCGTCGCGCCCGCCGCGCTGACACCGCCCATGCCGAGCGGCATGAAGTGGGAGTAGTTGCCGGAGCGGAAGCCCTGGACGCCGATGGCGCAGAACAGGATCAGCGCGGCGATCTTCACACACACCATGACCGTGTTGGCGCGGGCCGACTCCTTGGCGCCGCCGAGCAGGAAGACCATCGCGAGCAGCACGACGAGCAGCGCGGGCAGGTTGAAGACCCCGCCGTCGCCGGGCGGCGCCGACAGGGCCGCGGGTATGGTCACGCCGATCGTGCCTTTGAGCAGCTCGTTGAGGTACTCGCCCCAGCCGACGGCGACGGCGGCCACCGACACGCCGTACTCCAGGACCAGGCACCAGCCGCAGATCCAGGCGATCAGCTCGCCCATCGTTGCGTATGCGTACGAGTACGAGGATCCGGAGACCGGGATGGTGCCGGCCAGCTCGGCGTAGGAGAGGGCGGAGAAGAGCGCCGTGAGACCGGCGATCACGAAGGAGAGCGTGACGGCGGGCCCGGCCTTGGGGACGGCCTCGCCGAGCACCACGAAGATGCCGGTGCCCAGGGTGGCACCGATGCTGATCATGGTGAGCTGCCACAGCCCCAGGGACCGCCTGAGCGTTCCGCCCTCACCCTGACCGCCCTCTGCGACCAGGCGTTCCACCGGCTTGCGGCGCATCAGGCGGGCGCCGAGAGACGGGGGGACGGTGGTGCTGCGGTCCGGGGGTGCGCCTTGGTCGAGCACGCGCGGCTCCTTGTCGCTGCGATGTGTCGGAGCGGGCGGGACCGGTGGCGCCCCGTCCCGCGGGGACCCACCGAGCGGGGTCCCTGCCACGCCATGTACAGCGCAGACCTTATGAGGCTGCGCTTCACAAGCGTAATGCAGCAACCTTGCGTCTCCCCGCATGATCGTTGCGTTCCGGGGCCCGGCGCGGGTGTTCGTTGCGCCGGTGCTTTCGTCCGTTGCGTGCGGGACGGGTGGGACTGACCGGGTGTGTCCGGCATGCGGAAGGCCCCCGCGCTCCCGTCACCGGGAGAGCGGGGGCCTCGCCTCAGCGGGTGCCGGTCAGCTCCAGCTGGCGTGCAGCGGCTTGCCCTCGGCGTAGCCCGCGGCGCTCTGGACGCCGACGATCGCCTTCTCCGCGAACTCCTCCAGGGAGCCCGCACCGGCGTAGGTGCAGGAGGAGCGGACGCCCGCGATGATCGAGTCGATCAGGTCCTCGACACCCGGGCGGTCCGGGTCGAGGAACATCCGGGAGGTGGAGATGCCCTCCTCGAACAGCGCCTTGCGGGCCCGGTCGTACGCCGACTCCTCCGAGGTGCGGTTGCGCACCGCGCGCGCGGAGGCCATGCCGAAGGACTCCTTGTAGAGGCGGCCGTTGGCGTCCTGCTGGAGGTCGCCGGGCGACTCGTAGGTGCCCGCGAACCAGGAGCCGACCATCACGTTGGACGCGCCGGCGGCCAGTGCCATGGCGACGTCGCGGGGGTGGCGGACACCACCGTCGGCCCACACGTGCTTGCCGTACTTCCTCGCCTCGGCCGCGCACTCCAGCACGGCGGAGAACTGCGGGCGACCCACACCGGTCATCATGCGGGTGGTGCACATGGCACCCGGGCCCACCCCGACCTTGATGATGTCCGCGCCCGCGTCGATCAGGTCCTTGACGCCCTCGGCGGAGACGATGTTCCCGGCCACGATCGGCACCCGCGGGTCGAGGGCGCGGACCACCTGGACCGCGCTGATCATCGACTCCTGGTGGCCGTGCGCGGTGTCGATGACGAGCGTGTCGACGCCCGCGTCGAGGAGCTGCTTGGCCTTGCCCGCCACATCGCCGTTGATACCGACGGCGGCGGCGACCCGGAGCCTGCCCTGCGCGTCCACGGCCGGGGTGTACAGCGTGGCCCGCAGGGCGCCCTTGCGGGTCAGGATGCCCGCCAGGCGGCCGTCCCGGTCGACGGCGGGCGCGTAGCGGCGGTTGGCGGCGTCGAGCCGGTTGAACGCCTCGCGCGGGTCGATGTCCGCGTCCAGCAGGAGCAGGTCCTTGCTCATCACCACTTCGAGCTGGGTGAAGCGGTCCACCCCGGTGAGATCCCGGTCGGTGACCACCCCGACGGGCCGTTGGTCCTCGTCGACGACCACACCGGCGTTGTGCGCGCGCTTGGGCAGCAGGGCCAGGGCGTCGGCGACCGTCTGGTGCGGGGCCAGCACGATGGGGGTGTCCAGGACGTGGTGGCGGCCCTTGACCCAGGAGGTCACCTCGGTGACGACCTCGATCGGGATGTCCTGCGGGATGACCACCAGACCGCCGCGCCGGGCCACGGTCTCGGCCATGCGGCGGCCGGCGATCGCGGTCATGTTGGCGACGACGAGCGGGATGGTGGTGCCCGTGCCGTCCGGGGAGCTGAGGTCCACGCCCTGACGCGAGCCGACCGCGCTGCGGCTCGGCACCATGAAGACGTCGTCGTACGTCAGGTCGTACGCGGGCTGGATGTCGTTGAGGAAACGCACGTGCTGCACATCCCAGTCGATCAGAGGTGGCCCCCGGACAGGTCAGCCAGGGGGAAAGAGCACGTACTTCATTGTCCCATGCCGTATGGCCCGTCATGCCCTGTCACAACATCCAGGCTGGTCAGCGGGGGGTTAGGAGGAACCTCCAAGGGCGAGGGCGACGGTGAGCGCGGGGGTGCGCTCCGACGCCTGCGCGAACACCTCCCGCGCGGTGCGCCACTCCTCGGGACGGGCCTCGGCGTAGGAGCGCCACCCCACGACGACCAGCAGCAGCCCGCGCCCGGCGGCGTCTTTCGGCCATACGGAGGGATCGCCCAGGGAATCGGCCAGCGCGTCCCAGTTGCGGCCGAACCAGTCGGGCAGCGCGAGGGCGCGGGCGGCGCGGTCCATCAGGCCCGCCTTGTCCGTGATGCCGTCGAGGTCAAGGGCGACCACCAGCCGCCCGGTCGGGTCTTCACTCATCGCAGTACCGCCCGGAAGGTGTCGTAGTGGTCGTCGGTGTAGTACAGCTCGGCGTGCTGCCCGGTGATCAGACGGCGGGCGCCCCGGGTGCGCGCGCCCGGGGTCTTGACCGTGTACTCGTGGTAGTAGCCCCGCTGGTGCCGGGGCAGCCGGTGCTCGAGGTTGCCGAAGACCACACCGTCCTGTGTGTACGGGAACGGGCCGCCCTTGTCGATCAGGGCCAGGGTCTGCCGGGCCTCGGACGGCAGCCGGGACACGCGGACGGTGGCCGTGCCGCGGGCCCAGGAGGGGGTGGCCGTGCCGGATCCGGCGGAGGGGTTGCCGTGGCCGTGGGAGGCGGACCGCGAGGACGCCGGCGAGGCCGGGCCCTGAGCGGTGGAACACCCGGCCAGCAGGACGGAGAGACAGACGAGGAGCCCCGCGAACAGGCGGGGGACGGACCGCAGCAGCATGCCGACGATGCTCCCACGGCCGTCCTCCGGCGGCCTGCTCCAGGCCCCCCGAGGGGGCCGTGCGCTCAGACGCCGTCCGGGTCCGAGCGGTTCAGGGCCGACTTGGGAGCCGGTCCGGCCGCCAGCAGGTGGTCGGCGGCCGAGGTGTCCGTGACCAGGCTGGTGACCAGGCCGGAGCGGAGCACCGCGTCGATCGCCGCCGCCTTGCGCTGGCCGCCCGCGATGGCGACCACCTCGGGGATCCGGCGGAGCTGGTCGGCCGTGACCGTGATGCAGCGCTCCCCCAGGTCCCGGCCGATCCGGCGGCCCTCGGAGTCGAAGAGGTGCGCGGCCATCTCGGCGGCGACGCCGAGCGAGGCGTAGTGGGCGCGCTCCTCGTCGCTGAGCATGTCGTGCACCGTGGAGATGCCCGGCTCCCAGGAGCCGATGGACACACAGGCGACCGTGACCTTGTCGAAGTACTCGAAGGCACGGGCGATGCCGGTCTGGTTGCGCAGCGCGGCGGCGGTGGCCTCGTCCGGCAGCAGCATCGGCGCGTAGATGGGGTGGGCGTCGCCGCCGGAGACCTGGGCCGCGCGGCGCACCGCCTCCACCGAGCCGCGCTCGGAGGTCCCCGCGTCGTACACACCGGTCAGCTGGACCACGGTGCACGGGGGCAGCCGGTCCAGCGCCGCCGCCATGTGGATGGTGGAGCGGCCCCAGGCCAGGCCCAGCACATCGCCCTCGTCGACCAGTTCGCCGAGCAGGTCGGCGGCGACCTCGCCCAGGTTCTCCGGGTCCGGGGTCTCCTCGGCCTCGGCCGGGGACTCGACCACGACGGCGTGCCTGAGGCCGTAGCGGGCGCGGAGCGCGTCGGAGCGCTCGGCGTCCAGCTCGGCGGGGACGCGGATCTCGATGCGCACCAGATCCCGTTCGAGGGCGGTCTCCAGGACCCGGGCCACCTTGAAGCGGCTGACGCCGAACTCCTCGGCGATCTGGATCTTGGACTTGCCCTCGAGGTAGAAGCGGCGGGCCATGGCCGCCGCCTGCACCAGCTCAGCGGGTCCCATCCGCACTGCTGACCGGCCCGCCGACATACCCGACACGGCGTTCTCCTCACTGCTGTTCACACGACTGCTGTTCACACGTGCATTCGCCGTTCATCCTTGCAGATTCGGCGCTGTCGATCAGCCCTGATGAGAGCCGTTCACGTACCTGATGCTCAGTGGTTGCACACCCAGGACGCCTGAGCGGTCGCTTTCTCCGCCTGGGTGCGCAGGGCACGGACCGCCTCGGCCGGGTCCTCGGCGCCGTAGACGGCCGAACCGGCGACGAAGACGTCGGCGCCGGCGTCCGCGCACCGCTCGATCGTCGAGGCCGACACCCCGCCGTCCACCTGGAGCCACAGCTGGAGGCCGTGCCGGCCGATCAGCTCCCTGGTGCGGCGGATCTTCGGCAGCATGATGTCGAGGAACGCCTGTCCGCCGAAGCCGGGCTCCACCGTCATGATCAGGAGCATGTCCAGCTCGGGCAGCAGGTCCTCGTACGGCTCGATCGGGGTGGCGGGCTTGAGCGCCATCGAGGCCCGCGCCCCCTTGGCCCGGATCTCCCGGGCCAGCCGCACGGGCGCGGCGGCGGCCTCCACATGGAAGGTGACCGAGGAGGCCCCCGCCTCCACGTACTGCGGCGCCCAGCGGTCCGGGTCCTCGATCATCAGATGGCAGTCCAGCGGGGTGTCCGCCGCGCGCGCCAGGGACTCCACGACCGGCACGCCGAGCGTGAGATTGGGGACGAAATGGTTGTCCATCACGTCGACGTGGAGCCAGTCGGCGCCCTCGACCGCCTTCGCCTCCTCGGCGAGGCGGGCGAAGTCCGCGGACAGGATGCTGGGGTTGATCTGCACGGCCATGCCCCAAGCCTGCCATGCCGCGGCGCCGGGCCGTAACGGCGGTACCCGGGGGCCGCGCCCCGGCCCAGGCCGCCGGGGCTCAGCCGGTCCGGCGGATCAGGGCCAGGTACATCGCGTCGGTGCCGTGCAGGTGCGGCCAGAGCTGGATGTCCGGGCCCTCGCCGAGCGCGGGGACGCCGGGGAGCAGCGGCCGGGCGTCGATCAGTTCGGTCTCCGGGAACTGCTTGAGCACGTCGGAGACGACCGCCCTGGTCTCGGCGAGGTGGGGCGAGCAGGTGGCGTAGCCGACGACACCGCCCGCCCGGACCGACTCCAGCGCCGTGCGCAGCAGCCCGCGCTGGAGCGGGGCGAAGCCCTCCAGGTCCTCGGGGCGGCGCCGCCACCGCGCCTCGGGACGGCGGCGCAGCGCGCCCAGGCCGGTGCACGGCACGTCGACGAGGACCCGGTCGAAGCTGCCCGGCCGCCAGGCGGGACGCGTCCCGTCGGCGGCGATGACCTGGTACGGGCCCGGGTTCCCGGCGAGTGCCTTGGCGACCAGGCCGGCCCGGTGCGGCTGCTTCTCCGAGGCGAGCAGCACCGCGCCGCGCCCGGCGGCCAGCGCGGCGAGCAGGGCCGCCTTGCCGCCGGGTCCGGCGCAGCCGTCCAGCCAGGCGCGGTCCGGTCCGTCGAGCGGCGCGTTCGCCAGGGCCAGGGCGACGAGCTGGCTGCCCTCGTCCTGGACGCCCGCCCGGCCCTCGCGCACGGCGTCCACCGCGCCGGGCTCGCCGCCCTCGGTGAGCCGCACGGCGTACGGGGACCAGCGGCCGGGCAGCGCCGCCTCCTCGTGCAGGAGTTCATCGGTGGTGGCCCGGCCGGGCCGGGCGACCAGGGTGACCTCGGGCCGCTCGTTGTCGGCGTCCAGCAGGTCCTCGATGCCGGCGCGTCCGCCGCCGAGCGAGTCCCACAGGGCGGAGACGACCCAGCGCGGGTGGGAGTGGACGACGGCGAGGTGGTCCTCGGGGTCCTCGTCGTAGGGCGGGGCGACCGTCTCCAGCCAGCCGTCGAGGTCGGTGCGGGCGACCTTGCGCAGGACCGCGTTGACGAACTTGGCCCGGCCGTCGCCGAGCACGACCCGGGCCAGCTCGACGGTGGCGGACACGGCGGCGTGGCTCGGGATACGGGTGCCGAGCAACTGGTGGGCGCCGAGGCTGAGCACGTCCAGGACGGGCGGGTCGACCTCCCGCAGCGGCCGGTCCACGCAGGCGGCGAGGATCGCGTCGTACGTGCCCTGGCGGCGCAGCGTGCCGTAGACCAGCTCGGTGGCGAGCGCGGCGTCCCGCCCGTCGAAGTCGCCCTTCTCGCGCGCCTTGCGCAGCAGCGGCGGCAGGACGAGGTTGGCGTACGCGTCCCGTTCGTCCACGGCGCGCAGCGCGTCGAAGGCGAGGATGCGGACGGGGTCCTTCTGGGGCCGGCGGTAGGGCTTGGCGGGCTTGCGGGGCCGACGGGGGGTGTCGCTCACGAAAAGGTGCTCCGGATGTCTGGGGCCGCCGTCACACGGACGCCCCGGCTGGGACCCGGGCCGCCGGTGCGTGTGGCCCGGATGCGCTGTCCGCCCAGCCTACGGCCCGTACGCCGGTGCCGCTCCGGCCCCTGGACCGACTCCGGCTCCTGGGTCCTCCGCCGACCTCTGGGTCCTCCGCCGGCACCTGGGTCTGCTTCGGCTTCCGGGTCCGCTTCGGCTTACGGTGCGGACCCGGCCCCTGGTTCCCCTGGGCCGTCCTGGCCCTCGGGTCCGTTCCGGGTTCCGGGACCGCTCCATCGCTGGCTCCACTTCGGGCTCCGGGGCCGCCCCGGCCTTCGGGGCCGCTCCGGGGTCCGGTGCCGTTCCGGCACCCGGGTCCGCTCCGGGTTCCGGCGCCCCTCCAGCCCTCGGGCCCCCCTCCAACCCCCGGGCCCACACCGGGTTCCGGTGCCGCTCCAACCCCCGGGTTCGCTCCGACTCCCGATGCCGCTCCGGCCTCCGGGCCCTTGCCCCCCGTCTGCCTCCCCCGCCGCGCCAGGACTACGGACGACCGGCCGCGCGCACGCCGCCCCCGGTCCGCCGCCGTCCTCGCCCCTCACAGCGCCCCGCACGCCCCGTCCGGCCGGGACCGCCGGGCGGCCCGCCGGTGCGCGTGGCCCGGATGCGCTGTCCGCCCGGCCCACGGCCCGTGCGCCGGGTCCGCTCCGACCCGACCCGGCACCTGGGCCCGCTCCGGCCCACGGGTCCCGTGCGGCCCCCGAGCCCTCGTACCCCGTGTCTGTCTCCCCCGCTGCGCTCGCCGCGCCAGGACTACGGCCGACCGGCCGCGCACACGCCGCCCCCGGTCCGCCGCCGTCCCCGTCCCTCACAGCGCCCCGCACCCCCAGCCCGACCGGGCGGACGGAGGTCGAACTGCCGGATGGCCGACCCTCCGGATGGCCGGGCCGAGGGGTGGCCGGCTCGTAGTCCGGCCGGGCCCGCCGGGCGGTCAGCCGGTCAGCCGGTCAGCCGCCGAGGGTCTCGCCCTCGGCGATGCGCGCGCCGCGCGCCCAGTCCGCCGCCCGCATGGGCTTCTTGCCCTGGGCCTGGACCCACAGCAGCTCGACGGCGTACGACCCGGTGCCGACGCGGACGTCGTTCTTGCCGACGGCGAGCGCCCCCGGGGCGAGGTCGGTGCGCTGGGGCACGGGGGCGACCTGGATCAGCTTGAGGCGTTCGCCGCGGAACGTCGTCCAGGCGCCGGGCGCCGGCGTGCACCCGCGCACGACCCGGTCGACGCGCAGCGCGGGCGCGCTCCAGTCGACCCGGGCGTCCTCGACGGTGATCTTCGGCGCCAGGGTGACGCCCTCGGCCGGCTGCGGCACGGCCTTCAGGCTGCCGTCCTCGATGCCGTCCATGGTCGCGGCGAGCAGCCCCGCACCGGCGAACGCGAGCCGGGTGAGCAGGTCACCGCTGGTGTCGGTGGGCCGGATCAGCTCGGTGACGGTGCCGTAGACCGGGCCGGAGTCCAGGCCCTCCTCGATGAGGAACGTGGAGGCGCCGGTGATCTCGTCGCCCGCCATGAGGCTGTGCTGCACGGGCGCGGCGCCGCGCCAGGCGGGCAGCAGGGAGAAGTGCAGGTTGACCCAGCCGTGCGCGGGGATCTCCAGGGCGCTCGGGGGCAGCAGGGCACCGTAGGCGACGACCGGGCAGCAGTCCGGGGCGATCTCCCGCAGCCGCTGCTGGAAGTCGGGGTCACGCGGCCTCGCGGGCTTGAGCACCTCGATCCCGGCCTCCTCCGCGCGGTCGGCGACGGGGCTCGCGACCAGCCTGCGGCCCCGGCCTGCCGGGGCGTCGGGGCGGGTGACGACGGCCGCGACCTCGTGCCGCCCGGAGGCGATCAGGGCGTCCAGGGCGGGAACGGCGACCTCGGGGGTACCGGCGAAGACGAGCTTCATGAGCGGGTGCGGGCCTCTCGGTCGGGATGGGATGCGCGGCCCACAAGTCTATGACCACGGACGACCACGGCCACGGCCACGGCGGGGAAGCCCCGGGACCGTGCGCCGCCGCCTCCGGCCGCGCACGGTCCCCCGCCCCGGCGGCGCCCGCCTGTTCGCGCGGCGGCGCACACCCCGTCCCGCAGCGCACGCCCGCCGCGCAGGGGGCGTACGCACATGCTCTTACGCCCCCAGAGCGTGACCAGCGGGCCGAAAACGCGTTGGTCAAGTGAGAGTTGACCAAAAGGGGCCGCTCGTACGGCCCGTTCCTTTCAACGCCGGTTCGAGAGGCTTGTTCATGGCCGACCACGCAACCCACGACGCCCAGGCCCGTGCCAGCCTGCACTTGCTGGTGCGGGACATCGAGCGGGTCCGCCGGCAGGTGGACGCGCTGCGCACGCTCACCGCCCAGCTGGGCAACGTCTACCGCCCGCGCCGCACCGGCCCCTCCACGGGCTTCGTCGTCTACGGGCGCGCCCCCGCCCCGACGGTCCGCCTCGCGCAGGAGCTGCGGGACAGCGTCGAGACCCTGGTCACGGCGGCCGTCGACTTCGACCGCTCGCTCGGTTTCTCGTGGGACGCCGTGGGCTCGGCGCTCGGCGTCACCAAGCAGGCCGTGCACCGCCGTTACGGCGCGCGCCGGGCCGCGGCGCAGGCGACGGCAGCGGAACCCGAGCGGACGCCGGAGACCCCCGGACCCCGCCCGGTCAACGTGGGTCCGGCCATCTCCTCCGTGCCCACGGTCCCCGCCGCCCGCTCCATGCCGACCCAGCCGACCGCGGGCAGCCCCGCGCTGCGGGAGGACGTCAGGCCCACGGCCTTCCCGGGCCCGCGCAACGGCTGACACCCCGTCACGCTGCGCCGCGCCCCCGCGCCGCGGCGAGCACCCCCACTCCCCCGCACGCCACCCCCACCTGCGGCCCCGGATCCGCCGTCGTTCCCTCCCCCTGTCTCCGGCCCCGGATCCTCCGCCGGACACGCCGGACACGCCGGGCACGCCGGGTCCGGCACGCGCCCGCGTACACGTCAGCCGATGTCCGGCGGATCGATGCGCACCCACACCGCCGCTTCGCTCCCGCGCGCCGTCCGGGCCGCCTGCGCGGACTTCAGGGCCGCGGCGAGCGCGGCTCCGCTGCCGGGCGGCACCCGGACCAGGGCCCGGTCCCAGTGCTCGCCGGGGGCGGCGCGCCGGGCCGCCGGGGGCGTCCGGCCGGGGTGGCCGGTACCGGCACGGGGCCCAGGATCTCGGCCGTCGGCGGCAGGGCGACCCCGCGCAGGAAGTCCGCGACCGCCTCCGGCGGGCCCGTGACGGCGGCCATCCGGGACACCGGCGGGAAGCCCAGCTCGGCCCGCTCGGACAGCTCCCGCAAGGCGTGGCCGGCCGGATCCCAGCGGACGAGGGCCTGCACGGGCCGCAGGGTCGGCTCGGCGACGACGACCACGGTGCCGCCCGCCTCCTGCGGCCGTACCAGCGCGGCCGCGCCGATCCAGCGGCGCAGGGCGTCCTCGCCCGCCCGCAGGTCGGGGCGGCTCAGCATGGCCCAGCCGTCCAGCAGGAGGGCGGCGGCGTACCCGTCCTCGGCGACCGGCTCGGCGCCCGGTGTGCTGACCACCAGCGCGGGCGTGCCCGGCACGGTGTCGAGCACCTGCTCGCGGCCCGAGGTGCGCACCGGCACGGCGGGGAAGGCCCGCCCCAGTTCCTCCGCGGTGCGCCGGGCGCCGATCACCTGGGCGCGCAGCCGCGGGGAGCCGCACTCCGGGCAGTGCCAGGCGGACTCCTCCTGCCCGCACCAGTCGCAGCGGAGCACCCCCGCGTCCTGGCCCTGGAGCGGGCCCGCGCAGTGCCGGCAGCGGGCCGGGGCCCGGCACTGGGCGCAGGCCATCCGCGGCGCGTACCCGCGCCGGGGCACCTGCACCAGGACCGGGCCGTGGCGCAGTCCTTCCCGGGCCGTCTGCCAGGCGAGCGAGGGCAGCCGGGCGGCACGGGCGGCCTCGTCCCGGGCGAGGTCCCCGTCGCCCACCGTGCGCACGAGCGGGGCCGCCCGGCGCACCTGCTCGCGCGCCGCCACCAGGGGTCGCGCCCAGCCGGTCTCGACGAGCTGCGCCGCCTCGACGGTGCAGCTCCAGCCGCCGAGCAGGAAGGCGCACCGGTCCTGAGCGGCGCGCAGCAGCAGCACCTCGCGGGCGTGGGGCTGCGGCGCGTGCAGCTCGCTGTGGCTGTCGTCGCCGTCGTCCCACAGGGCCACGAGTCCGAGGTCGCGGACCGGGGCGAACATGGCGGCGCGGGTGCCGACCACGGCCCGTACGGAGCCCCGGCGCACCGCGAGCCACTGCCGGTAGCGCTTCTCGGGTCCGGCGTCGGCGGTGAGCAGCGCGTGCCGTCCCTCGCCCAGCAGGCCGGTCAGCGCGGTGTCCAGGCGGGCGGCGATCCGGCCGTCCGGGACGACCACGAGCGCACCGCGCCCGGAGGCGAGCGTCGCGGCGACGGCCCGTGCCGTCTCCTCGCTCCAGCGCGGTCCGGGCAGCGCGTTCCACACCGCGCGGGGGATGCCGCCCGCGGCGAGCGACTCGATGAAGGCGGCGCCGTGCTCGTACCGGGTCCAGGAACCGGCGTCGGGGGCGGGGGGCGGGGGCAGCGGCTGCGGGGACGGCCGCCGCTCGGCCCGTGCGCTGCGCGGCGGCACGGCGAGCTGGAGCACGTCGGCGACACTGCCCGCGTAGCGGTCGGCGACGGCGCGCACCAGCGCGAGCAGTTCCTCGCCGAGCACCGGCTCGGGCGAGACGACCTGGGCGAGCGCGGCCAGCGGCCCGGAGTAGTCGGTCTCGGCGCGCCGCTCGACGAGGAAGCCGTCGATGAGGCCGCCGCCCTCGCGCCGGCCCTCGCGCACCCGGTGCCGGCCGGCCCCGAACCGCACCCGGACCCGCACCCCGGGCTGCGCGTCCGCGTCCAGCTCGGCGGGGACCGCGTAGTCGAAGGTGCGGTCGAGGTGGAGCACGCCCTTGTCGACGAGCACCCGGGCGACCGGAAGCTGCGGGGCCAGGGCCGCGCCGCGCCAGGTCCGGGGCTTGGCGCGGGGCTCCTTGGCCTTGCGCACGCTCTCCCGGATGAGCGCAAGCTGCTCGGGCGGCGCACCCTCGGCGCCGCCCGCCCCCGACCCGTTCTCGCTGCTCACGCTTGCATTCCTACCAAACGGCACTGACAACGACGACGGCTCCCAGGGCCGTGACCGGGTCGGGTCAGATCCTGGGAGCCGAGGTGGTGTGCGGGGGACCGGTCAGACGCCGACGGCCTGGCGCAGCGCGTCCACGCGGTCGGTGCGCTCCCAGGTGAACTCGGGCAGCTCACGGCCGAAGTGGCCGTAGGCGGCGGTCTGGGAGTAGATCGGGCGGAGCAGGTCGAGGTCGCGGATGATGGCGGCCGGACGGAGGTCGAAGACCTCCTCGATCGCCTTCTCGATCTTCTCGGGCTCCACCTTGTGGGTGCCGAAGGTCTCGACGAACAGGCCGACCGGCTCGGCCTTGCCGATCGCGTACGCGACCTGGACCTCGCAGCGGGCGGCCAGGCCGGCGGCCACGACGTTCTTGGCGACCCAGCGCATGGCGTACGCGGCCGAGCGGTCCACCTTGGACGGGTCCTTGCCGGAGAAGGCGCCGCCGCCGTGGCGGGCCATGCCGCCGTAGGTGTCGATGATGATCTTGCGGCCGGTCAGCCCGGCGTCGCCCATCGGGCCGCCGATCTCGAAGCGGCCGGTCGGGTTGACCAGCAGGCGGTAGCCCTCGGTGTCCAGCTTGATGCCGTCCTCCAGGAGCGCCTTCAGCTCCGGCTCGACGACGAACTCGCGGATGTCGGGGGCGAGCAGCGACTCCAGGTCGATGTCGGAGGCGTGCTGCGAGGAGACGACGACCGTGTCAAGGCGGACCGCCTTGTCGCCGTCGTACTCGATGGTGACCTGGGTCTTGCCGTCCGGGCGCAGGTAGGGGATCGTGCCGTTCTTGCGCACGTCGGACAGGCGCTTGGACAGGCGGTGCGCGAGGAAGATCGGCAGCGGCATCAGCGTCGGCGTCTCGTCGGAGGCGTAGCCGAACATCAGGCCCTGGTCGCCGGCGCCCTGCCGGTCCAGCTCGTCGTCGTCGCCCTCGACGCGGGCCTCGTAGGCCGCGTCGACGCCCTGTGCGATGTCCGGGGACTGCGAGCCGATGGACACCGACACGCCGCAGGAGGCGCCGTCGAAGCCCTTCTTGGAGGAGTCGTAGCCGATCTCGAGGATCTTGCTGCGGACGAGGGTCGCGATGTCCGCGTAGGACTTGGTCGTGACCTCACCGGCGACGTGCACCAGGCCGGTGGTGATCAGCGTCTCGACGGCGACGCGGGAGGACGGGTCCTCGCGCAGCAGCGCGTCGAGGATGGTGTCGCTGATCTGGTCAGCGATCTTGTCGGGGTGACCCTCGGTCACGGACTCCGAAGTGAACAGGCGACGGGACACAACGCTCCCTGGGGTTGCAGCGGCTGCTGGCTGATCATGGGCGGACGGCACGGAGGCTGCGCCCGGTCCGTCCGAGAAACAGTTTATCGGTCGCACTCGGCCGCCGGCCCACCTGTCTCGCCACTCGGGAGTGCTGTGACCTGCGGCACGGGCATTCTGCCCCGCGCCCGGGGCCCTTGAACAGGGCACCTGAGCGGCGGCGTCCCGTGTTCGAGTCACGTGCGAAGCGGCGCGGCGGTCAGCCGAGCCGGGCGGCCACGAGATCCCACACGGTGTCGGCCAGGGCCTCCTTCGGCCCGTGCGGCACCGGGGTCTCACCGCCGTCGGCGGCCAGGACCACGGCCTCGTTCTCCTCGGAGCCGAAGGTCCTGCGCTCCCCCACCTCGTTCACCACGAGGAGGTCGCAGCCCTTGCGCGCGAGCTTCCTGCGGCCGTTGGCGAGGACGTCGTCGGTCTCCGCGGCGAAGCCGACGATCACCTGTCCGGGCCGCGCCCGGTCGGCCGACATCTCCGCCAGGACGTCCGGATTGCGCACCAGGGCGACCGGTTCCGGCTCCTGGCCGTCCTTCTTCTTGATCTTCCCGGTCGCGTAGACGGCGGGCCGGAAGTCGGCGACGGCGGCGGCCATCACCACGGCGTCCGCGTCCGCGGCGGCCTTCAGCACCGCCTCGCGCAGCTGCACGGCCGTCCCGACCCGGACGAGGTCCACCCCGGCCGGGTCCGGCAGCTCGGCGTTGGCCGAGACCAGGGTGACCCGGGCGCCCCGGGCGGCGGCGGTGCGCGCCAGCGCGTAGCCCTGCTTGCCGGAGGAGCGGTTGCCGAGGAAGCGGACCGGGTCCAGGGGCTCGCGGGTGCCGCCCGCGCTGACGACGACATGCCGTCCGGCGAGGTCGGGGGCGGCGGCGCCGCGGGCGAGGACCCGGCGGCAGACCTCGAAGATCTCCGCCGGGTCGGGCAGCCGGCCCTTGCCGGTGTCGACGCCGGTGAGCCGGCCGACGGCGGGCTCGACGACCACGGCGCCGCGGCGGCGCAGCGTCGCCACGTTCTCCCGGGTGGCGGGGTGCTCCCACATCTCGGTGTGCATGGCGGGGGCGAAGACCACCGGGCAGCGCGCGGTGAGCAGGGTGTTGGTCAGCAGGTCGTCGGCGAGGCCGTGGGCTGCCCTGGCCAGCAGGTCGGCCGTGGCCGGGGCGACGACCACCAGGTCGGCGTGCTGGCCGATGCGTACGTGCGGCACCTCGTGGACGTCGTCCCAGACCTCGGTGGCGACGGCGTTGCCGGACAGCGCGGACCAGGTGGCGGCGCCGACGAAGTGGAGCGCCGAGGCGGTGGGGACGACGCGCACCTCGTGCCCGGACTCGGTGAACCGGCGCAGCAGCTCGCACGCCTTGTACGCGGCGATGCCGCCGCTGACCCCCAGAACGACCTTCGGCTTGTCCACCGTCTCTCCCCGGAATCGGCCCCGGTGCGCCCGGTGCGGCGCACGCCTTCTATGACACACCACAGGCCCGGCAGTCGCGCTGCCGGGCCTGTGGAAGAGCAGAAGAACCTGCTGCGGTATGCAGATACGACGTATACGCGCCTGCTCTACCGTGTCGCCCTACTGGGCCGGACCGTCAATGGCCTCGGAGGTCAGCAGACCCGCGTTGATCTCGCGCAGGGCGATGGAGAGCGGCTTCTCGTGGACGTGGGTGTCGACGAGCGGACCGACGTACTCGAGGAGGCCCTCGCCGAGCTGCGAGTAGTACGCGTTGATCTGGCGGGCCCGCTTGGCCGCGTAGATCACGAGGCTGTACTTCGAGTCGGTGGCCTCGAGGAGCTCGTCGATCGGCGGGTTGATGATGCCCTCGGGCGCGGAGATGGAAGAGGACACGCTCTACCTTCCGATGGATGGGAAAGAATCAGCCGGGATGATCGTGACGATCACACGACGTCCATCAAGGCTAGCAGCTCGCGCGCCACGTCCTCGACGGAGGTGTTGACCAGGGTCTCGTCGAACTCGGACTCGGCGGCCAGCTCGACCTTCGCGGCCCGCAGCCGGCGCTCGATCACCTCGGGCGGCTCGGTGCCCCGGCCGGTGAGCCTGCGCACCAGCTCCTCCCAGGAGGGCGGGGCCAGGAAGACGAGGCGGCCCTCGGGCATGGACTCGCGGACCTGGCGGGCCCCCTGGAGGTCGATCTCCAGCAGGACCGGCACGCCCGCCTCCAGGTGCTCCAGCACCGCGGCGCGCGGCGTGCCGTAGCGGTTGCCCGCGAACTCGGCCCACTCCAGCAGCTCGCCGTTGGCGATCAGCTTGTCCATCTCCTCGTCGGTGACGAAGAAGTAGTGGACGCCGTGCTGCTCACCGGGGCGCGGCTTGCGGGTCGTCGCCGACACGGAGAGCCAGACCTCGGGGTGTTCCTTGCGCATATGAGCGACGACCGTGCTCTTGCCGACCCCGGAGGGGCCGGAGAGCACGGTCAGCCGCGGACGTGCGTCCGGGGGTACGGGGGTCGTCCCCCGGGGTGTTACAGCCATGCGGCGATTATTCCAGCAATCCCGCAGTGCCCGGGACCCCGGTCGCGGGGCCCCGGGGGGCTCAGGAGCCGGTGCTGCCGAACTCACGCTCCAGGGAAGCGATCTGGTTGGAGCCGAGGCCGCGCACACGACGGCTCTCGGAGATGCCGAGTCGCTCCATGATCTGCTTGGCGCGGACCTTGCCCACGCCCGGCAGGGACTCAAGAAGGGCGGACACCTTCATCTTGCCGATGACGTCGTTCTCCTGGCCCTGCTTGATGACCTCGTGCAGGGAGGCGCCGGAGTGCTTGAGTCGATTCTTGACCTCGGCCCGCTCCCGGCGAGCCGCGGCGGCCTTTTCGAGCGCGGCTGCGCGCTGTTCAGGGGTAAGGGGCGGAAGAGCCACGCCTACGTCACCTCGGATGTCGAACTGTCGGATACGGACCGGTGAGGAACCTAGTCGCCCCACACCTGGGGGGCCACGAGCAACACGCCTGCCCGCTGCCCCCACTGCCTTGAAGGGCGTGGGAGGCGCCCCCACTCGACGGAGACTAGCGGTCGAGGGCGCCAGAGTCAGCGAGAACAGCGGAAAAGTCCTGGTCAGCCTTGGTGAGGTCGGACATTTAGGACATATTGCCTCGGTTTTCGCCGTGGATCCAGACCCGGGACGTCCCCGGAACCTCCGCGAAGGGCCTCAGCCGGCGGCCACCGCGGCCCGGATCTCCGCCGCGAACCGGTCCGCCGCGTCCCGCAGCGCCGCCACGTCGGGACCGTGCCGCAGCACACCCCGGCTGACGTTGGGCACCACGTTGCGCACCGCGGGCCCGAAGACCGCGGGGAGGTCGGCCGGCGTCGCGCCCTGCGCGCCGATACCGGGGGCGAGCAGCGGCCCGTTGATGTCCAGGTCGTACGAGGACAGATCGCCGAGCGTGGCACCCACCACCGCGCCGAAGGAGCCCAGCGGGTCCTGCCCCGCGTTCTCCCGGGCCAGGTGCGCGAGGACGGTCGCGCCCACGGTCCGCCCGTCCGGGCGGACCGCGTGCTGCACCTCGGCGCCCTCCGGGTTGGAGGTCAGCGCCAGCACGAACAGGCCGGCGCCGCTCTCCCGCGCCAGGTCGACGGCGGGCCCGAGCGAGCCGTAGCCCAGGTACGGCGAGACGGTCAGCGCGTCCGAGAACAGCGGCGCGTCCTTGCGCAGGAACGACTCCGCGTAGGCGGCCATGGTCGAGCCGATGTCGCCGCGCTTGGCGTCCATGACGACCAGCGCGCCGGCCGCCCGCGCCTCCGCCACGGACTTCTCCAGCACCGCCACGCCCCGCGAGCCGAACCGCTCGAAGAAGGCGCTCTGCGGCTTGAGGACGGCGACCCGGTCGGCCACCGCCTCCACGACGGTGCGGCTGAACCGCTCCAGACCGGCCACGTCGTCGTTCAGACCCCACTCGGCCAGCAGCGACGCGTGCGGGTCGATGCCGACGCAGAGCGGGCCGCGCTCGTCCATGGCGCGGCGCAGCCGCGCGCCGAAGGGCTCCAGGGGGCTCATGCGGACGTCCTCACGTCGGCGCCGACCGCGTCGGCGAGGGTGGCGTACGGGCTGGTGCGCAGGCGGGCGGCGAGGCCCTTGTGGATGGCGCGGCACCAGAAGGGGCCCTCGTAGATGAAGGCGCTGTAGCCCTGGACCAGCGTGGCGCCGGCCAGGATGCGCTGCCAGGCGTCCTCGGCGGTCTCGACGCCGCCCACGCCGACCAGGGTGATCCGGTCGCCCACGCGCGCGTAGAGGCGGCGCAGCACCTCCAGGGAGCGCTCCTTGAGCGGCGCGCCGGACAGCCCGCCGGTCTCGGCGACCAGCTCCGGGCCCGACCGCAGGCCGAGCCCTTCGCGCGCGATGGTGGTGTTGGTGGCGATGATGCCGTCCAGGCCGAGGTCCACGGCGAGGTCGGCGACCGCGTCCACGTCCTCGTCGGCGAGGTCGGGCGCGATCTTGACCAGCAGCGGCACCCGGCGGCCGGGCACGGCCCGGTCGGCGGCCTCGCGCACCGCGCTCAGCAGCGGGCGCAGCGCCTCGGTGGCCTGGAGGTTGCGCAGTCCGGGCGTGTTGGGCGAGGAGACGTTGACGACCAGGTAGTCGGCGTACGGGGCGAGGCGCTCGGCGGACTTCACGTAGTCACCGGCCGCCTCCTCCTCGGGGACGACCTTGGTCTTGCCGATGTTGACGCCGACGACGGTGCGGAAGACCGGCGTGCGGGAGGCCAGGCGGGCGGCGACGGCCAGCGAGCCGTCGTTGTTGAAGCCCATGCGGTTGATGAGCGCGCGGTCGGCGACCAGCCGGAACAGCCGCTTCTTGGGGTTGCCGGGCTGCGGCTCGCCGGTCACGGTGCCGATCTCGACATGGTCGAAGCCCAGCATCGACATGCCGTCGATCGCGACGGCGTTCTTGTCGAAGCCGGCGGCGAGCCCGAAGGGGCCGTGCATGCGCAGGCCCAGGGCCTCGGTGCGCAGCTCCTTGTGGCGGGGGGCCAGGACGGCCGCGGCGAAGGTGCGCAGCACCGGCACGCGGGCGGCCAGGCGGATCCAGCGGAAGGCGAGGTGGTGGGCCTGTTCGGGATCCATCCGCCGGAAGACGAGACGGAAGAAGAGCTTGTACATCACTGTGTCCTCATGACGACCTCATGAAGAGGGGGACACCGTTTCCGGTGTCCCCCTCGGGGCTGCTGCTAGTCGCGGGCCGCGATCAGGAACCCGGCGTGTTCCTGGAGCGAGCGGACGCCCACGTCGCCGTGGTTGAGCGCGTCGATGCCCTGGACGGCGGCGGCGAGCGCCTGGACCGTCGTCAGGCACGGCACGGACCGGGCCACGGCCGCCGTACGGATCTCGTAGCCGTCGAGGCGGCCGCCGGTGCCGTAGGGCGTGTTGACGATGAGGTCCACCTCGCCGTCGTGGATGAGCTGGACGATGGTCCTCTCGCCGCCGGGGCCGGTGCCCTCGGACTGCTTGCGCACGATCGTGGCGTTGATGCCGTTGCGCTTGAGGACCTCGGCGGTGCCGGAGGTGGCGAGCAGTTCGAAGCCGTGGGCGACCAGCTCACGGGCCGGGAAGATCATCGACCGCTTGTCGCGGTTGGCGACCGAGATGAAGGCGCGGCCCTTGGTGGGCAGCGGGCCGTAGGCGCCCGCCTGCGACTTGGCGTAGGCCGTGCCGAAGACGGAGTCGATGCCCATGACCTCGCCGGTGGAGCGCATCTCCGGGCCGAGGACGGTGTCGACGCCGCGGCCGTGGATGTCGCGGAAGCGCGACCACGGCATCACGGCCTCCTTGACGGAGATCGGCGCGTCCAGCGGCATGGTGCCGCCGTCGCCGTTCCTCGGCAGCAGGCCCTCCTCGCGCAGCTCGGCGACGGTGGCGCCCAGCGAGATCCGGGCGGCGGCCTTCGCCAGCGGCACCGCGGTCGCCTTCGAGGTGAAGGGGACGGTGCGCGAGGCGCGCGGGTTGGCCTCCAGCACGTAGAGGATGTCGCCGGCCAGCGCGAACTGGATGTTGATCAGGCCGCGGACGCCGACGCCCTCGGCGATGGCCTCGGTGGAGGCGCGCAGCCGCTTGATGTCGAAGCCGCCCAGGGTGATCGGCGGCAGCGCGCACGCCGAGTCGCCGGAGTGGATGCCGGCCTCCTCGATGTGCTCCATGACGCCGCCGAGGTACAGCTCCTCGCCGTCGTAGAGGGCGTCGACGTCGATCTCTATGGCGTCGTCCAGGAAGCGGTCGACGAGGACCGGCCGGGAGGGGCTGATCTCGGTCGACTCGGCGATGTACGCCTCCAGGCGGGCCTCGTCGTAGACGATCTCCATGCCGCGTCCGCCCAGGACGTAGGACGGGCGCACCAGGACCGGGTAGCCGATCTCGTCGGCGATGGCCTTGGCCTGGGCGAAGGTGGTGGCGGTGCCGTGCTTGGGCGCGGGCAGGCCGGCCTCGGCGAGGACCCGGCCGAAGGCGCCCCGGTCCTCGGCGGCGTGGATGGCCTCGGGCGGGGTGCCGACGATCGGCACGCCGTTGTCCTTGAGTGCCTGGGCCAGGCCCAGCGGGGTCTGGCCGCCGAGCTGGACGACGACACCGGCGACCGGTCCCGCCTGGCGCTCGGCGTGCACGATCTCCAGGACGTCCTCCAGGGTGAGCGGCTCGAAGTAGAGCCGGTCGGAGGTGTCGTAGTCGGTGGAGACGGTCTCCGGGTTGCAGTTGACCATCACGGTCTCGTACCCGGCGTCGGAGAGCGCGAAGGAGGCGTGGACGCAGGAGTAGTCGAACTCGATGCCCTGGCCGATGCGGTTGGGGCCGGAGCCCAGGATGATCACCGCGGGCCTCTCGCGCGGCGCGACCTCGCTCTCCTCGTCGTAGGAGGAGTAGAAGTACGGCGTGCGCGCGGCGAACTCGGCGGCGCAGGTGTCGACCGTCTTGTAGACCGGGCGGATGCCGAGGGTGTGCCGGACCTCGCGGACGACGTCCTCGCGCAGGCCGCGGATGCCGGCGATCTGCTGGTCGGAGAAGCCGTGCCGCTTGGCCTCGGCGAGCAGGCCGGCGGTCAGCTCGGGGGCCGCCGCCAGTTCGTCGGCGGTCTCCTTGATCAGGAAGAGCTGGTCGACGAACCACGGGTCGATCTTCGTGTAGTCGAAGATCTCCTCGGGGGTGGCGCCCGCGCGGATGGCCTCCATGACCGTGTTGATCCGGCCGTCGGTGGGGCGTACGGCCGCTTCGAGGAGGGCCCTCTTGTCGCCGGGCTCGCCGGTGAAGGCGAACTGGCTGCCCTTCTTCTCCAGGGAGCGCAGCGCCTTCTGGAAGGCCTCGGTGAAGTTGCGGCCGATGGCCATGGCCTCGCCGACCGACTTCATGGTGGTGGTGAGGGTGGAGTCCGCGCTCGGGAACTTCTCGAAGGCGAACCGCGGGGCCTTGACGACCACGTAGTCGAGGGTCGGCTCGAAGGAGGCCGGGGTCTCCTGCGTGATGTCGTTGGGGATCTCGTCGAGGGTGTAGCCCACGGCGAGCTTGGCGGCGATCTTGGCGATCGGGAAGCCGGTCGCCTTGGAGGCGAGGGCCGAGGAGCGGGAGACGCGCGGGTTCATCTCGATGACGATGACCCGGCCGTCCTCGGGGTTGACCGCGAACTGGATGTTGCAGCCGCCGGTGTCGACGCCGACCTCGCGGATGATGGCGATGCCCATGTCGCGCAGCACCTGGTACTCGCGGTCGGTGAGGGTCATCGCCGGGGCGACGGTGATCGAGTCGCCGGTGTGCACGCCCATCGGGTCGAAGTTCTCGATGGAGCACACGACCACGACGTTGTCGTGCTTGTCGCGCATCAGCTCCAGCTCGTACTCCTTCCAGCCGAGGATGGACTCCTCCAGGAGGACCTCGGTGGTCGGCGAGAGGGTGAGGCCGGTGCCCGCGATGCGGCGCAGCTCCTCCTCGTCGTGCGCGAAGCCGGAGCCGGCGCCGCCCATGGTGAAGGAGGGGCGGACGACGACCGGGTAGCCGCCCAGCTCGTCCACGCCCGCCAGGACGTCGTCCATGGTGTGGCAGATGACCGAGCGGGCGGACTCGCCGTGGCCGATCTTCTTGCGGACCTCCTCGACGACCAGCTTGAACTGGTCGCGGTCCTCGCCCTTGTGGATGGCCTCGACATTGGCGCCGATCAGCTCGACGCCGTACTTCTCCAGGACGCCGTTCTCGTGCAGCGAGATGGCGGTGTTCAGGGCCGTCTGGCCGCCCAGGGTGGGCAGCAGGGCGTCGGGGCGCTCCTTGGCGATGATCTTCTCGACGAACTCCGGGGTGATCGGCTCGACGTAGGTGGCGTCGGCGATCTCCGGGTCGGTCATGATCGTCGCCGGGTTGGAGTTGACGAGGATCACCCGCAGGCCCTCGGACCTGAGGACACGGCACGCCTGGGTGCCGGAGTAGTCGAACTCGGCGGCCTGGCCGATGACGATCGGGCCGGAGCCGATGACCAGGACGGACTGGATATCGGTGCGCTTAGGCACGCTGGCCCTCCATCAGGGAAACGAAGCGGTCGAACAGGTAGGCGGCGTCGTGCGGTCCTGCCGCCGCTTCGGGGTGGTACTGGACGCTGAAGGCCGGCTTGTCGAGCAGCTGGAGGCCCTCCACCACGTTGTCGTTGAGGCAGACGTGGGAGACCTCGGCACGGCCGAAGGGGGTGTCGGAGACGCGGTCGGCGGGGGCGTCGACGGCGAACCCGTGGTTGTGCGCGGTGACCTCGACCTTGCCGGTCGTACGGTCCTGCACGGGCTGGTTGATGCCGCGGTGGCCGTACTTCAGCTTGTAGGTGCCGAAGCCGAGGGCGCGGCCGAGGATCTGGTTGCCGAAGCAGATGCCGAACAGCGGCGTGCCGCGCTCCAGGACGCCCCGCATGACGGAGACCGGGTGGTCGGCGGTGGCCGGGTCGCCGGGGCCGTTGGAGAAGAACACGCCGTCGGGCGCGACCGCGTACACGTCCTCCACGGTGGCGGTGGCGGGCAGCACGTGCACCTCGATGCCGCGCTCGGCCATGCGGTGCGGGGTCATGCCCTTGATGCCGAGGTCGACGGCGGCGACGGTGAACTTCTTCTCGCCGATCGCCGGGACGACGTACGCCTCCTTGGTGGCGACCTCGGCGGAGAGGTCGGCGCCGGCCATCTCGGGGGCCTGCCGGACGCGGGCCAGCAGCGCGGCGTCGTCGCGGACGGCGTCGCCGCTGAAGATGCCGACGCGCATGGCGCCGCGCTCGCGCAGATGGCGGGTGAGGGCGCGGGTGTCGACGCCGCTGATGCCGACGACGCCCTGGGCGGCCAGTTCCTCGTCCAGCGAGCGGCGGGAGCGCCAGTTGGACGGCACGCGCGCGGGGTCGCGGACGACGTAGCCGGCCACCCAGATGCGCTGGGACTCGGCGTCCTCGTCGTTGACGCCGGTGTTGCCGACGTGCGGGGCGGTCATGACGACGACCTGGCGGTGGTACGACGGGTCGGTCAGGGTCTCCTGGTAGCCGGTCATGCCGGTGGAGAACACGGCCTCGCCGAACGTCTCCCCCACGGCCCCGTAGGCACGGCCCCGGAAGACCCGGCCGTCCTCCAGGACGAGTACGGCGGGAACCCTCTCGGTTCCCCTTGTGGAGGTGGTCATCGTTCGGCGCCTTCCGTGGTGCTTGCTTCGGTCATGGAGTTGATGGCTTCGACCCACTCGGTGTGCTCGGCCGCCCGGTCGGAGCGGAAGCCGGAGTCGAGCAGCTTGCCGCCGTGCTCCCAGGTCACCACCAGCAGGCCGCCCTCGGAGAGGACCTTGCCGGCGATGCCCTTGTCGAGCCGGGCCCCGCGCAGTCGCGCGGCCGGGACGAAGAAGTCGTGCGCGCCGGGGCGTACGACGTCAAGGCCCGCGTCCGTGAGGGTCAGCTCGGCCCGGCTGCGGGTGCCCAGGCCGTGCGCCACGATGCGGTCCAGCCACTGGCCGGCCGTGGTGGAGCCGTGGTACCGGCCGGTCATCGTCAGTCTCGCCTCGCCGGGCTCGTCCGGCGCGCCGGGCAGGGCGGGCAGGTCGCTCTGGAGGGTGCCGCGCCACTTCCAGCCCTCGCGCATCAGCCAGTAGACGAGCGCGACGAACAGGGCGAGGCCGACCAGCCAGCCGATGCGTCCGCCCCAGTTGGTGACCGAGGCCGACTTCTCCTCATCGGCGAGTGAGGTGGTGAGCTGGGCTGCGAGCAGTGTTGCAGGTGTCACGTGAGCTTCCCGTCGACGAGCGTGGCCTTGCCCCGGAGCCACGTGTGGGTGACACGGCCCGGCAGCTCGCGTCCCTCGTACGGAGTGTTGCGGCTGCGGGAGGCGAAGCCCGCGGGGTCGACCTGCCCACGGTATTCCGTGTCGACGAGGGTGAGGTTGGCGGGCTCGCCTGCCGAGACGGGCCGTCCGTGGCCGGTGGCCCGGCCGATCCGGGCCGGGGCGGCGGACATGCGGTCGGCGACGCCCGCCCAGTCCAGCAGTCCGGTGGCGACCATGGTCTCCTGGACCACCGAAAGGGCCGTCTCCAGGCCGACCATGCCCATGGCGGCGGCGGCCCACTCGCAGTCCTTGTCCTCGTGCGGGTGCGGCGCGTGGTCGGTGGCGACGATGTCGATGGTGCCGTCGGCCAGCGCCTCGCGCAGCGCGTGCACGTCGCGCTCGGTGCGCAGCGGCGGGTTGACCTTGTAGACCGGGTTGTACGTCCGCACCAGCTCGTCGGTGAGCAGGAGGTGGTGCGGGGTGACCTCGGCGGTGACGTCGATGCCGCGGGACTTGGCCCAGCGGACGATCTCGACGCTGCCGGCGGTCGAGAGGTGGCAGATGTGGACGCGGGAGCCCACGTGCTCGGCGAGCAGCACGTCCCGGGCGATGACCGACTCCTCGGCGACGGCGGGCCAGCCGCCCAGGCCCAGCTCGGCGGAGACGACGCCCTCGTTCATCTGGGCGCCCTCGGTGAGGCGGGGCTCCTGGGCGTGCTGGGCGACGACGCCGCCGAACGCCTTCACGTACTCCAGGGCGCGGCGCATGATCACCGCGTCGTCCACGCACTTGCCGTCGTCGGAGAAGACGGTGACCCCGGCGGCCGACTCGTGCATGGCGCCCAGCTCGGCGAGCTTCCTGCCCTCCAGGCCGACGGTGACGGCGCCGATGGGCTGCACGTCGCAGTAGCCGTGCTCGCGGCCGAGGCGCCAGACCTGCTCGACCACGCCGGCGGTGTCGGCGACGGGGAAGGTGTTGGCCATGGCGAACACGGCGGTGTAGCCGCCACTGGCGGCGGCGCGGGTGCCGGTGAGCACGGTCTCGGAGTCCTCGCGGCCCGGCTCGCGCAGATGGGTGTGCAGGTCGACCAGGCCCGGCAGGAGGACCTTGCCGCCGGCCTCGACGACCTCGGCGCCCTCCGCGGACAGTCCGGTCCCCACCTCGGCGATGGTCTCGCCGTCGACCAGCACGTCCTGCGGCTCGCCGCCGAGCACCTTCGCACCACGGATAAGGATCTTGCTCATGGGTCTTACTTCTCCTCGTTGGTGCGGGTGTGGGTGACGGCGGGCTCGTTGCCTCCGAGCAGCAGGTACAGCACGGCCATCCGGATGGAGACGCCGTTGGCGACCTGCTCGACGACCGTGCAGCGCGGGGAGTCGGCGACCTCGGCGGTGATCTCCATGCCGCGGACCATCGGACCGGGGTGCATCACGATCGCGTGCTCGGGCATCTTCGCCATCCGGTCGCCGTCCAGGCCGTAGCGCCGGGAGTACTCGCGCTCGGTCGGGAAGAAGGCGGCGTTCATGCGCTCGCGCTGGACGCGCAGCATCATCACGGCGTCCGACTTCGGGAGGACGGCGTCGAGGTCGTAGGAGACCTCGCAGGGCCAGGAGGTGACGCCGACCGGCAGCAGGGTGGGCGGGGCGACGAGGGTGACCTCGGCGCCGAGGGTGTGCAGCAGGTCGACGTTGGAGCGGGCGACCCGGCTGTGCAGGACGTCCCCGACCAGGGTGATGCGCTTGCCGGACAGGTCCTGGCCGAGTCCCGTGTCCCGGCCGGTCAGGCGGCGGCGCATGGTGAAGGCGTCCAGCAGGGCCTGGGTGGGGTGCTGGTGGGTGCCGTCGCCCGCGTTGATCACGGCGGCGTCGATCCAGCCGGAGGTGGCCAGGCGGTAGGGGGCGCCGGAGGCGCTGTGCCGGATGACCACGGCGTCCACGCCCATGGCCTCCAGCGTCTGGGCGGTGTCCTTCAGGGACTCGCCCTTGGAGACGCTGGAGCCCTTGGCGGTGAAGTTGATGACGTCCGCGGAGAGCCGCTTCTCGGCGGCCTCGAAGGAGATCCGGGTGCGGGTGGAGTCCTCGAAGAAGAGGTTGACGACGGTGCGGCCGCGCAGGGTCGGCAGCTTCTTGATCGGCCGGTCGGCGACCCGGGCCATCTCCTCGGCGGTGTCGAGGATCAGGACGGCGTCGTCGCGGGTGAGGTCGGCGGCCGAGATGAGATGACGCTGCATCTGTCAGGCTCCGTAAGGCAGTTCATTCGGGAGAACGGGAGAATTCGGGCACAGAGGCGCGCGTGGGCACACGCGCGGGGCGTACGGCGGTGTGCGTACGCGCGCGTGGGCTACGGCTGCCGCTCGCCCGGGGCGTCCGGCCTGGCACCGAGCAGCACGGTGTCGTGGCCGTCCTCCTCGGCGAGCTGGACCTTGACCGTCTCCCGCAGCGACGTGGGGAGGTTCTTGCCGACGTAGTCGGCGCGGATGGGCAGTTCGCGGTGGCCGCGGTCGACGAGGACGGCGAGCTGCACCGCGCGCGGGCGCCCGATGTCGTTCAGCGCGTCGAGGGCGGCGCGGATGGTGCGGCCGGAGAAGAGCACGTCGTCGACGAGGACGACCAGGCGGCCGTCGATGCCGTCACCGGGGATCTCGGTGCGGGCGAGCGCGCGCGGCGGGTGCATGCGCAGGTCGTCGCGGTACATGGTGATGTCGAGGGAGCCGACCGGGACGGTGCGCTCGGTGATCTCGGCGAGCTTGGCCGCGAGCCGCTGGGCGAGGAAGACGCCGCGGGTCGGGATGCCGAGCAGCACCACGTCGTCGGCGCCCTTGGCGCGTTCGACGATCTCGTGGGCGATACGGGTCAGTACACGCGCGATGTCGGGGCCCTCGAGCACGGGGCGGGCATCGGTCGCCTGCGGACCTGCGTGGGTGTCCTGCTTGTCCATACGAAACGGACCTCCTTCTCCGCCTCACGGGACGGACCTTAAAGGACGTCGGAATTGCGCCATCCACGGTAGCAGGTGCCGCGCGCCGCTCCGGCCGCCCCCTCCCGCTCCCGATTCACCCGGTCGGCTCAATGCGCCGCCGATAGCACGGAAGAGGCGGTGTGGACCATTCGGCTTGACGCGGCAGAGTAACGCTGCGTAACCTCACAGTGAGTTACCAGCCGCCCGGCGTGGCAGTCCAGCCAGGCCGCGTCGACACAGTGTCCGGGGAGCCATATGTCCAGCGAATACGCCAAACAGCTCGGGGCCAAGCTCCGGGCCATCCGCACCCAGCAGGGCCTTTCCCTCCACGGTGTCGAGGAGAAGAGCCAGGGCCGATGGAAAGCGGTCGTGGTCGGTTCGTACGAGCGCGGCGACCGTGCCGTGACCGTGCAGCGCCTCGCCGAGCTGGCGGACTTCTACGGGGTGCCGGTGCAGGAGCTGCTGCCGGGCACCACCCCCGGCGGCGCCGCCGAACCGCCGCCGAAGCTGGTCCTCGACCTGGAGCGTCTTGCCACGGTCCCGGCCGAGAAGGCGGGCCCGCTCCAGCGCTACGCGGCGACGATCCAGTCGCAGCGCGGCGACTACAACGGCAAGGTGCTCTCGATCCGCCAGGACGACCTGCGCACCCTCGCCGTGATCTACGACCAGTCGCCCTCGGTCCTCACCGAGCAGCTGATCAGCTGGGGCGTGCTGGACGCGGACGCGCGCCGCGCGGTGGCGTCCCACGAGGATGCCTGAGCGGCACCAGGCGCCACAGCGGCCCCGGTAGTGACGCCAGGCCCCCACAGACCCAGCAGTCTCAGCAGACCCAGCAGAAACGTGCCGCCGGGGTGGCCGGAACTTGACGGTTCCGGCCACCCCGGCGGCTTTCTGCGGGCCCGGAGGTGCCCCTGGCGCCCAGGGCGCCCGGACACGCCCGAGGGCCCGCAGCGGTCGTGCTGCGGGCCCTCGGGCGCTGTGTGCTCTGCTTGTCTACGCCTCGTCGCTCGCGCGGCGCAGCGAGGGCTTGAGGTCCTTCAGCCGGCCGAGCAGCCCGTTGACGAACGACGGCGAGTCGTCCGTGGAGAACTCCTTGGCCAGCTGCACCATCTCGTCCAGCACGACGGCGTCCGGCGTCTCGTCGGCCCAGATCAGCTCGTACGCGCCGAGCCGCAGGATGTTGCGGTCGACGACCGGCATGCGGTCCAGCGTCCAGCCGACCGCGTACTGCGCGATCAGCTCGTCGATCCGCCGCGCGTGCCCGGCGTACCCCTCGACCAGCTGCATCGTGTACTCGCTGACCGGCGGCTGCCGGGTGTCGGACCGGGAGAGCCGGATCCAGTCCGCGAGGACGGTGAGGACGTCGACATCTCGCTGGTCGCCCTCGAAGAGGATCTGGAAGGCGCGCTTGCGGGCCGTGTTGCGGGCAGCCACGGTTAGCTGTTCACCCGGCCGAGGTAGTCGCTCGTACGGGTGTCGACCTTGATCTTCTCACCGGTGGTGATGAAGAGCGGGACCTGGATCTGGTGGCCGGTCTCCAGCGTGGCGGGCTTGGTGCCGCCGGTGGAGCGGTCGCCCTGGACACCCGGCTCGGTCTCCTGCACGACCAGCTCGACGGCGGCCGGCAGCTCGACGAAGAGCACCTCGCCCTCGTGCTGGGCGACGGTGGCGCTGAAGCCCTCGATCAGGAAGTTGGCGGCGTCGCCGACGGCCTTGCGGTCGACCATCAGCTGGTCGTAGGTCTCCATGTCCATGAAGACGAAGTACTCGCCGTCCATGTACGAGAACTGCATGTCGCGCTTGTCGACGGTGGCCGTCTCGACCTTGACGCCGGCGTTGAAGGTCTTGTCGACGACCTTGCCGGAGAGCACGTTCTTGAGCTTGGTGCGCACGAAGGCCGGGCCCTTACCGGGCTTGACGTGCTGGAACTCGACGACGGACCAGAGCTGGCCGCCTTCGAGCTTGAGCACCAGGCCGTTCTTGAGGTCGTTCGTGGAAGCCACGGTTGCGGAATCTCCTGGACTGACGTACGACCCCGGCGCGCGCACTCCTACAGCGCGAGCAGCTCCTTGGTCGTGATGGTGAGTAGCTCGGGTCCGCCGTCCGCCTCGGGGCGCACGACGAGCGTGTCATCGATCCGGACACCGCCCCGGCCCGGGAGGTGGACCCCCGGTTCGACGGTGACCGGCACGCAAGCGTCCAGTTTACCCATGGCCGCGGGCGCCAACTGAGGGTCCTCGTCGATTTCGAGTCCGACACCGTGTCCGGTGAGGGACTGCAGCCCCTCGGCGTACCCGGCCGAGTCCAGCACCTGCCGGGCCGCGCGGTCCACGTCGCGGCAGGCGGCCCCGGGGGTCAGCGCCTCCCGCCCGGCCCGCTGGGCTGCGAAGACGAGGTCGTAGAGCTGGATCTGCCAGTCCGCCGGCGAGGTGCCGATCACGAAGGTGCGGCCGATCTCGCAGCGGTAGCCGCGGTAGGCCGCGCCCAGGCACACCGAGAGGAAGTCGCCCTCCTCCACCCTGCGGTCGGTGGGCCGGTGGCCACGGCGGCCCGAGTGGGGGCCGGTGGCGACCGAGGTGGGGAAGGCGGGGCCGTCGGCGCCGTGGTCGACGAGCCGGCGCTCCAGCTCCAGCGCCAGATGGCGTTCGGTGCGGCCGACGAGGATCGACTCCAGCAGCTCGCCCAGGGCCTGGTCGGCGATCTCGGCGCCGATCCGCAGACAGGAGATCTCCTCCTCGTCCTTGACGACCCTGAGCTGTTCCACCGCGCTGCCCAGGTCGGTGATGCGCAGTCCCGACGCGACGGAGGCCAGCGCCCGGTGCCGGGCGACGGTGACGTGGTGCTCCTCGATCGCGAGGGAGTCGGCGCCCTGGGAGCCCGCGAGGTCGGCGGCGGCGACGGCCGGGTCGCCGCCGGGCTGCGGCAGCACCTGCGTGCGCAGCGCCTCGTCGGGGCGCCCCTCGCCGGGCCGGTCCTCCGGTGGGCTCTGGCTCACCAGCAGGTCCTCGCGCTTTCCGAGGAGCAGGACGGCACCGTGCGGGGCCGCGCCCGCGAGGTACCGCACATTGGCGGGACGAGTCACCAGCGCCGCCGCGCTGCCGCCCGCGTTGCAGCGCTCCCGTAGCCGGGTCCGGCGGGCCGCGTACACCTCTGACATGAACCGAGCGTAAGAGTTCCGCCCGCACCGTGCCGCTCGGGAGAGGCCGAGTGGGCGGTGAGCGGGCCCGCGTGCGCGGTGGGGGCGGGTGGTGGTGCGGGTGACGGTGGGGGTGGTGGTGCGGTGGACGCACACCGGCCGGCCCGGCAGGGGCCCGGCGGGGTGGGGGGTACGGCCGTAGTGCGCTGCCCGCCGGAGGCCGCCGGACAGGCGGATCCGCGTGTCTCCCCCGCAGGCGCTCACCCGTCCCGGTGGAACGGCGCTGTCGGTACGCGGCGGTGACGGGGACGACAGCCGCGGGGAGCGCGGCGCGGCGGGTGCCGCCGGTGGAGTGCCGGGGCGGAGCCCTCGGGGGCACGACTGGGGGCACGACATACTCCGGACACTCCGGTTGCCGCTGGGACGGCCCGCGGCTCGCCCCGCCAGGAGCCGCGGCGACGTGGCCGGGCCGCCCGGCGCACCGGCAGGACGAACCGCGCGACGGCACGACGCATGCCGGTCAGCCTCCGGGAGCCGGACGCGGGGTGGTGCGTCGGGCGCCGGTGGGCCCGACGGTTGACGGGGGCCCGGGTCCCCGCCCCCGTCCCCGTCTCGCCGGCGGTCCGCCCCGCGCGCTGCCCCGCCCGCTGGGCTACCAGTTCGGCGGGCTCGCGATGGCTCGGGCGAGGACCTCGTCCAGGACGTGGGCCGTGGTCGGTATGTCGAGCTGGGAGTTGTCGATGATGGGCAGCCCGGAGCCGTACCAGCCGGCCATGCGGCCGTGGATACGGGCCACCTCCTCGTCGGTGAGGCGGCGGTTGCCGCTGCGCTCGGCGTTGCGCTCCAGGACGATGTCGAGTCCGGGCAGGAGCACCACGGGGAGCAGTCCGGGTCCCACGTGCCGCTTCCAGCCGCCGAGTCCGACGACCGGGCGGTCGGGGAAGACGGCGTCGTCGAGGATGCAGGAGATGCCGTTGGCGAGGAAGTTGCGCGCGGCGAAGCCGCAGGTGCGGCGGGCCAGGCGGTACTGCGCCTCGGAGTTGTCGTTCCACCCGGACTGCGGGTTGGCGAAGCCGGAGCGGACCCACTCGCGGACGTCGTCGAGGCTGATGTGCGCGGTGGGCACCCGGCGGTGCTCGGCCCAGTGGCGCGCGACGCTCGTCTTGCCGGCGCCCGCGGGGCCGATGAGGAGCACCGCGAGCGTGGTGACGGTCGGGTCGGGCACGGCCTGGGCGGGCGGCGGCGCGGGCATCGCGACCGGAGCGCCGGGCGGCAGCCGGACATGGCCGGTGGCGTCCGGCGCGGAGGGCGGCACGGGGACCGCGGAGACCTGCGGCGGCGGCACCGGTGCGTGGCCCGCCGCGGGTCCGACCGGAGGTCCGGCGGGGTGGCCCGGGGCCGGGGGCGGCGGAGGCACCGGGCCCGGGGCCGGGGCCGGATGGGCGCCCGGGTGCGGCCCGGGGTGATGTGCGGCCGGCGGCCAGCCTGCGGCCGGTCCGTGCCCCGGCTGGTGGGGCGGCGGCAGCGGAGAACCCACTGCGTGCTGCATCCGGTGCCACTCCGTCTCGTACAAGGCCATGGGCGCTGGCAGCGGGCCCGTGCCCGCTCCTTACCGAACGGTACCGTCCCCGGCCGCCCTGTGGTGAACGGCCGGGGACGGTCCGAAGTGCCCGCCGCCGCACGGCGGATCGGACGGATCGCCCTTCGGGGGAGCTACTCCCCCACCTCGCCGTACGCGGCGAGCAGCACGGCCGGGTCGGGGCCCTCCAGCACCGTGGGCCTGGCCAGGCCGTCGAGCACGATGAACCGCAGCAGGTTGCCGCGGGACTTCTTGTCGACCTTCATGGTCTCCAGCAGCTTGGGCCACTGGTCGTGGCGGTAGTGCAGGGGGAGCCCGACCGACTCCAGGACGGTGCGGTGCCGGTCGGCGGTCGCGTCGTCCAACCGGCCCGCCAGACGGCCCAGTTCGGCGGCGAAGTGCATGCCGACGGCGACGGCCGCGCCGTGCCGCCACTTGTAGCGCTCGTTCTTCTCGATGGCGTGGCCGAGCGTGTGGCCGTAGTTGAGGATCTCCCGCAGACCGGACTCCTTGAGGTCAGCGGAGACCACCTCGGCCTTGACCCGGATGGAGCGCTCGATCAGCTCGGCGGTGTGCGGACCCGCCGGGGTGCGCGCGGCCTGCGGGTCGGACTCGATCAGGTCGAGGATGACCGGGTCGGCGATGAAGCCCGCCTTGATGACCTCCGCGAGCCCGGAGACGTAGTCGTTGACCGGGAGGGAGTCCAGCGCGGCCAGGTCGCACAGCACGCCCGCGGGCGGGTGGAAGGCGCCGACGAGGTTCTTGCCCTCGGCGGTGTTGATGCCGGTCTTGCCGCCGACGGCCGCGTCCACCATGGCGAGCACGGTGGTCGGGACGGCGACCCAGCGCACCCCGCGCAGCCAGGTCGCGGCGACGAACCCGGCCAGGTCGGTGGTGGCGCCGCCGCCCACGCCGACGATCACGTCGGAGCGGGTGAACCCGGACTGGCCGAGCGCCTTCCAGCAGTAGGCGGCGACCTCGGCGGTCTTGGCCTCCTCCGCGTTCGGCACCTGGATGGCGACGGCCTCGTAGCCCTGCCCGGCCAGGTCGGCGCGGAGCGCGTCGCCGGTCTCGGCGAGCGCCTCGGGGTGGATGACGGCGACCCGCTGCGCCTGCTCGCCGATCAGCCCGGCCAGCTCGCCCAGGAGCTGACGGCCCACCAGCACGTCGTAGGGATCGGTGCCGTCGGTGCCGCCGATCCGGATCCTGGTCACCTGCTGCGTCATCGCGTTCTCCTGCCCGGGGTCCGGGGCGCCCGCCCCGGGGGATACGGTCTTCGGCGCCGCCGCGTCCTTCAGCCCCACCGCGTCCAGGACGGCTCCGGTGACCTCCTCGGGGGTGCGGCCGTCGGTGGCGACCACCGCCGTGGCGACCTCCTCGTACAGATGGCGGCGGGCCTCCATCAGCTCGCGCCACTGCTTGCGCGGGTTGACGGCGAGCAGCGGGCGGGCCACGTTCAGGCCGGTGCGGCGCACCGCCTCCTCGACGTCCATCGACAGACAGACGACGGGCAGCGGCGCCAGCAGCGCGCGGGTGTCCGCGTCCAGGACGGCGCCGCCGCCCAGCGCGAGGACGCCCCCGTGTTCGGCGACCGCCCGGCGCACCGCCTCCTTCTCCAGCGCGCGGAAGGCGTCCTCGCCCTCGTCGACGAAGATCTCGGAGATGGCGCGGCCCTGCTCGGCCACGATGTCGTCGTCGGTGTCCCGGTAGGCGAGGCCGAGGCGGTCGGCCAGCAGCCGGCCGACGGTGGACTTGCCCACGCCCATCGGCCCGACCAGGACCACGGCCGGGGCCCCGCTCATCGGATCGCCAGGTTGTCGAGGTAGGAGCGGACGTTGCGGCGGGTCTCGGGCACGCTGTCGCCGCCGAACTTCTCGGCGACCGCGTCGGCGAGCACCAGGGCCACCATGGCCTCGGCCACGATCCCGGCCGCCGGGACCGCGCACACGTCGGAGCGCTGGTGGTGGGCCTGCGCCGGTTCGCCGGTGGCCACGTCGACGGTCTGCAGGGCGCGCGGCACGGTCGCGATCGGCTTCATCGCGGCGCGCACCCGCAGCAGTTCACCGGTGGTGAGGCCGCCCTCGGTGCCGCCGGAGCGGCCGGTGGCCCGCCGGATGCCCTCGTCGGTGGTCAGGATCTCGTCGTGCGCCTTCGAGCCGGGCACCCGCGCCAGGTCGAAGCCGTCGCCCAGCTCCACGCCCTTGATCGCCTGGATGCCCATGAGGGCGGCGGCGAGCCGGGCGTCGAGGCGGCGGTCCCAGTGCACGTGCGAGCCGAGGCCCACGGGGACGCCGTAGGCGAGGACCTCGACCACACCGCCGAGGGTGTCGCCGTCCTTGTGGGCCTGGTCGATCTCGGCGACCATCGCCTCGGAGGCGTCCGGGTCCAGGCAGCGCACCGGGTCGGCGTCCAGCCGCTCCACGTCCGCCGGGGTCGGGTACACCCCGTACGGCGCCTTGGCGGCGGCCAGCTCCACGACGTGCGAGACGATCTCGATGCCGGCCGTCTCCTTCAGGTACGACCGCGCGACCGCGCCCAGCGCCACGCGCGCGGCGGTCTCCCGGGCGGAGGCCCGCTCCAGGATCGGCCGGGCCTCGTCGAAGCCGTACTTCTGCATGCCGGCCAGGTCGGCGTGGCCGGGGCGGGGCCGGGTCAGCGGCGCGTTGCGCGCCAGCTCGGCCAGCTCGTCCGGGTCCACCGGGTCGGCCGCCATGACCTTGTCCCACTTGGGCCACTCGGTGTTGCCGACCATGACGGCCACCGGGGAGCCGAGGGTGAGTCCGTGCCGGACCCCGCCGAGGAAGGTGACCTCGTCCCGCTCGAACTTCATCCGTGCGCCGCGCCCGTAGCCCAGGCGGCGCCGCGCGAGGTGGTCCGCCACCATGTCCGTGGTGATGGGCACGCCGGCGGGAAGGCCCTCCAGCGTCGCGACAAGTGCGGGTCCGTGGGACTCCCCCGCGGTCAGCCAACGCAACCTGCTCAACGATGCTCCTCATGCTCGCGCCTCGAACTGCGACGGCGCGACCGGGTGCGCGGCCCTGGCCCGCCGTCCCCGATCCTCCCACGTCCGGGAGCCGAAGCCCGCCGCCGGTCCACCAGCCGGACGGCCGGCGGACACCGCGCGGGGTGCGCGCCGGGCCCGTACCGGAGCGCGGGGCGTCCGGCCGCGGTACGCCGCGGCCGGGCCTCCCACCCGCCGCGACCGCCCCGGAGCACACCTGGGGTGCCCCCGAGCCGGGACGCGCCAGCCGGCCCGAGAGCCCCGCCCCGCCCGGCGGACGGGCTGGGGCGATCCGGCTGTCAGCGCTCGCGTCAGCGGTCGTGTCAGCGCCCTCGGACGCGCCACCGGGAGCCGCTCCGGCGGGGCGGCCGGGGTGCGTTCGGCAGGGGCGTTCGGGGGACAGGGGCCAGTACGGGCGGTCTGTCACCCGCCCCACGGCCGGGCCGGGCACACCGCCCGGCACGGGCGGACAGGTGGGCGAGCGAGCGGGCGGGTGATCCGGGGGTCAGCGGTCCGCCAGGGCCTTCTCGCCGGCCCGGCGCATGGCCTCCAGCGGGGCCGGGGCCCGGCCGGTCATCTGCTCGACCTGGAGGACCGCCTGGTGGACGAGGAGGTCGAGGCCGCTGACGACGGCGCCGCCTGCCATGGACCAGCGGGCGGCCAGCGGGGTGGGCCAGGGGTCGTAGAGCACGTCGAAGAGGGCGGCGGGCCGTTCGGGTACGGCGGTCGCGAGGGCGTCGGTCGTGCCGGCCGGGGTGGTGGCGATCACGAGCGGGGCGGTCAGCGCCCGTCCGGCCCGCGACCAGTCCTCGGTGCGGACCTCCACGCCCAGCCGCTCGCCCCAGCCGCGCATCTCGGCGGCGCGGGCGTCGCTGCGGACGTAGGCGACGACCTCGCCGGTGCAGACGCGTGCCAGGGCGGCCAGTGCGGAGGAGGCGGTGGCGCCCGCGCCGAGCACCGCCGCCGAGTCGACCTGTTCGATGCCGTGCTCGCGCAGCGCGGCGACCATGCCCGGGATATCGGTGTTGTCGCCGGTGCGGCGGCCGTCCTCGGTCAGGACGACGGTGTTGACCGCCTCGACGGAGGCCGCCGTGTCGCTGATCTCGTCGAGCAGCGGGATGACGGCCCGTTTCAGCGGCATGGTGAGCGACAGCCCCGCCCACTCGGGTCCGAGCCCGCCGACGAAGCCCGGCAGGGCCGCCTCGTCGATCTCGAACCGGTCGTAGGACCAGCCGGTGAGCCCCAGCTCGGCGTAGGCCGCGCGGTGCAGCACCGGGGAGAGGGAGTGGGCGATGGGCGAACCGAGTACGGCGGCCCGGCGGGATGACGTCATCACTGGCTCTTCTTGGAGAGGTTCCACTCGTCGACCAGCTTCTCGTGCTCGGCGAGTGTCTTGGTGAACTTGCTGGTCTTGCCGTCCATCGAGATGAAGTAGTACCAGCCGTCGTCCGTCGGGTCGAGGGCGCCCCTGAGCGCTTCCTCGCCGGGGTTGTCGATGGGCCCGGGGGGCAGGCCCGTGACGTAGTACGTGTTGTACGGGTTGTTGTACCTGCGCAGTTCGGCGATGGACAGGTCGAGCTTGCTCTGGTTCTTCACGTAGTTGTACGTGGAGTCGAACTCCAGCTTGCCGTTGGTCTGCGTGTTGCCGGCCTTGAGGCGGTTGTAGACGACCTCGGCCATCTTGCGGAAGTCGTCGTGGCTGGTGCCCTCGGCCTGCACGAGGCTCGCCACGGTGAGCAGCTGCCAGGGGCCGTCGAGCCCGAGGCCCTGCGCCTTCTTGGCCAGGCCCAGCGCGGTGTAGCGCTCGTTGGCCCGCGCCACCATGTCCTTCAGCACGTCCTCGGGCTGCTGGCCCTTGGCGACGGCGTAGCTGGAGGGGAAGAGGAACCCTTCGAGCGGGTCCTTGAGGTCGGCGTGGTTCAGTGCCCATTCGGGCAGCCCGAGCTTCTTGTAGTCCTTCTTCGCCGCGCTCGCGGTGGTGCCGTCGGGCACCCCCAGGCGTTTGTCGATCAGCGCGTAGACCGCGGTGTTGCGCGAGCCCTCGGCGATGATCAGGTTGCTGCGGCTCTTGGGGCTGAGCATCAGCTGCACGGCGCTCGCGGCGGACATGTGCTTCTGGAGGGTGTAGACACCGTCCTGGATCTGCTTGCCGTCGGGGTTGGCGGCCTGGGCGGAGACGAACGCGTCGACGCTCTGGACGACACCCGCCTTCTTCAGCTCCTGGCCGATCACATAACCGCCGGCGCCCTTGGGGATGACGACCGTGACCTGCTCGCCGTTGCCGCTGCCCGCGAAGTCGGGCGCCGCGCCGAAACGATTTTGGTAGAACTGGTAGCCGTAGTAGCCGACGCCGGCGATGCCGCCGCCGAACACCGCGACGACGACCAGGCAGGCACAGCCGTTGCGTCTCTTCCGGCCGGCCTTGCCCGCCCGGCCCTTGCCGCCGCGTCCGGCGCGCTCACCGCGTCCTCGGCCGCGCCCGGGTGCGTCGGCGTCCGGATCGTCGTCGGTGTCCGCGTCGTCCCCGCCACCGTCCGCGAAGAAGGCGTGGTCCTCGTCCTGGGCCGGCTCGGGCTCGGGGTCCCAGTCGGTCCGCGGCTCCGGTTCGGGACTTCTGCGGTTCGGCGGCTCCGGGGGCGGGTAGGCCTCGGGAGTGCCGTAGAGATCATGCTGTCCCTGGCCGTAGGCCAGGGACTGCCCGCCGTACGGGTCGACGGGGTCGGTGCCGTACGGCTGCTGGGCGTGCGCCCCGGTGCCGTCCCAGCCGCCCTGCTGGTACTGGCCCGGGGACTGGCCGGCCTGCGGCGCGTGCGGGTCGTAGTGCGGCCGGCCGCCCTGCGGATCGTGGTGCGGGTCGTAGTGCGGGGACTGTCCGGTGGGCTGGTGCCCGTACTGCGGGTACTGCCCGTCGTAGCCGGGCTGCGGCGTCTGGGCCCAGCCGCCGTGGTGCTGCTGCGCCTGCGGGTCGTGGTGCTGCTGCGGCGCCTGGGGATGGTGCTGGGGCAGGCCGCCGTAGGGGGACTGCGGGTCCGCGGGGACCTGCTGACCTCCCCATCCGCCGTCCCCGTACAACGGGTCCTCCGGATGCCACGGTTCGGGGTGCGGGCCCCGGCCATACTCAGTCATCGATCCCCTAGCGCCGCGAGGCGGTGGTCACGATGCGTGACGCCCGCTTCTGTTCCGCCTCTTGCCGTGCGGCGGTCGTTCGAGGACCGCCGCATCGCGCGGAACGTTACCGTACCGCGATCAGATGACCACTTCGACGCCCTCGCCGGGTGCTCTGCCTGACACCCGTTCGGATTCCAGGGCCTGCTGGAGAATGACGACCGCGGCGGCCTGGTCGATCACGGAGCGTCCCTTCTTGGACTTCACCCCGGACGCCCGCAGTCCCTGGCTCGCCGTCACCGTGGTCATCCGCTCGTCCACCAGGCGGACCGGCACCGGGGCGATGCCCTTGGCCAACTCCCCCGCGAAGGCGCGGACCTTGGCGGCCGCCGGGCCCTCGCCGCCCTTGAGGGAGCGGGGCAGACCGACGACGACCTCGATGGGTTCGTACTCCTCGACGAGCGAGCGCAGCCGGCGGTGGGCCGCCGGGACGTCCCGGCCGGGGACCGTCTCCACCGGTGTGGCGAGGATCCCGTCGGGGTCGCAGGACGCGACCCCGATCCGGGCGTCCCCGACGTCGACGGCGAGCCGGCGGCCTCTCCTCATCGCTCCGCTCACTTGGCCGTTTCCGCCACGAGCCGCTCCACCGCGTCCACGGCGTCGCCGACCGCGGCCGGGTTCTGGCCGCCGCCCTGGGCGACGTCCGGCTTGCCGCCACCGCCGCCGCCGAGCGTCTTGGCGGCCGTACGCACCAGGTCACCGGCCTTCAGACCGCGCTCGCGCGCGGCCTCGTTGGTGGCGATGACCGTGAGCGGCTTGCCGTTGTTCACCGTGAACAGGGCGACCACGGCGGCCCGGCCGCCCTGGATGCGCCCGCGCACGTCGAGGACCAGCTTGCGCAGGTCGTCCGGGGTCGTGCCGTCCGGCACCCGACCGGTGACCACGGCCACCCCGCGCACGTCCTTGGCGGACTCGGCCAGACCGGCGGCGGCCTGGAGGACCTTCTCCGCGCGGAACCTCTCGATCTCCTTCTCGGCGTCCTTCAGCTTGCCGAGCATGGCGGAGACCTTCTCCGGAAGCTCCTCGGGACGGCCCTTGACCAGCTCCTGGAGCTGGGCGACGACCGTGTGCTCACGGGCCAGGAAGTTGTAGGCGTCCACGCCGACCAGGGCCTCGATCCGGCGTACGCCCGAGCCGATGGAGGACTCGCCGAGCAGCTTCACCAGGCCGAGCTGGGCGGTGTTGTGCACATGCGTGCCGCCGCACAGCTCCTTGGAGAAGTCGCCGATGGTGACGACCCGGACCCGCTCGCCGTACTTCTCGCCGAACTCGGCGATGGCGCCCTGCTTCTTGGCGTCGTCGATGCCCATGACCTCGGCGTGCACGTCCAGGTCGCGGGCGAGCACCTCGTTGATCTTCTGCTCGACGTCGGTCATCACGGCCGTCGGCACGGCGGCGGGGGAACCGAAGTCGAAGCGGAAGCGGCCGGGCTGGTTCTCCGAACCGGCCTGGGCGGCGGTCGGGCCGAGCGCGTCGCGCAGCGCCTGGTGGGTCAGGTGGGTGGCCGAGTGGGCGCGGGCGATGGCCTTGCGGCGGCGCACGTCGATGCTGGCCTGGGCCTTGGCGCCGAGCGTGACCTCGCCGACCTGGACGACACCCTTGTGGACGTAGACGCCCGGCACCGGCTTCTGGCAGTCGCGGACCTCGATGACGGCACCGGTGTCCACCTTGATGCGGCCGGTGTCGCCGATCTGGCCGCCGCCCTCGGCGTAGAACGGGGTGCGGTCCAGGACGACCTCGACCTCGTCGCCCTCGGTGGCGGCCGGGGAGGAGACGCCGTCGACGAGGATGCCGACGACCGTGGACTCGCTCTGGGTGTCGCTGTAACCGATGAAGTCGGTCTCACCGGCGCTGTCCGCGATCTCGCGGTAGGCACCCATGTCGGCGTGACCGGTCTTCTTCGCCTGGGCGTCGGCCTTGGCCCGCTCCCGCTGCTCCTTCATCAGGCGCCGGAAGCCGTCCTCGTCCACCGAGAGGCCCTGCTCGGCGGCCATCTCCAGGGTGAGGTCGATCGGGAAGCCCCAGGTGTCGTGGAGCAGGAACGCCTTGTCGCCGGAGAGGACCGCGCCGCCGGACCGCTTGGTCTCGGTGACGGCGGTGTCCAGGATGTTGGTGCCGGCCTTGAGCGTCTTGAGGAAGGCGTTCTCCTCGGCGAGGGCGACCTTCTCGATGCGCTCGCGGTCGGTCACCAGCTCCGGGTACTGCTGGCCCATCATGCCGATGACGACGTCGACGAGGTCCTTGACGACCGGGCCGGTGGCGCCGAGCAGGCGCATGTTGCGGATGGCGCGGCGCATGATGCGGCGCAGCACGTAGCCGCGGCCCTCGTTGCCCGGGGTGACGCCGTCGCCGATGAGCATCACGGAGGTGCGCATGTGGTCGGTGACCACACGCAGCGAGACGTCCGAGGCGTGGGCGTCGCCGTAGGCCACACCGGTCAGCTCGGTGGCCTTCTTGATGACGGCCATGGAGGTGTCGATCTCGTACATGTTCTGCACGCCCTGCAGAATCATGGCGAGCCGCTCCAGGCCGAGGCCCGTGTCGATGTTCTGGCTCGGCAGGTCCCCGAGGATCTCGAAGTTGTCCTTGCCGATGCCCTCGCCCCGCTCGTACTGCATGAAGACGAGGTTCCAGATCTCCACGTACCGCTCGTCGTTGACGGCGGGGCCGCCCTCGGCGCCGAACTCGGGGCCGCGGTCGTAGTTGATCTCGGAGCAGGGTCCGCAGGGGCCGGGGACGCCCATGGACCAGTAGTTGTCCTTCATGCCCAGGCGCTGGATGCGCTCGCGGGGCACGCCGACGACCTCGTGCCAGATGCGCTCGGCCTCGTCGTCGTCCTTGTAGACGGTGATCCACAGGCGCTCGGGGTCGAGGCCGTAACCGCCCTTGTCCTGGGGGCTGGTGAGCAGCTCCCAGGCGTACTTGATGGCGCCTTCCTTGAAGTAGTCGCCGAAGGAGAAGTTGCCGCACATCTGGAAGAACGTGCCGTGCCGGGTGGTCTTGCCGACCTCTTCGATGTCCGGCGTGCGCACGCACTTCTGCACGCTGGTGGCGCGCTGGAACGGCGGCTTGACCTCGCCCAGGAAGTAGGGCTTGAAGGGCACCATGCCGGCCGGGACGAGGAGCAGAGTCGGGTCGTCCGCGATGAGCGACGCCGAAGGGACGACGGTGTGCCCGCGCTCCTCGAAGAAGCTCAGCCAGCGGCGGCGGATCTCAGCCGACTCCATCAGTGGTCCTCATTCCGGTTGTACGAGTACGTCGGGTACGTCGATCCCTCGACGTACTTCGGGCTGTGGTGGTTCTCGATGGCGGCGAGCCGCCGGGGCGGGGGCAGTTCGCGGTCGACGGGGGCGTCGATGCCGAGCGCCTCACCGAGTTCGGCCTCGCGCCGGGCCATGTTGTCGCGGACGTCGAGGGCGAAGCCCACCGCGCGGTCCTTGATCCGGTGGCCGGTCTCCAGAGCCTTGTTCGCCGCGGTGGCGGCGACGCTCTCGGGGGTCAGCTGCCGCAGCTTGCGGTTGACCTTGGCGGTGGCCCACACACCGGCGGCGACACCTGTGCTGAACCAGAACGTACGGCGGAACATCGCTAGTCCTTACTTCTCCCGGTTGTTCCGCTTCCCCCGCCGCGCGGCCGGGACGGTGCGGCCCACGATCACCGTACGCCTCGACGCCTTGGCGGGCACGTCCTCCTTGCGGCCGCCCAGGGCCCGGCGCACGCCGTAGCCGAAGGCGGCGACCTTGACCAGCGGACCGCCGAAGGTGGAGGCCACGGTGGTCGACAGCGCGGACGCGTTCGACGTGACCTCCTGGACGTCGGAGGCGATCGCGTCGACACGGTCGATCTGGGTCTGCGCCGAACGCACCGCCTGGGAGGCGTCGGACAACAGCGGGACCGCCTGGTCGGTCACGTCCGCCACGAGCTTGGTGGTCGCCCTGAGCGTCTGGGCCAGCCTCGCCAGCGCGACGGCGAGGAAGGAGACCAGGATCGCCCAGAACACGGCCACCAGGATCCCGGCCACCTCACCACCGGACACTGTGCGCACCCGCTCCCTGAAACGTGCCTGAACTTCGAGAACATCGAGAAAGTCGTGCACCGAGCCTATCGCGACACGGGTGGGGCTCCGTACCCGATTACCCCCGGCGCGCGGCCGGCCGCCGCCGGCGATTGTACGGAGTGATTACGTTTCAGTACGCTCCGTGTCCCATGCGAGACGCCATGCCTGATCCGACGTCCGGCCGGCCGCCGCGGTGGTGCGGGGCGGCGGCCGGTCCGCCCGCCGAGCCCGACGCGTTCGTGGGCCGCCGCGCCGAACTCGGCGCGCTCGCGCGGGCGCTCGGCGCCGCCCGGCTGGTGACGGTGACCGGCACCGGCGGGGTCGGCAAGTCGCGGCTCGCGGCGCGGGCCGCGGCGCGCTGGGCCGCGGACGGCGCGCGGCGCGGCGGGGCCGATCCGGAGGTGCCGCGCGCCTGGGCGCGGGTGGACCTGGCGCCGCTGCGGGACGCGGACTTCGTCGACCACGCCGTGGTGGAGGCGCTGGAGCTGACCGACCACACGGCGCGCACCCCGCGCGAGACGCTGCTCGCCCTCCCCCGGGTCCTGGGCTTCACCGGGCCGGGCGAGGCGGACGGGGCGGACAGGGCGGTCGGGGCGGACGGGGCCCGCACCGCCACCGGGCCGCGGCTGCTGCTGGTGCTCGACGGGTTCGAGCACCTGGCCGACGCCTGCGCCGACCTGGTGGCCGAGCTGCTGCGGCGGGTGCCCCAGGTGCGGGTCCTGGCCGTGGGGCGCCGGCCGCTCGGGGTGGCCGGTGAGCGGCTGTTCCCGCTGGATCCGCCCGCCGAGGACGAGGCGGTCCGGCTGCTCATCGCGCGGGCCGCCCAGCACGGCGTGAGCGTCGAGGCCGCCGACCCGGCGGTGCGGGAGGTGTGCCGGCGCCTGGACCGGCTCCCGCTCGCGGTGGAGCTGGCGGCGGGACGGCTGCGGACCCTGCCCCCGGCCCGGCTGCTGGAACGGCTCGACGACCGGTTCCGGCTGCTGACCGGCGGCCCCCGCGACACCCTGCCCCGGCACCGCACGCTGCGCACCGCGATCGGCTGGAGCCATGAGCTGTGCACACCCGAGCAGCGCCTGCTGTGGGCGCGCCTCTCGGTGTTCACCGGGCCCTTCGACCCGGAGGCCGCCGAGTATGTGTGCGGCGGCCACGGGCTGGCCGCCGACGACGTCCTGGACGTGCTGGGCGAGCTGGTCGCGCAGTCCGTGGTGGCGCGCGAGGAGACCGCGGCGGGACCGCGCCTGCGGATGCTGGACACGGTCCGCGCCTACGGCGCCGACTGGCTGGCCGCCACCGGCGACGCCGAACGGCTGCGGCGCCGCCACCGCGACTGGTACGTCGGCCTGGCCACCTGGTGCGAACTGGAGTGGTTCTCCCCCCGGCAGACCGAGGTGGCCGCGCGCATCGAGACGGAGCTGCCCAATCTGCGCAGCGCCCTGGAGTACTGCATGACCGGCCCCGACGAGGCGCGCCTGGCCCAGTACCTGGCGGGCTGCCTGTGGTTCTGCTGGGCCGGGTGCGGGCGGCTGGCCGAGGGCCGGCACTGGCTGGCACGCGCCGTGGCGCTGGACGGCGGCCATGAGCCGTCCCGGCTGAAGGCGCTGTGGGTGCTCGCGTACGTGGCGATCCTCCAGGGCGACACCGGGCCCGCGCTGGCCGCGCTCCAGGAGTGCCGCCGCGTCGCGGAGTCCGCGGCGAGCGCGACGGCGCTGGCCTACGCGGAGCACCGCACGGGCTGTCTGGCGCTGGTCACGGACGACATGGAACGCGCGGAGAGGCTGCTGCGCTCGGCACTGGAGCGCTACCGCGAGATCGGCGAGCTGAACAGCACGGTACTGATGGGCCGGGTCGAGCTGGCGATGGCCCGCGCCTTCCAGGGCGATCTCGCGGACGCGGTGCGGCTGTGCGAGGACGTCCGCCGGGTCTGCGACGACCACGGGGAGCGCTGGTCGCGCGCCTACGCGCTGTACGTGCTGGCGTACGCCGCCTGGCACGAGGGGAAGCTGGGGTACGCCCGGGATCTGCTGGTCGACTGCCTCACCGACACCCACGGCTTCCACGACCTGCTCGGTTCGGTGCTGGCGGTGGAGCTGCTGGCGCTGGTGACGGTCAGCGAGGGCGACGCGGCGGAGGCCGCGGTGCTCCAGGGGGCCGCGGGCGGCATGTGGGCGTCGGTGGGGCTGCGGCTGTTCGGCTCGGTCCACTACAACGCGCCGCACGAGCTGTGCGAGGCGCGGGCCCGGGAGCGGCTGGGCGACGCGCGCTACGAGGCACGGGTGCGCGAGGGGGCCGCACTGGGCCGGGAGGCGGCCGTGGCGCGGGCCCTGGGGCGGGCGGGGAGCCGGCCGCTGCGGGCGCTGCCGGGGCCGCGCGGGCAGGCCGGGGGCGGGAGCCCGCACACGCGGCAGCCCGCCGCCTCGCCCACCCGGAAGGGCGGGGAGACGGCGGGCTGAGGTACCGCGCGGCCTGCCGGGATCAGCGGGCGTAGTACTCGACGACGAGCTGCTCGTCGCAGATCACCGGGATCTCCTTGCGGTTCGGCTCGCGGTCCAGGCGGAACGCCAGGGCCTTGAGGTTCACCTGGAGGTAACGCGGGGTCTCGCCCTCGGGGGCGAAGCCGCCCTCACGGGCGATGGTGAAGAGCGTCTTCTCCTTGGAGCGGTCGCGGACCTGCACGACGTCGTCGGGGCGGACGCGGAAGGACGGCTTGTCGACCTTCTGGCCGTTCACCTGGATGTGGCCGTGGACGACCATCTGGCGGGCCTGGTAGATCGTGCGGGCGATGCCCGAACGCAGGACCAGCGCGTCGAGGCGGCGCTCCAGCTCGACGATCAGGGCCTCACCGGTCTTGCCCTGGACCTTGGAGGCACGCTCGTAGGCGCGGACGAGCTGGCGCTCGGACACGTCGTACTGCGCGCGCAGACGCTGCTTCTCCAGCAGACGGACCTTGTAGTCCGAGTTCTGCTTGCGACCGCGGCCGTGCTCACCCGGGGGGTAGGGACGGGCCTCGAAGTACTTGACGGCCTTCGGGGTCAGCGCGATGCCGAGGGCACGCGACTTCTTGACCTTGGGGCGGGACTGGTTCGCCACTGTCTCTCATTTCGTAGTTCTCGGCTTGTCAGGGTTACGGAGGTCGCATCCGCAGCCTGGGAGAACCCGTCGGTCCCTGAGGGACTGCCGGGCAGCCGCTTCCCTGGTCTGGGCACATACGTGCAGCACGCGAGTGGCCCACCGACCGTCCCGGGATCCCGGGTGGTGGTGGGCTGCCCGCGACACCGTTCGACGGTGCGCGACGCTCCTGGAGCCGGTCCTCGACGGTCCGGGCTCCGGCCGGCTGTCCCGCTCTGACGGCACGGGACTCGGCGCTTCGAGGCAGTCTACAGGGTGCTCATGGCCGCTTCCGACCGAGGTGCTTGCGGGTCCACTCCACCGCGTCCGCGTACCGCGCCTCCGCGCCGTGCCTGCTCGGGGTGTAGTACTCGCGGTCCTTGAGGGCGTCCGGCGCGTACTGCTGGGCGGCGATGCCCTCGGGCAGGTCGTGCGGGTAGACGTACCCCTGGGCGTGGCCGAGCTTGGCGGCGCCCTTGTAGTGCCCGTCCCGCAGATGCGGCGGCACCGATCCGGCCAGGCCCCCGCGCACGTCCGCGAGGGCGGCGCCGATCGCCGTGGTCGCGGCGTTGGACTTGGGGGCCAGGGCGAGGGCGATGGTGGTGTGGCTGAGGGTGAGGGCCGCCTCGGGGAAGCCGATCATGGCGACGGCCTGGGCGGCGGCGACCGCCAGGGGCAGCGCGTTCGGATCGGCCAGGCCGATGTCCTCGCTGGCGGAGATCATCAGCCGCCGGGCGATGAACCGGGGGTCCTCGCCCGCCTCGATCATCCGGGCCAGGTAGTGCAGGGCCGCGTCGACGTCCGAGCCCCGGATGGACTTGATCAGGGCGCTGGCGACGTCGTAGTGCTGGTCGCCGTCGCGGTCGTACTTCACCGCGGCCCGGTCGACGGTCTCCTCCAGCGTGGTCAGGGAGATCTCGTCCTCGCCCTTGTCCAGAGCGGCGCCCGCCGCGGCCTCCAGGGCGGTCAGCGCGCGGCGCGCGTCACCGCCGGCGATGCGCAGCAGATGGTCCTCGGTGTCCTCGGGGAGGGCGACGGCGGACCTCAGGCCGCGCTCGTCGGCGAGGGCACGGCGCAGCAGACCGCGCACGTCGTCGTCGGTGAGCGGTTCCAGCGTGAGGAGCAGGGAGCGGGACAGCAGCGGGGAGATCACCGAGAAGTACGGGTTCTCCGTGGTGGCGGCGATCAGGGTCACCCAGCGGTTCTCGACCGCCGGGAGCAGGGAGTCCTGCTGGGCCTTGCTGAAGCGGTGGATCTCGTCGAGGAAGAGGACGGTCTCCTGGCCGTACCCGCCGGAGGCGCGGCGGGCGCCGTCGATGACCGCGCGGACCTCCTTGACGCCCGCGGTGATCGCGGACAGCTCCACGAAGCGCTTGTTGGTCGCCTTGGAGACCACGTACGCCAGAGTGGTCTTGCCGGTGCCGGGCGGGCCCCAGAGGATCACCGAGGACGGTCCCGCGGGACCGCCCGCTCCCTCGCCGACGAGCCGGCGCAGCGGCGAGCCTGGCTTGAGCAGGTGCTGCTGGCCCACCACCTCGTCGAGGGTGCGCGGGCGCATCCGGACCGCGAGGGGGCTGGCGGCCGGGTCCTTCTCCTGGCGGTCTTCCGCGGCGGCGGTGAACAGGTCGGGCTCCACACGGAAACCCTATGGCACCCCACTGACAACGCCGCCGGGGCCGTGGACCGCGGGGGCGGTTCAGGCCCAGAGGCTGCTGCCCCAGCGGGTCAGGATCAGCATGGCGATGATCCCGCAGTGGGTCACCGGCAGCACCCAGGTGAACTCGCTCAGGAACGTCTTCAGCGGGCGCGGGGCGGGCAGGAAGCCGTTGCGCGCGTTGAACGACGTGACGTACCAGAACGCGGTGATCGTGGCGACCCAGGCCAGCGAGCACCACAGGCACAGCGCGTTGATGCGGTACAGCGACTCGAACTGGAGCCAGGTGACGAAGCACACGCCGAAGAGCGTGCCGGCGTTGAAGGTCAGCCAGTACCAGCGGGGGAAGCGGGCGCGGGCGAGCAGGCTCATGCCGACGCAGATGACGATGCCGTAGGCGACCAGGCCGAGCATCGGGTTGGGGAACCCGAAGACGGCGGCCTGCTTGCTCTCCATGACGCTGCCGCAGGAGATGATCGGGTTGATGCTGCAGCTCGGCGTGAACGTCTTGCCGGACAGCTTGCCCTCAAGGATCTTCTGCTTGTCGATCGTGATGACCCAGGCGGCGAGCAGCCCGGCGGCACCGGTGATCACCAGCAGCAGCGCGAAGGCACGGCTGCCGCCCGCCGTGCGCGGCCCGGGTGCAGCGGACTGCGGGCCGGGATCCGTCGAGACGTCCCTGACTGTCGTCTTGCTCATCACGCCGATTCCGTCACTTGAGAGTTGGACCTTCTTCGGGCAGGGCCATTGTGCCGCACCCACCCGGGTGCCCACCGTTCGCTGGAGATAAGGAGAACGAGGAAGAACGCCGAAGAACGCCGAAGAACGCGAAATCTCCCCGGAAGCCACCGTTCCGGGTGACGCTCTGGGCATGACATCGAACGAACTCGCGGTGGCCGTACGGGGGCTGCGCAAGCGCTACGGGGACGTCACCGCGGTCGACGGGATCGATCTCGGCATCGAGAAGGGCGAGGTGTTCGGCCTGCTCTGACCCAACGGGGCGGGCAAGAGCACCACCGTGGAGATCCTCCAGGGCCACCGCTCACGGGACGCGGGAGAGGTCACCGTCCTCGGGTCGGACCCGGCGACCGGCACGCGCGCGTGGCGCTCCAGCGTCGGGATCGTCTGGCAGGACGAATCCGCGCCCGCCGAGTTGACGGTCCGCGAGACCGTGCGTCACTTCGCCCGCTACTACCCCCGGCCCCGCGACCCCGGCGAGGTGATCTCGCTGGTCGGTCTGGAGGCGAAGGCGGACAGCCGGATCAAGTCCCTCTCGGGCGGGCAGCGGCGCCGGCTGGACGTCGCGCTCGGCGTGATCGGCGGCCCCGAACTGCTGCTCCTGGACGAGCCGACGACCGGGTTCGACCCGGCGGCCCGGCGGCAGTTCTGGGACCTGATCCGGCAGCTCGCCGCCGAGGGGACGACGATCCTGCTGACCACGCACTACCTGGAGGAGGCCGAGGCGCTCGCCGACCGGCTGGCGGTGGTGGCCGGCGGCCGGATCGTCGCCGAGGGCACCTCGGCCGCCCTGCGCGCACGCTTCGGCACCGGCGCCACCGTGGAGTGGACCGAGCACGACGGCGCGGCGCGCACCGAGCAGACGGACACCCCCACCAGGACCGTCGCCGCGCTCATGCACCGCTTCGACGGCGAGATACCCGGACTCCGGGTGAGCCGCCCCACCCTGGAGGACGTCTACCTCCGGCTGACCGGACAGGAGAACACCCGATGACCACCACCGCGGCCCCCGACGGAGGGACCCTGGCGCGCGACGCGGATCCGCGGCCGCCGGGGGCGTGAGGCCTGGGACTGGCCCGGGGCGCCCTGGAGATCAAGCAGTTCTTCCGGCAGCGCGAGCAGGTGGTGTTCACCTTCGCCTTCCCGGTGGTCTTCCTGTTCCTGTTCGCCTCGATCTTCCACGACGCCGTCCAGGGCACCGGCATCACCGCCTCGCAGCTGTACGTCCCCGCGATGATGGCGTCGGGCATCATGTCGACGAGCTTCCAGTCGCTGGGCGTCTCGATCGCCGTGGAGCGGGACGAGAAGGCGCTGCGCCGGCTGCGCGGCACGCCCATGCCCCCGGCCGCCTACTTCCTGGGCAAGATCTGGCTGGTGCTGGTCACCGGGGTCCTGGAGACGGCGGTCCTGCTGCTCGTCGGGACGACGGTCTACGGTGTCGACCTGCCCACGGACGCGGTCCGCTGGTTCCACTTCGCCTGGATCTTCGTGCTCGGCCTGACCGGGTGCGCGCTGCTGGGCATCGCGATCAGCTCGGTGCCCCGGTCGGCGAAGAGTGCCACCTCCGTGGTCGTCCTGCCGTTCCTGGTGCTCCAGTTCGTCTCCGGGGTCTACATCTCGGTCAGCACCATCCCGGACTGGATGCTGGACGTCGGCGCCCTCTTCCCGCTCAAGTGGCTCTGCCAGGGCCTGCGCGGGGTGTTCCTGCCCGACTCGGCCCGGGTGCTGGAGCAGGCGGGCTCCTGGGAGTTCGGGCGGATCGCGCTGGTGCTGGCGGCCTGGTGCGCCGGCGGGCTGGTGCTGTGCCTGCTGACGTTCCGCTGGAAGGACCGGCGTACGGGCTGACGGGGACGGCGGCGCGGCCCGTGAAGCGCGCCGCCCGGACGGCCAGGTCGTGCCGCCGTGAACGGCGGCGGGCGCCGGGTGCCCGTCAAGGCTCCCGGCGCCCGCCGCGCGCTCTTCCGGCCGCTCAGCCGAGCCGCGACTCCAGCTCCGCCACGACCTCGTTGACGGCGATCGCCGTCTGCTCGCCGGACTCCATGTCCTTGAGCTGGACGACGCCGTCGGCGAGGTCGCGCTCACCGGCGACCAGGGTGAAGCGGGCGCCGCTGCGGTTGGCGTTCTTCATCGCTCCCTTGAGGCCCTTGTGCCCGTAGGAGAAGTCCGCCGCGACGCCCACCTTGCGCAGCTCGGTGACCTTGGCGAACAGCACCCGGCGCGCCTCCTCGCCGAGCGGGACGGCGAAGACGCTGGTGGCGGGGGGCAGGCGGAGTTCGACGCCCTCCGCCTGGAGGGCCAGGACGGTGCGGTCCACGCCGAGCGCCCAGCCGACCGAGGGCAGCGCGGGGCCGCCGATCATCTCGGACAGGCCGTCGTAGCGGCCGCCGCCGCCGACCGCGGACTGCGAGCCGAGGCCGTCGTGGACGAACTCGAAGGTGGTGCGGGTGTAGTAGTCCAGGCCGCGGACCAGCTTGGGGTCGTCCTCGAAGGAGACGCCCGCCGCCGTGATCAGCTCGCGCACCTCCTCGTGGTACGTCTTGCAGGCGTCGCACAGGTAGTCGCGCAGCAGCGGGGCGTCGGTGAGCTGCTTCTGCACGTCGGGACGCTTGTCGTCGAGCACGCGCAGCGGGTTGATCTCCGCCCGGCGCAGCGTGTCCTCGTCCAGGTCGAGGCCGCGCAGGAAGTCCTGGAGGGCGGCCCGGTAGACCGGGCGGCACTCCTTGTCGCCGAGGCTGTTGAGCAGGATGCGGAAGTCGCTCAGGCCCAGCGAGCGGTACGCCTGGTCGGCGAGGATGATCAGCTCGGCGTCCAGGGCCGGGTCCTCGGCGCCGATGGCCTCCGCGCCGACCTGCGAGAAGTGGCGGTAACGGCCCTTCTGCGGGCGCTCGTAGCGGTAGTACGAGCCGGAGTACCAGAGCTTGACGGGGAGGTTGCCCGCCTTGTGCAGGTTGGCCTCCAGGGCGGCGCGCAGCACGGAGGCGGTGCCCTCGGGACGCAGGGCGAGCTGGTCACCGCCCTTGGTCTCGAAGGCGTACATCTCCTTGGTCACGATGTCGGTGGACTCGCCGACACCGCGGGCGAACAGCTCGACGTTCTCGAAGCCGGGCGTCTCGACGTATCCGTAGCCGGAGTTGCGCAGCGGGGCGGCGATGGCCTCGCGGACCGCCAGGTAGGTCGCGGAGTCCGGGGGGATCAGGTCGTACGTGCCCTTGGGGGCCTTGAAGGTGCTCACGAAGTCTCTCGTCACATTCCTCGTCGGGGAGCCTCGCCGGCGCCGTGCTCGCGGCGGCCGGCGGCCACCTGCCGCAGATACGGGTTGGCGGCGCGCTCCTGGCCGATGGTCGTCTGGGGGCCGTGGCCGGACAGCACCACGGTCGAGTCGTCGAGCGGCAGGCACACGCGGGCCAGCGAGTCGAGGATCTCGGCCATGTCGCCGCCGGGCAGGTCGGTGCGTCCGATGGAGCCGGCGAAGAGCAGATCCCCGGAGAAGAAGACCGACGGGATGTCCGCGGTCTCGGGCATCCGGAAGGTCACCGACCCCTTGGTATGGCCGGGGGCGTGCGCGACGGAGAACTCCAGGCCGGCCAGCTCCAGCCGCGCGCCGTCGGTCAGCTCCTCGACGTCGTCGGGCTCGCCCACGGTCAGCTCGCCCATCAGCGGCGCCCCGATGGAACGGCCGAGGGCCTTCTCGGGGTCGCTCATCATGTACCGGTCGGCCGGGTGGATCCAGGCCGGTACGCCGTGCGCGCCGCACACGGGGACGACCGAGGCCACATGATCGATGTGGCCGTGGGTGAGGACGACGGCGACGGGCTTGAGCCGATGCTTCTTCAGCGCTTCCTCGACTCCCTGGGCGGCCTGGTGGCCGGGGTCGATGATCACGCACTCCTCACCGGCGGCGGGGGCGACGAGGTAGCAGTTCGTCCCCCAGGCCCCGGCGGGGAACCCGGCAATGAGCACGATCGTCCTTCGTTTGTGTCGATACGGGCGGGCATCGGGTGACCGCGCCCGCGGTCAGAGACTACCGGCGCTGCCGGATCCTCAGCGAACCCATATACGGTACGGGGCACACACGGGCGACCGGCTCACCGGCCGCGCGGGTGCCGGTCGACATTCCAGACGCATGAGGAGAGAACCCGGTGGTCAGCCAGGAGCAGCGGCGGCGTCAGCTCGCCCGGGAGAAGTTCTTGCGGCAGCAGCAGCGGCGCACCGCCGCGCGGCGCAAGGCACGCACGCGCAACTCCGTGATCGCGTCGGTGCTCGGCGTGGTCGTCATCGGTGGTGTCGCGTTGTACTCGACCGGGGCGCTCAAGAGCGACAAGGACGACAAGGCGAACGCGAGCGCGGACGTCTCCGCGAGCCCGTCGGCCAGCCCCAAGGCACCGGACCCGTGCGCGAAGCCGGCCGCGGGCTCGGTGGCGAAGCTGAGCTGGAAGAAGGAGCCGGCGATGTCGATCGACACGTCGGCGAAGTACACGATGAAGCTCGCCACCACGTGCGGTGACATCGACATGTCGCTGAAGGCGTCCGCCGCTCCGCACACCGTCAACTCGTTCGACTTCCTGGCCGGGAAGGGCTTCTTCGACCACACGAAGTGCCACCGGCTCACCACGAACGGGATCTACGTGCTCCAGTGCGGCGACCCGACCGGTACGGGCACGGGCGGCCCCGGTTACACGATCCCGGACGAGAACCTCAAGGACGCCAGCCTCAAGGGCAACGTCTATCCGGCCGGCACGGTCGCGATGGCGAACACCGGGCAGAAGCACACCGGGGGCAGCCAGTTCTTCCTCGTGTACCAGAACAGCCAGCTGCCGCCCAACTACGCACCGTTCGGTACGATTTCCCAGTCGGGCCTCACGGTGCTGAAGAAGATCGCCGCCGCGGGTGAGAACTCGGGCGCCGGCGACGGCGCCCCGAACGCGACGGTCGTGATCAACAAGGCCACGGTCACGAAGTCCTGACCGTCAACCGCGCGATTTCGGTCGCGCTGGATGCGGACAGGAAACCCGCTGGTCGCCTATGTTGGCCGTGACGAAACTGTGGACGATGCCCGGGGGAGCCTCCAGAGCCCCCCGCAGGCATCATGTGGAGGAGGCGCTGTGAGCAGCGACCCGTGGGGCCGCGTCGACGAGACGGGGACCGTGTACGTGCGGACGGCCGAGGGCGAGCAGGTCGTCGGTTCCTGGCAGGCCGGCTCCCCCGATGAGGCACTGGCCTACTTCGAGCGCAAGTACGAGGGCCTGGTGGTCGAGATCGGCCTGCTCGAGAAGCGCGTACGCACCACCGATCTGTCGGCGAAGGACGCCCAGGCCGCCGTCGACCACCTCCGGGAGCAGGTCGACGCGCATCACGCGGTCGGTGATCTGGCCGCCCTGCGCAGCCGCCTGGACAAGCTGGTCGAGACCGTCGAGTCGCGGCGCGAGGAGCGCAAGGCGCAGCGCGCCCGGCAGGCGGACGAGGCCCGGCACGCCAAGGAGGCGCTGGTCACCGAGGCGGAGGAGCTGGCCGGGTCGGACCAGTGGCGGGCGGCCGGTGAGCGGCTGCGCGCGCTGGTGGACACCTGGAAGGGGCTGCCGCGCCTGGACCGCAAGTCCGACGACGAGCTGTGGCACCGCTTCTCGCACGCGCGCTCGGCGTTCTCCAAGCGGCGCAAGGCGCACTTCGCGCAGCTGGACGCGCAGCGCGAGGAGGCGCGCCGGATCAAGGAGCGGCTGGTCGCCGAGGCCGAGGCGCTGTCGGGCTCGACGGACTGGGGCGCCACGGCGGCCCGGTACCGCGAGCTGATGGCGGAGTGGAAGGCCGCGGGGCGTGCGCAGCGCGAGCACGAGGACGACCTGTGGAACCGCTTCCGTGGCGCCCAGGACGTGTTCTTCGCCGCGCGCGGTTCGGTCTTCGCCGAACGGGACGCCGAGCAGTCGGAGAACCTGAAGCTGAAGGAGGAGCTGGCCGAGGAGGCGGAGAAGCTGCTGCCGATCGGTGATCTCAAGGCCGCGCGTGCCGCCTTCCGTTCGATCAACGAGCGCTGGGAGGCCGTCGGCCATGTGCCGCGGGACGCCCGTCCGCGGGTCGAGGGCCGGATGCACACGGTCGAGCGGGCCCTCCAGGAGGCCGAGGAGAGCGAGTGGCGCCGGACGAACCCGGAGGCACGCGCGCGTGCCGAGGGTCTGACCGGTCAGCTCCAGGCCGCCGTGGACAAGCTGCGGGGCCAGATCGAGCAGGCGCGGGCGCAGGGCAACAACGCGCGGGCCGACAAGCTGGAGAAGGAGCTGTCGGGCCGCCAGGCGCTGCTGGACCAGGCTCTGAAGGGCCTCCAGGAGTTCGGCGGCTGAGCGCGGCGCGCAGGACAGACGGCGAGAGGGCCCCGTACACGCCGTACGGGGCCCTCTCGCCGTCTGCCGTCGCCTTCCCGGTGCTCCGGGCGCCCGGGAGGCTGCCGGGGCGGCTGAGGTGCCTGGGAGGCTCCCGGGCCGGCTGGGACCGGTGTGGGCTGACTAGGTCCGGTTGCGGGCCGATGTGACCCGGTAGACGTCGTAGACGCCCTCCACGCCGCGCACCGCGCGCAGGACGTGCCCCAGGTGCTTGGGGTCGCCCATCTCGAAGGTGAAGCGGGAGGTGGCGACGCGGTCGCGGGAGGTCTGCACGGCCGCGGACAGGATGTTGACGTGCTGGTCGGACAGGACGCGGGTGACGTCCGAGAGCAGCCGCGAGCGGTCCAGGGCCTCGACCTGGATGGCGACCAGGAAGACCGAGGACTGGGTGGGCGCCCATTCGACGTCCAGGATCCGCTCGGGTTCGCGGGAGAGCGAGTCCACGTTGACGCAGTCGCTGCGGTGGACCGAGACCCCGCTGCCGCGGGTGACGAAGCCGATGATCGGGTCGCCGGGCACTGGTGTGCAGCAGCGGGCCAGTTTGACCCACACGTCGTCGACGCCCTTGACGACGACACCCGGGTCGGCGCTGGAGCGGCGCTTGCGTCCGCGCCCGCGGGCGGGCGGGATGCTCTCGTCGATCTCCTCGGTGGCGGCCTCCTCGCCGCCGAGGGCCTGGACGAGCTTCTGCACGATGTTCTGGGCCGAGACATGGCCCTCGCCGATCGCCGCGTACAGCGCGGAGATGTCCGAGTAGCGCATCTCGTGCGCCAGCGTGACCAGCGAGTCGCCGGTCAGGATGCGCTGGATGGGCAGGTTCTGCTTGCGCATGGCGCGGACGATGGCGTCCTTGCCCTGCTCGATCGCCTCGTCGCGGCGCTCCTTGGAGAACCAGGCGCGGATCTTGTTGCGGGCGCGCGGCGACTTGACGAAGCCCAGCCAGTCGCGGGAGGGCCCGGCGCCGGCCGCCTTGGAGGTGAAGACCTCCACCAGGTCGCCGTTGTCCAGGGTGGACTCCAGCGGGACGAGGCGGCCGTTGACCCGTGCTCCTATGGTGCGGTGGCCGACCTCGGTGTGGACGGCGTAGGCGAAGTCCACCGGGGTGGCGCCGGCCGGGAGCGCTATGACGTCGCCCTTGGGCGTGAAGACGAAGACCTCGTTGCGGGAGAGGTCGAAGCGCAGTGATTCGAGGAACTCGCCCGGGTCCTCGGTCTCCTTCTGCCAGTCGAGGAGCTGGCGCAGCCACGCCATGTCGTTGATGGCTGTGTCCCTGCCGGCCTTGCCGTCCTTGCCGGTGGACCGGGGCGCGTCGGTGCGGACCTTGGAGGCACCGGCGACGGCCTCCTGCTTGTACTTCCAGTGCGCGGCGATGCCGTACTCGGCGCGGCGGTGCATGTCGAAGGTGCGGATCTGCAGTTCGACGGGCTTGCCGTTGGGGCCGATGACCGTGGTGTGCAGCGACTGGTACATGTTGAACTTGGGCATCGCGATGTAGTCCTTGAACCGGCCGGGGACCGGGTTCCATCGCGCGTGCACGGTGCCGAGGGCGGCGTAGCAGTCGCGGACCGTGTCGACCAGGACGCGGATGCCGACCAGGTCGTAGATCTCCGCGAAGTCGCGGCCGCGGACGATCATCTTCTGGTAGACGCTGTAGTAGTGCTTGGGGCGGCCGGTGACGGTGGCCTTGATGCGGGCGGCGCGCAGGTCGGACTGGACCTCGTCGGTGACGATCGCCAGGTACTCGTCGCGCTTGGGGGCGCGTTCGGCGACCAGGCGGACGATCTCGTCGTACATCTTGGGGTAGAGGATCGCGAAGGCGAGGTCCTCCAGCTCCCACTTGATGGTGTTCATGCCCAGGCGGTGGGCGAGCGGCGCGTAGATCTCCAGGGTCTCGCGCGCCTTCTTCTCCTGCTTCTCGCGCTTGAGGTAGCGCATGGTGCGCATGTTGTGCAGGCGGTCGGCGAGCTTGATGACCAGGACGCGCGGGTCCTTGGCCATGGCGACGACCATCTTGCGCACGGTCTCGGCCTGCGCGGCCTCGCCGAACTTGACCTTGTCGAGCTTGGTGACGCCGTCGACGAGCAGGGCGACCACGTCACCGAAGTCGCGGCGCAGGTCGTCCAGGCCGTACTCGGTGTCCTCGACGGTGTCGTGCAGCAGGCCGGCCATGAGTGTGGCCGGGTCCATGCCGAGCTCGGCGAGGATGGTGGTGACGGCGAGCGGGTGCGTGATGTACGGGTCGCCGCTCTTGCGCTTCTGGCCGCGGTGCCAGCGCTCGGCGACCTGGTAGGCGCGCTCGATCTGGCGCAGGGTGGCCGTCTCGATCTTGGGGTCGTTGCTGCGCACTATCCGCAGCAGCGGCTCCAGGACCGGGTTGTACGGGTTGGCGCGCTGGACGCCGAGGCGGGCCAGGCGGGCGCGGACGCGGTTGGAGGAGCCGGAGCGGGCGGGCTGGCCGCCGGCGGCGCGCACGGGAGGGGCCGGTTTGGGGCGCACGGACTCGGCGGCCTTCTCGACGGGTGCGGACGAGACGCGCTCGACCGGGCCGCGGGTGTCGTTCTTCGCGTCCTTCGCGTTCGGCGCGGGCTTCGCCGCGGCTGCCGAGGCGGACTCGGGCTTGGCGGCGGTCAGTGGCTGGGCCTCGTCTGGCAAGAGGACTCCTCGTGCGCGATCCGGGTGCCCCGGTCAGGCTCCGGAGGTCCCATGGTAGCGATCCCGGGCTCCCGGATCGCCTTCAGCCCGGTGCGCGGGCCGTTCACCGGGGAAAACGCACGGGACGGGCGCCGGATTCCTCCGGGCCCGTCCCGTCGCTGCCGTACGGGCGTCACGCGGGTGTGCGTGCGCCGTGCTCAGACCTGGAGCAGTGCCTCCAGCGGGGCGCCGTCCAGGGCGGCGCCCAGGCGGGCGCGGCCCTGGAGGAAGCCCAGTTCCATCAGGACCGCGACACCGGCGACATCGGCGCCCGCGCGGCGGATGAGCTGGAGCGACGCCTCGGCGGTGCCGCCGGTGGCGAGGACGTCGTCGACGACCAGGACGCGGTCGGCGGCGGTCAGGTCCTCGGCGTGCACCTCGATCTCGGCCGAGCCGTACTCCAGCTCGTAGGCCTGGCGGAGGGTGGCTCCGGGGAGCTTGCCGGCCTTGCGCACCGGGATGAAGCCGAGGCCCGCCCGCAGGGCGACCGGGGCGCCCAGGATGAAGCCGCGCGCCTCCAGGCCGACGACCTTGGTCGCACCCTGGCGGGTGGCGATCTCCGCCAGTGCCTCGGTGAGCGCGGAGAAGGCCGCCGGGTCGGCGAGCAGCGGGGTGATGTCCTTGAACACCACCCCCGGCTCCGGGTAGTCCGTGACATCGCGGATCCGGCTGAGCAGCAGTTCCCGGATGTCGGTCATCGGCGCTTCCCGGAGGGTCGGCCCCGGCCCCGGCTGCGGGCGGCGGGCTGGTTGCGCGGGCCGACCACGGCGGGGGCCGCGTCCTCGGCCTCGTCGTCGTAGGACCCGTCGTCCACGGTGCCCTCGGCCGTCACCGGGGTGCCCTCGGCGGCGGCCTGGGCGCGCTTGGCCAGGACGCGCTTCCTGAGGGCCTTCATCTGCGGCTCGTGCTCCTTGAGGTCGGCGACGAGCGGCGTGGCGATGAAGATCGAGGAGTACGCGCCGGCGGCCAGACCGACGAACAGCGACAGCGAGATGTCGTTGAGCATGCCCGCGCCGAGCGCGCCGCCGCCGATGAACAGCAGGCCCGCCACCGGCAGCAGTGCCACCACGGTGGTGTTGATGGAGCGCATCAGGGTGCCGTTGATGGAGCGGTTGGCGAGGTCGCTGTAGGTCCAGCGGGTCTGCTTGGTGATGTCCTTCGTCTGCTCCTTGAGGCTGTCGAAGACGACGACCGTGTCGTAGAGCGAGTAGCCGAGGATGGTGAGCAGACCGATCACCGTGCCGGGGGTGACCTCGAAGCCGACGAGGGCGTAGATACCGGTGGTGATCGTGATGTCGTGGATCAGGGCGACCAGGGCGGCGACGGCCATGCGCCACTCGAAGGCGATCGCCAGGTAGATCACGACCAGGACCATGAAGATCGCCAGGCCCTGCCAGGCCTTGTTGGCGATCTGCTCGCCCCAGCTGGGACCGACCAGGTCGGCGTTGATCTGCTCGCCGCTGACCTTCAGGTCCTTGGCCAGCGCGTCCTTGATCTCGTCGGACTTGCCGGTCTCGATGCCGGCGATCTGGATGCGCAGGCTGCCGTCACCGAGCTTCTGCACGATCGCGTCGTGCCCGGAGGCGTCCTCCGCGAACGTCTCGGCCTGGCTGACCGAGGCGGTCATGTGCTTGGGGGTGGTGAAGACCGCTCCGCCCTGGAACTCGATGCCCATGTTCAGGCCGCGCACCGCCAGGCCGAGGATGGCCGTGATGGTGATCAGGATGGAGATGCCGTACCAGAGCTTGCGGTTCTTGACGAAGTCGTAGCCGACCTCGCCGCGGTGGAGTCGGGCGCCGAGGCTGCCGGGCTTGGACATCTCACGCCTCCTTCGGGTCGACGGGGCCGGCGGGACGGGAGGGGCGGCGGGTGCGTCGCAGCGGCGCCTTGGCGCCCAGGGCCTTGGGGTCGAGACCGGACCACCGGTGGCCGTCGGCGAAGAACTTCCGGCGCGCCAGGATCGTCATCAGCGGCTTGGTGAACAGGAACACGACGACGACGTCCAGCACGGTCGTGAGACCGAGGGTGAACGCGAAGCCCTGCACCTTGCCGACGGTGACGATGAAGAGCACCGCGGCGGCGAGGAAGGACACGAAGTCGGAGACGAGGATGGTGCGGCGGGCGCGCGGCCAGGCGCGTTCCACGGCGGGCCGCAGCGTACGGCCCTCGCGGATCTCGTCCCGGATGCGTTCGAAGAACACGATGAACGAGTCCGCCGTGATGCCGATGGCGACGATGGCACCGCAGACGGCCGGCAGGTTCAGCGCGAAGCCGATGCCCGGTCCGAGCAGCGCCATGATCACGTAGGTGAGGATCGCCGAGACCAGCAGCGAGGGGATGGCGATGACCGACAGGCCGCGGTAGAAGATCAGCAGGTAGACGACGACCAGGGCGAGGCCGATGGCGCCCGCGACGAGGCCGGCGTGCAGCTGGTCGCCGCCGAGCGCGGCGGTGACGGTGGTGACGCTGTCCTCCTTGAAGGTCAGCGGCAGCGCGCCGTAGGACAGCATGTTCGACAGGCCCTGCGCCTCGGACTGCGTGAAGCGGCCGGTGATCTCGGCGTTGCCGCCGGTCAGCGCCTCGCGGACGTACGGGTCGGAGACGACGTTGCCGTCCAGGACGATCGCGAACTGGTTCTGCGGCGTCTGGTTCTGCGCCAGCTTGCCGGTGATGTCCGCGAACTTCTTGGCGCCCTTGGAGGTGAACTCCATGGTGACGGTCCAGCCGGAGCCGTTCTGCGTGTTGAAGACGGCCTGGGCCTTCTTGACGTCGGTGCCGTCCACGCCGGCCGGGCCGAGGAGGTACTTCGCCCACTGGCCCTGCGAGTCCTGGCCGCAGGCGACGGTCGACACGGTGGGCTTGACGCCCTTGCCGGCCGTGGCGCGGACGGACTCCTTGGAGCAGTCCAGGGCGGCGTACTCGGCCTGGAGCTTGCTGTCGTCACCGGAGGTGGCGCCGCCGGCCGACGGGGAGGCGGGGGCCTTGGGGCTCTGCGAGGAGTCCGGCTTGGCGGAGCCGGTGCTGCCCGTCGAGGGGGAGGCGTCGGCCTTCAGGCCGTCGGTGACGGCGCGGCCCTGGTGCGTCGCGGTCGACGAGGGGCTGGAGGAGCCGGAGGTCGCCTTGTCCTTGTCGCCGGTCTTGTCGGTGGCCTTGTCGCCCGGCTTGTCCGTGGCCTTGTCGCCGGGCTTACCGGAGGCGCTGGAGGACGGCGCCGGGCTGGCCGGGGGCTGGCCGGCGGAGACCTCGGTGGCCAGCACCGGGCGGAAGTACAGCTTGGCGGTGGTGCCGACCTGCTCCCGGGCCTCCTTGGAGTTCGTACCCTTGGGGATGTTGACGATGATGTTGTCACGGCCCTGGGTCTGAACCTCGGCCTCCGAGACACCCAGACCATTGACACGGCGGTTCATGATGTCGACCGCGGTGTCCATGTTGGCCTTGTTGATCGCGGATTCCTGACCGCGTTCGGGAACCGCCCTCAGGGTGATGCTGGTGCCGCCGGCCAGGTCGATGCCGAGGCGCGGGGTGGTGTGCCCGGAGGCGAACATGCCACCGGTGAGCGCCACGATGGCGATCAGGATGAGGGCCAGCGAGCGCCATGGCTTGCTCTGGGCGCTCGCGCTCCGGCCCTTCTTAGGTGCTGCCACCTTCTCGTACTCCCTCTCGGGCCGCTCCGCGCCGGGTGGGCTTGGTGTGCGGCCATGACATGGTGTCGGGATCCCGCGCGAAGTGAACACGTCCCAGGGCGCGCGGGCGGTGCCGCGCGCCCTGGGTGGTGACTACTTCGCCCCGGAGTCGCCGTCGGTCTTCTTCGGCTCTTCGTCCGCCTTCGCCTCGGCGGCGGCGTCGGCGGATTCCTCCCCCTTCGGCTCGGCCGCGTCCTTCTTGCCGAGGTCGATGGGCTTGTCGTCGGAGGCGGCGGAAGCGTCGGCGGCGGGCTCGTCGGTCTCGGTGAGGGAGGAGGCGTCGTCGGGAACGATGTCGGTGTCGGACTTCAGGTCGTGCTCGACGCCGTGGACGATGCGGTTGTACTCGTCGTCGGACAGGACGGTCGCGATGGCGTTCTTGGCGAAGAGAAGCTCCACGCCCGGCCCGGCGTCGAGGAGGACCGTGTCGTTGTTGACCTCCTTGACCGTCGCGTACATGCCCCCGATGGTGCGGATTCCGCTACCGGGCTGCATCTGGTTCCGCATGGTGGCGGCCTGCTGCTGCTTGCGCTTGGCCGACCGGGTCATCAGGAACATGGCCCCGATGAGCACGATGAACGGGAGGAGGGTCACGAGACTCACGGGTCGGAACTTCCTTCACACGACCGCGGTGGAAAGCGGCCTGATGGTTGGGGGTGTGCTTGCCGTCGACAAGGGCGGCATCGGCGGAGTCTAAGGGAGTCCGCGTGCAAGGAACAACGCTCAGCATGGCACCTGGGTTCCTCCCCGGGCCAATGGATCGCCGTCACGCCCCGAACAGGTCCTGTTGTCCGTTTCCCGCCCCGGGCGAGCCGGGCGGGGTGAGGCCGAGGTGCGCCCAGGCGGCCGGGGTGGCGACCCGGCCGCGCGGGGTGCGGGCGAGCAGGCCCTCGCGGACGAGGAACGGTTCGGCGACCTCTTCCACGGTCTCACGCTCCTCCCCCACCGCCACCGCCAGCGTCGACAGGCCCACCGGGCCGCCGCCGAACAGCTTGAGCAGTGCCGTCAGCACGGCCCGGTCCAGGCGGTCGAGGCCGCGGGCGTCGACCTCGTAGACGGCGAGGGCCGCGGCGGCGATGTCACGCGTGATCATCCCGTCCGCCTTGACCTGCGCGTAGTCCCGCACCCGGCGCAGCAGGCGGTTGGCGATGCGGGGGGTGCCGCGGGAGCGGCCGGCGATCTCGGCGGCGCCGTCGGCCTCGATCTCCACGTCGAGCAGTTGCGCCGAACGGTGCACGACACGCTCCAGCTCGGCGGGCTCGTAGAACTCCATGTGGGCGGTGAAGCCGAAGCGGTCGCGCAGCGGGGGCGGCAGCAGTCCGGCCCGGGTGGTGGCGCCTACCAGGGTGAAGGGGGGCAGTTCGAGCGGGATGGCGGTGGCGCCGGGGCCCTTGCCGACGATCACGTCGACGCGGAAGTCCTCCATCGCCATGTACAGCATCTCCTCGGCGGGCCGGGACATGCGGTGGATCTCGTCGAGGAAGAGCACCTCGCCCTCCTGGAGCGAGGACAGGATGGCGGCGAGGTCGCCCGCGTGCTGGATGGCGGGGCCGGAGGTGATGCGGATGGGGGCGCCCATCTCGGCCGCGATGATCATGGAGAGGGTGGTCTTGCCGAGGCCGGGGGCGCCGGAGAGCAGCACGTGGTCGGCGGTGGCACCGCGCGCGCGGGCGGCGCGCAGCACCAGGTCGAGCTGTTCGCGGACCTTCTCCTGGCCGATGAACTCGCCGAGGTCCTTGGGCCGCAGGGCGGCCTCGACGGCCTGGTCCTCGCGGTCGGCGACAGAGCCCACCAGTCGCTCGGCGGCGGTGGTGTCGGGCGTGTCGTCCCAGTTCACTGCGGATGTCTCCTAGCGGGGCGCGGGGCGCCGGTGGCGTCAGCGGGCTCGGGTGCGTCAGCGGGCTCGGTTGAGGCTCTGGAGGGCCGCCTTCAGCAGCTGCCCCACCTGGGGTGTGCCGTCGGCGGCCTCGGCCTGCGGGGCGACGGCGGTGACGGCCTCGTCGGCCTCGCGGGTGGCGTAGCCGAGTCCGATGAGGGCGGCGTGCAGCTGGTCGCGCCAGCCCTGGGTCACGGGGGCGCCGACCGCGGGGGCGCCGACCGGCGCGCCGAGGCGGTCCTTCAGCTCCAGGAGGAGCTTCTGGGCGCCCTTCTTGCCGATGCCGGGGACGGCGGTGAGGGCCTTCTCGTCGCCGGTGGCGACCGCGCGGCGCAGCGCGTCGGGGCTGTGCACGGCGAGCATGGCCTGGGCCAGGCGCGGGCCGACGCCGCTGGCGGTCTGGAGGAGCACGAAGACCTGGCGCTCGTCGTCGTCGGCGAAGCCGTACAGGGTCAGGGAGTCCTCCCTGACGACGAGGGAGGTGTGCAGCTTGGCGGGGCGGCCGATCCGCAGGGCGGACAGGGTGCCCGGGGTGCAGTGGACGGCCATGCCGACGCCGCCGACCTCGATCACCGCGGTGTCGGGGGCGAGCGCGGCGACGGTGCCGCTGACGAAGGCGATCATGCCGTACGGCCTTTCGTGTGCGGGGCCGTCCTGGTGGCGGCGGCGGTGTGCAGGGCCACGGCCTGCTGGAGCCGGTTCTGCGCGGGGGCGCGCCAGATGTGGCAGATGGCGAGGGCGAGGGCGTCGGCGGCGTCGGCGGGCCTGGGCGGCGCGGCGAGCCGTAGAAGACGGGTGACCATGGCGCCCACCTGGGCCTTGTCCGCCCGTCCGCTGCCGGTGACGGCGGCCTTGACCTCGCTGGGGGTGTGCAGGGCGACGGGGATGCCGCGGCGGGAGGCGCACAGGATGGCGACGGCGCTGGCCTGGGCGGTGCCCATCACCGTGCGCACATTGTGCTGGCTGAAGACGCGCTCCACGGCCACGAACTCGGGGCGGTGCTCGTCGAGCCACTGCTCGATGCCCTGTTCGACGGCGACCAGGCGGGGTCCGAGGTCGGCGTCCGCGGGGGTCCGCACCACGCCCACACCGATCATGGTCAGCGGCCGGCCCGCGACCCCCTCCACGACACCGACCCCGCAGCGGGTCAGCCCCGGGTCCACCCCCAGTACGCGCACGCGATCTTTCCCTTCGATCTCCTGTCCGCGCAGGCTATCGGGTGCCACTGACAACGGCGGCGGGCCCAGGGACGTGTCCCTCGGCCCGCCGGTGGCGCCGTACGTGCGTCAGGCGTCGACCTTCTCCATGACCTCGTCGCTGACGTCGAAGTTGGCGAAGACGTTCTGCACGTCGTCGCTGTCCTCCAGCGCGTCGATCAGCTTGAAGATCTTCCGGGCGCCGTCCTCGTCCAGCTCGACCTGCATGGTCGGGACGAAGTTGGCGTCGGCCGAGTCGTAGTCGATGCCGGCCTCCTGGAGGGCGGTGCGGACCGCGACCAGGTCGGTGGCCTCGCTGAGGACCTCGAAGGTGTCACCGAGGTCGTTGACCTCCTCGGCGCCCGCGTCCAGGACGGCGCCCAGGACGTCGTCCTCGGACAGCTCGCCCTTGGGGACGATCACGACACCCTTGCGGTTGAACAGGTACGACACCGAGCCGGGGTCGGCCATGGAGCCGCCGTTGCGGGTCATGGCGACGCGGACGTCGGAGGCGGCGCGGTTGCGGTTGTCGGTGAGGCACTCGATGAGCACCGCGACGCCGTTCGGCCCGTAGCCCTCGTACATGATCGTCTCGTAGTCGGCGCCGCCGGCCTCGAGACCGCCGCCGCGCTTGATGGCGGAGTCGATGTTCTTGTTCGGGACCGACTGCTTCTTGGCCTTCTGCACGGCGTCGTAGAGCGTCGGGTTGCCGTCCAGGTCGACGCCGCCCATCCGCGCCGCGACCTCGATGTTCTTGATCAGCTTCGCGAAGAGCTTGCCGCGCTTGGCATCGATGACGGCCTTCTTGTGCTTCGTCGTGGCCCATTTAGAGTGGCCGGACATCTGCCTGTCTCCTTCGCGTAAACCCATCCTGTACGAACGCCCCCGGGCCTGAAGCAGCCGGGAGGTACCCCGGGAGATCCTACAAGGACTCCGCCGCCCGTATCGCGCGCACCATGTCGACGAACAGGGCGTGCACACGGTGGTCGCCGGTCAGCTCCGGGTGGAACGACGTGGCCAGCGCGTTGCCCTGGCGCACCGCCACGATGTGGCCGCCGTGCTCGGCGAGCACCTCGGTCCCGGCACCCACGGACTCGACCCAGGGCGCGCGGATGAAGACGCCCTCCACGGGATCGCCCTCGACGCCCCGGACGTCCACGGCCGCCTCGAAGGACTCGTTCTGCCGCCCGAAGGCGTTGCGGCGCACGATCATGTCGATGCCGCCGACGGTCTCCTGGCCCGAGCGCGGGTCGAGGATCTTGTCGGCGAGCAGGATCATCCCGGCGCAGGTGCCGTAGACGGGCATGCCGTCACGCACGCGCGCGCGGAGGGGGTCCATCACGCCGAAGAGGACGGCGAGCTTGGAGATGGTGGTGGACTCGCCGCCGGGCAGGACCAGGCCGTCCACCTCGGCGAGTTCCTCGGGGCGCCTGACCGGCCTGGCCACGGCGTCGGCCGCGGCCAGGGCGGTGAGGTGCTCCCGTACGTCGCCCTGGAGGGCCAGGACGCCGATGACAGGTGCTTCGCTGCTCATGGAGTGGACTACCAGCCGCGGTTGGCGTAGCGCTCGGTCTCGGGGAGGGTGTCGCAGTTGATGCCGACCATGGCCTCGCCGAGGTTGCGGGACGCGTCCGCGATGATCTTCGGGTCGTCGTAGAAGGTGGTCGCCTTGACGATGGCGGCGGCGCGCTTGGCCGGGTCACCGGACTTGAAGATGCCGGAGCCGACGAAGACGCCCTCGGCACCGAGCTGCCGCATCAGGGCGGCGTCGGCCGGGGTGGCCACGCCGCCGGCGGAGAAGAGGACCACCGGCAGCTTGCCCAGCTCGGCGACCTCCTTGACCAGCTCGTAGGGGGCGCGCAGGTCCTTGGCGGCGGCGTACAGCTCGTTGTTGTCGAAGCCGCGCAGCCGGGCGATCTCGTTCTTGATCTGGCGCAGGTGGCGGACGGCCTCGACGACGTTGCCGGTGCCGGCCTCGCCCTTGGAGCGGATCATGGCCGCGCCCTCGGCGATGCGGCGCAGGGCCTCGCCCAGGTTGGTGGCACCGCAGACGAAGGGGGTGGTGAAGGCCCACTTGTCGGAGTGGTTGACCTCGTCGGCCGGGGTGAGGACCTCGGACTCGTCGATGTAGTCGACGCCGAGCGACTGGAGGACCTGGGCCTCGACGAAGTGGCCGATGCGGGACTTGGCCATGACCGGGATGGAGACGGCCTCGATGATGCCCTCGATCATGTCCGGGTCGGACATACGGGCCACGCCGCCGTCCTTGCGGATGTCGGCCGGGACCCGCTCAAGGGCCATGACGGCGACGGCGCCCGCGTCCTCGGCGATCTTCGCCTGCTCCGGCGTGACGACATCCATGATCACGCCGCCCTTGAGCTGCTCGGCCATGCCGCGCTTGACGCGCGCGGTACCGGTCTCGGGAGTCTGGGCGGAATCGGGAAGCGTGGTGGACACGGGTGACCTCACTCGGGTGGAAAGAGGGGGTTGATGCACCCAGAGGAAACGCGAGTGGACCAGTCCACGGCAAGGGCCAATGACAAGCGGGTGGATCCTTTTGCCCGGACGGCCCCTGTACGGCAGGTGCCGGGCGGCGCGGATCGCTAGGCCGCGCGCTCCACCAGCGCCGCCGGGGGCTCGTCGTCCATCTCGAAGGCCAGCGGGAAGGGGGCGTGCCCGGCCAGCCGGAACCAGCGGACCTTGCGGTGCTCGCGCAGTCTGCGGGCCGCGCCCACGGCGTCGTTGTGGAAGCGGCGGGCCATGGGCACCCGGCGCACCGCCTCGGCCAGCTCGCGCGCCGCCTCCTCGCCGCCGGGCACCGCGCGGACCGCCTCCACCTGCTGCGCCTCGCCGAACACCGCCCGCAGCGCCTGGCTCAGCTCGCTCTCGGCGACCTCCCGCTGCTCCTCCTCGGACTGCCGGGCCGCGTGCGCGGCCTCGTACAGCACGATCGAGGCGGCTGGGTCCAGCACCCCGGAGGTGGCCAGTTCCTGCGCCACCGAGGCACGGCGCAGCAGCTGCGCGTCCAGCGCGGCCCGCGCCGCGTCGATCCGGGCGTGCAGCCGGTCCAGCCGGCCCGCCGTCCAGCTCAGATAGAGGCCCACGGCCACGAGCGCGACAAGGATCCAGATGAGCGTTGCGATCACGGGCGGCAAGGCTACCGGTGCGGGGAGGGGGGGCCTGCGGCCGGTCGGGGCGGACGGGTGTGCCGAGCGGTTCGGGAGCGGTGGGTGCGTGTCCCCGGGCGGGCGGACACCGGGGCACGGACGCGCGGCAGCGGGGGGGCGCCGATCCGTCCCTAGGGCGACCGGGCCGGCACCGGGCCGGGGGGCTGCCACCGGTCGGCAGGAACGCGGCGGGCCGGCCGTTCCGGGCAGTGGGCGCCCGTCACAGGGAGACGCCGAGGCGTGGACACGCGACAGCAGGGGCGCCGATCCGTCCCTCGGGCTCGCGGGCCGAGACGGCACCCGGGCGGGGTGGGCGGAGGGGCGTGCGACCGGTCAGGAGGCCGGGACCGGGAGCTGGTGGGCGTGCTCCTGGCTGCTCCCCTCCCCCGCGTCCCTGTCGCTCGGAGACCACCCCGGAGACCGTCCCCGGCACGCCGGCACGCCGGCACGGCCACCGGACCGCCCCGCAAGCCGCCGGACCGCCAGCGCCGCTGGCCGCACGCCCGTCAGACCACGCGGCCCTCGAACCGCACACCCACCGCACCACACGGCCCTCGAACCGCGTACCCGCCCAACCGCACGGCCTGCGGATCACACGCCCGCCGAACCGCACGCACCTGGAACCGCACGCACGCACGCCGAACCAGACGCCCCTGGAACCGCCCGGCCGCCGCACCCCGCAGCCCCACCCGCTCAGTCGCGGACCAGGCCCAGCCGTGCCCGCAGCCCCGTGGCGCGGTCGTCCGTGGCGACCGCCGCCGCGCCGGCGGTGACCGTCTCGTAGACGGAGAGGATGTCCGCGCCGACGGTGGACCAGTCGAAGCGGCGGACGTGGGCGCTGCCGCGCTCGCGGAGTCCGGTGCGGCGGGCCGGGTCGGCGAGGAGGCGTACGGCGGCGTCGGCCAGGGCGTCCGCGTCCTCGTTGGCGAACAGCTCACCGGCCTTGCCCTGGTCGAGGACCTGGGCGAAGGCGTCGAGGTCGGAGGCGAGCACGGGAGCGCCCGCGGACATCGCCTCGACGAGGATGATGCCGAAGCTCTCGCCGCCGGTGTTGGGCGCCACATAGAGGTCGACGCTGCGCAGGAAGCGCGCCTTGTCCTCGTCGCTGACCATGCCGAGGAACTCCACCCGCGCGCGCAGCTCCCGCGGCAGGCTCGCCACGGCCTCCTCCTCGTCGCCGCGGCCCGCGACCAGCAGCCGGGTCTGCGGATGCGCGGCGAGGATCTTCGGCAGGGCCCGCATCAGCACGGGCAGCCCCTTGCGGGGCTCGTCGATGCGGCCCATGAAGCCGATCGTGCCGCCCTGCCACTCGGGCCGGGGCTCGGCGCGGGCGAAGAAGTCGACGTCGACGCCGTTCGGGATGACCACGGCGTCCCCGCCCAGATGCTCGACCAGGGTGCGCCGGGCGTACTCGCTCACCGCGATGCGCGCGCTGATCTTCTCCAGGGCCGCCTGGAGGATGGCGTACGCGGCGACCATCGCCCGGGAGCGCGGGTTGGAGGTGTGGAAGGTGGCCACGATCGGGCCCTGCGCCGCCCAGCAGGTGAGCAGGCCGAGCGACGGCGAGGTCGGCTCGTGGATGTGGATCACGTCGAAGCGGCCCTCGTGCAGCCAGCGCCGTACCCGGGCGGCCGAGAGGAAGCCGAAGTTGAGGCGGGCCACCGACCCGTTGTACGGCACCGGGACCGCGCGGCCGGCCGAGACGACGTAGGGCGGCAGCGGGGTGTCGTCGTCGGCGGGCGCGAGGACGGACACCTCGTGCCCCAGGCGGATGAAGTACTCGGCGAGGTCGCGGATGTGGAACTGCACGCCGCCGGGGACGTCCCAGGAGTACGGGCAGACGATGCCGATCCTCACGCCGCGTCCCCCTCCGCTTCCTGTCCGGCCCGACCGGTCCGCTCGGGGCGGGGTTCGAGGTCCGCGAGCCACAAGCGCTGGAGCATGTGCCAGTCCTCCGGATGGTCGGCGATACCCGAGGCGAAGGCGTCGGCCAGCGCCTGTGTCATGACAGACGTCTTCTCGGGCCGCGTACCTGTCGCCGGTACCTCGATCGGGGGATGGACCCGGCCCCGCATGACGGGCGAGCCGTCGTACCAGAGGGTGACGGGCAGCAGCAGGGCGCCGGTCTGCTGGGCGAGCAGCGCGGGCCCGGCCGGCATCCGGGCCGTCTCGCCGAAGAACTCGACCTCGACGCCGGAGGAGGACAGGTCGCGGTCGGCGACCAGGCAGACCAGGCCGCCGTCGCGCAGCCGCCGGGCCAGGGTGCCGAAGGCCGAGCCACCGCTGTGCGGCAGCACCTCCATGCCCAGGCCCTCGCGGTAGGCGACGAACCGGTCGTAGAGCGTCTCGGGCTTGAGGCGTTCGGCGACCGTGGTGAACGGCGTCTCCAGCGCGGTGGTGACCCAGGCGCCCGCCAGGTCCCAGTTGGCCAGGTGCGGCAGGGCGAGGACGACGCCCCTGCCGGAGGCGAGGCCGTCGGTCAGGTGGTGCACGTCGTCGGGGGCGAAGCCGCCCCGGACCCGCTCGGCGCTCCAGGCGGGCAGCCGGAAGGACTCCATCCAGTAGCGCAGATAGGAGCGCATGCCCGCGCGGGACAGCTCCGCCAGCCGCTCGGGACTCGCGCCGGGCACCACGCGCGCGTAGTTGCCCTCCAGCCGCAGGACGCCCTTGCCGCGCCGCTTCCAGACGAGGTCGGCGAGGGTGCGGCCGAGCCGGACGGCCACCGGTTCGGGCAGCTTCTTGACGGTGCTCCAGCCCAGGCCGTACAGGGCGTCGGTGAGGCGCTCCCGGGCGCTCACGCCGACGCCCCGCTCCCCTGGTTCTCCTGCCGGGCGGCCTCGGCGTCCGCCTCGGCCGACTCGCGGCGCACGGTGACCACGCGCTGGACGAGCGTGACCAGGCTGCCGGCGGCGACGATCCACAGGGCGACCGGCAGCAGGTACTGGATGCCGGGCACCCCGAACTTGTGCAGGCCCGCGAATCCGGCCGCGACCAGGGAGATCACCAGCCGCTCGGCCCGCTCGACCAGGCCGTTCACGGCGACGGGCAGGCCGATCGCCTCACCGCGCGCCTTGGTGTACGACACCACCTGGCCGCTGGCCAGGCAGAAGATCGACACCGCGCACAGGGTGTTGTCGTGGCCCTGCCCGGCGTACCAGAGGGCGAACCCGCCGAAGATGGCGCCGTCGGCCACCCGGTCCAGGGTGGAGTCCAGGAAGGCGCCCCAGCGGCTGGAACGGCCCAGCTGGCGCGCCATGTTGCCGTCGACCAGGTCGGAGAACACGAAGAGCGTGATCACCACCGTGCCCCAGAAGAACTCGCCCCGGGGGTAGAAGACCAGCGCGCCCGCCATCACTCCAGCGGTGCCGAGGAGCGTGACCGTGTCGGGGCTCACACCCCGGCGGATGAGAAACGCGGCGAACGGTGTGAGGACACGCGTGAAGAATGCACGCGCGTACTTGTTCAGCATGGCCTTCCCGAGGGTCGCTGTCGCCGGGCGGCCCCTGCTGGCCACCGGCTGGCCCATCGTAGTCACGCGCGCGCGTGCGCCGCGTCCGGGCACCCTCGGGCCCTTGCGGGGCACGGGCGGGCGGCGGGATCGGGTCCTTCGTATGGACGCGGCATGACGGGAGTGCAAAGCTCGAATGACCGCGGGCGTCGCAGGAGCCGCCGGTGACGCGGTGCCGCGTGTCCGCGCCCACAGGACCTCACCGTGCACGGGAGGGCAGGATCATGGGCGACAAGGCGCACACACATCCCGGAGCCGCCGGCAGGGCGATGGCGGCCGACCACCCCGCGTCCGTGCGGAACGTGGTGCTGGTCGGCCACTCCGGATCGGGCAAGACGACCTTGGTGGAGGCTCTCGCGCTGACGGCGGGGGCGGTGAACAGGGCGGGCCGTGTGGAGGACGGCGGCTGCGTCTCCGACTACGACGAGATCGAGCACCGCCAGCAGCGCTCGGTGCAGCTGTCCCTGGTGCCCGTCGCCTGGGACGGCATCAAGATCAACCTGCTGGACACACCCGGCTACGCGGACTTCGTCGGGGAGCTGCGCGCCGGTCTGCGGGCCGCCGACGCGGCCCTCTTCGTCGTCTCGGCCTCCGACGGCGTGGACGGCTCCACCCGCATGGTGTGGGAGGAGTGCGCCGCCGTCGGCATGCCGCGCGCCATCGTGATCACCCACCTGGAGGCCGCCCGCGCCGACTTCGGGGAGATGACCCGGGTGTGCGCCGAGGCGTTCGGCGCCGACGACCCCGACGCCGTCCTCCCCCTGTACCTGCCGCTGCACGGACCCGAGGGCCCCGACGGACACGCCCCGGTCACCGGCCTGGTCGGCCTGCTGACCCGCAAGCTGTTCGACTACGCGAGCGGGGAGCGCAAGGAGTCCGAACCCGGCACGGACGAACTGCCGCGCATGGACGAGGCCCGCGACCGGCTCATCGAGGGGATCATCGCCGAGAGCGAGGACGAGACCCTCATGGACCGCTACCTCGGCGGCGAACAGGTCGACGTGGAGACCCTGATCAAGGACCTCGAACGGGCCGTCGCACGCGGCGCCTTCTTCCCCGTGCTGGCCGCCGCCCCCGCCGCCGACGGCGCCCGCCAGGGCATCGGCACGGTGGAACTCCTCGACCTGATCGTCCGCGGCTTCCCCACGCCCCTGGAGCACGCGGCGCCCGAGGTGACCACGCCCGACGGCCGCTCGCGCCGCCCGGCGCCGTGCGCCCCGGACGGACCGCTGGTCGCGGAGGTCGTCAAGACGGCCTCCGACCCGTACGTGGGCCGGGTCTCCCTGGTACGCGTCTTCTCCGGCACCCTGCGCCCGGACGAGACCGTGCACGTCTCCGGGCACGGCCTCGCCGACCGGGGCCACGAGGACCATGACGTCGACGAGCGGATCGGCGCCCTGTCCACCCCGTTCGGCAAGCAGCAGCGCCCGGTGACGCACGCCGTCGCCGGAGATCTGGTCTCCGTGGCCAAGCTGAACCGCGCCGAGACCGGCGACACCCTCTCCGCCAAGGACGACCCGCTGCTGATGGCCCCCTGGCAGATGCCCGACCCGCTGCTGCCGCTCGCCATCCAGGCGCACAGCAAGGCCGACGAGGACAAGCTCTCCCAGGGCCTGGCCAGGCTGGTCGCCGAGGACCCCACGATGCGCCTGGAGCAGAACCAGGACACCCACCAGGTGGTCCTGTGGTGCCTGGGCGAGGCGCACGCCGACGTGGCCCTGGAACGGCTGCGCAGCCGCTACGGCGTCCAGGTCGACGTCGTCCCGCACCGGGTCTCCCTGCGGGAGACGTTCGCCGACCGGTCGGCGGGCCGCGGCCGGCACGTCAAGCAGTCCGGCGGCCACGGCCAGTACGCCATCTGCGAGATCGAGGTGGAGCCGCTGCCGGGCGGCTCGGGCATCGAGTTCGTCGACAAGGTCGTCGGCGGCGCGGTGCCGCGGCAGTTCATCCCCTCCGTCGAGAAGGGCGTACGGGCGCAGGCCGCGAAGGGGGTGGCCGCCGGTCATCCGCTGATCGACGTCCGCGTCACGCTGCTGGACGGCAAGGCGCACTCGGTGGACTCCTCCGACGCCGCCTTCCAGACCGCGGGCGCGCTGGCGCTGCGGGAGGCCGCGGCCGAGGCCCGGATCCATCTGCTCGAACCGGTGGCCGAGGTGAGCGTCCTGGTCGGCGACGACTACGTGGGCGCCGTGATGAGCGACCTGTCCGGGCGGCGCGGCCGGGTGCTGGGCACCGAGCAGATCAGCGGCGGCCGGACCCTGGTGCGGGCCGAGGTGCCCGAGATCGAGATCGGCCGGTACGCGATCGACCTGCGGTCCCTGTCGCACGGCACGGCCCGCTTCGAGCGCCGCTACGCCCGGCACGAACCGATGCCGCAGCAGATCGCCGACCGGCTGCGCCAACAGGAGCGCGAAGCCTCCTAGTCGACGCGCCGGGCGCACAACGGAGCGGTCGCGCGGGGCAGTACGGGACACCGCGCTCCGCACAGGTGGACGGCTTCGGCCGTCCACCTGTGCGGAAGGGCGGGTGCCGATACGCTGATGACCTGATCAACAGGTGTGCGAGGCAGGGAAGTCGGGAAGGCCGCAGATGCAGAATCGGCGGCAGTGGGGGCGGCGGTGACGGACGGATTCGATTTCAGTCCAGGGGCTCAGATTCCCCTCTCGGGCGCGGCGGGACAGACAGCGGCCACCTTCGCGCTGGCCGCCGCCGCCTACCGGGACGACGAAGTGGAGAAGATCAAGGAAGCCGACAACGACTGGCACCAGTCCACGGTCAAGCCGCCGCGCCCCTGGGCGAAGATCTTCCGCCCCCGGCTCGGCGAGGCGTTCTCCCGCGCCGTGATCGACCGCATGCTCGGCGCCGGACGCAAGCCGCTCATCCAGTCCTTCGGCATCGAACCCCAGGTCGTCGTGGAGCACTGCCTGGCCGCCCAGCGCATCCGCCGCGAGCGCGACAACTGGCTCTCGGCCGTCACGGTGCTGTGCGGGGTGCTGTTCCTGCCCGGCTTCCTGGTCTGGCTGCTGGTGTTCGTCCTGCGCACCACCATGAGCCGCCGCGAGGACAAGCGGGCCGGGATGCTCGCCACCACCCTGCTGGTCGCCATGGGCGCGCTCGCCGTCCTCTTCCTGGTCAAGATGCCTTTCCACGGCTTCTGGGCCTGGTACGCGCGCGCGGCCGTCGTCATGCCGGTCGCCGGCTGGTTCTGGGCCAAGCGGATCTGTGAGCGCACCGCCCGCGACCTGCGCGAACGCTGGTCCGGGCTGCTCTCGGGCGGCGGCGTCGGCGCCAAGATCCCCGAGGCCGTCCCCGGCAACCCCGGGGACGCGGCCGAGCAGATCCGCAAGGAACTCGCCCGGCTCAGTGCCGAACAGCGCTCCAACTCGGTCTTCTACGCCGGCCCCAAGGGCATACTCGGCATGGGCACCCGCTGGGGCAGCTGGCAGCTCGCCGAGGACCTGGTCTCGGCGGAACCGGGCAAGGAGTTCCACCCGTTCCGCAGCTGGGACGTGATCAACGCCATCCAGGGCGGCCTCGGCATGCTGGAGCGCACCTCCATCAACACCGGCGGCTTCACCAAGCCGACGATCACCCACTGGATCGTCACCCCCATCGGGGAGAACGCCAAGGAGGTCGCCCGGCCCGGCGGCACCGACGTGGACGCGTACACCGTCCGCAGCCACGCCGTGCAGGACATCTGCAACAAGCAGCAGTTCGGCAGCGGCGACCGGCACTACCTCGGCGTCCAGTGGACGCTCTGGGACGGCCATCTGGTGATCACCATGATGATCACCGTGACCGTGCTGCACAACACGCTGCGCATCGAGGTCACCGGCCACGCCCTCGGCCCGGTCAACCCGCTCTTCAACGGCAAGCCCGCGGCCAAGGAGAAGGAGGTGCAGAAGGCCTTCCGGTTCTGGGAGACCCGCAAGGTCAAGCTGCCCCTGATCGACACCGACGAGGTGGTACGGCTCGCCGCCCGCGCCCCGCTGACCTGGTACCCGCCGCTGCTCAACTGGCTCGGCGGCAGCCTCGCCCTGCCCGAGCCGTTCGGACTGCGGCACGCCTGGGCCGACCAGCCCTGGCGCCACCGCTTCATGGCCGACGACGCGCTGCGCGCCGCCACGCCCGTGCTGCGGGTGGTGCACACGGCGGCGCTGAAGGTCCTGCGGGACAACGGCGTGGACGTCGAGAAGTTCGGCAACCGCTCCTCGGTGCTCAGCGGCATGGTCCAGGACGCCTCGCCCAGGAAGGCCGATCTGTACGACGCGTAGCACCCGCGCGCGGCGGGGGCCGGGCCCGGGACTACGCGGGCCAGGCCTCCGCGAGCATCTTGCGGGTGTCGGCGAGCAGTTGGGGCAGCACCCGGGTGTGCCCGACCACCGGCATGAAGTTGGTGTCGCCGCCCCAGCGGGGCACGATGTGCTGGTGCAGATGGGCGGCGATGCCCGCGCCCGCCACCGAGCCCTGGTTCATGCCGATGTTGAACCCGTGCGCTCCGGAGGCCGCGCGCAGGGCCCGCATCGCCTGCTTGGTCAGCTCCCCCAGCTCGGCGGTCTCCGCCGCGGTGAGGTCGGTGTAGTCGGCGACATGGCGGTAGGGCACCGTCATCAGATGGCCGCCGTTGTACGGGTACAGGTTGAGCACCGCGTACACCTGCTCGCCGCGCCGGACGATCAGACCGTCCTCGTCGGACTTGGCCGGGATCGCGCAGAAGGGGCAGCCGTCCTTGGCGCCTGGACCGGTCGGCTTGTTCTCGCCCTGGATGTAGGCCATCCGGTGGGGCGTCCACAGGCGCTGGAACGCGTCCTGCGTCCCCACTCCGATCTGCTGCTCCGGCTCACTCGTCATGCGTGCAGCATATGGCGTGCCGCCCGGGGACGGAGCAGGCCCCCGGGAAGCCGTGCCTCCCGGGGACGGAGCAGGCCCCCGGGAAGCCGTGCCTCCCGGGGGCCTGCTCGCGTGGGTCAGACCTGCGTCCGCTCCTCGACCACCTTCGCGATCCTGGCGATGGCCTCGTCGAAGGGGATGCCGTTGTCCTGCGAGCCGTCGCGGTAGCGGAAGGAGACGGCGTTGTTCGCCATGTCCTCGTCGCCCGCGATGACCATGAACGGCACCTTCTGCTTCTGCGCGTTCCTGATCTTCTTCTGCATCCGGTCCGAGGAGGAGTCGACCTCCACCCGCAGGCCCTTCTTCCTGGCCTCGGCGGCGAACGTGTGCAGATAGTCGACGTGCGCGTCGCCGATCGGGATGCCGACCGCCTGGACCGGGGCCAGCCACGCTGGGAAGGCGCCCGCGTAGTGCTCCAGGAGCACCGCGAAGAACCGCTCGATGGAGCCGAACAGCGCGCGGTGGATCATGACCGGGCGCTGCTTGGAGCCGTCCGCGGCGGTGTACTCCAGGTCGAAGCGCTCGGGCAGGTTGAAGTCGAGCTGGACGGTCGACATCTGCCAGGTGCGGCCGATGGCGTCCTTGGCCTGGACGGAGATCTTCGGGCCGTAGAAGGCGGCACCGCCCGGGTCCGGGACCAGCGGAAGGCCCTGCTTCTCGGCGACCTGGCGCAGGGTCTCGGTGGCCTCTTCCCACGCCTCGTCCGAGCCGACGAACTTCTCCGGGTCCTTGGTCGACAGCTCCAGGTAGAAGTCGGTCAGACCGTAGTCGCGCAGCAGGTTCAGCACGAAGGTGAGCGTCTTGTCGAGCTCGTCGGCCATCTGCTCGCGGGTGCAGTAGATGTGCGCGTCGTCCTGGGTGAAGCCGCGGGCGCGGGTCAGACCGTGCACGACGCCCGACTTCTCGTACCGGTACACCGTCCCGAACTCGAAGAGGCGCAGCGGCAGTTCGCGGTAGGACCGGCCGCGCGCGTCGAAGATCAGGTTGTGCATCGGGCAGTTCATGGGCTTGAGGTAGTAGTCCACGCCCTCGTCGAGCTGCATGGGCGGGTACATGCCGTCGGCGTACCAGTCCAGGTGGCCCGAGGTCTCGAAGAGCTTCCCCTTCGTCGCGTGCGGGGTGTAGACGAACTCGTAGCCCTCCTCCTCGTGGCGGCGGCGCGAGTAGTCCTCCATGACCCGGCGGACGATGCCGCCCCTGGGGTGGAAGACGGCGAGGCCGGAGCCGATCTGCTCGGGGATGGAGAAGAGGTCCAGCTCGTTGCCCAGCTTGCGGTGGTCGCGCTTCTCGGCCTCGGCGAGGAACTCCAGGTACTGCTTCAACTCGTCCTTGGACGGCCAGGCGGTGCCGTAGATGCGCTGGAGCATCGGGTTCTTCTCGCTGCCACGCCAGTAGGCGGCGGCGTTGCGCATCAGCTTGAACGCCGGGATGAGCCGGGTGGAGGGCAGGTGGGGACCGCGGCAGAGGTCCTTCCAGCACAGCTCGCCGGTCTTGGCGTCCAGGTTGTCGTAGATCGTCAGCTCGCCGGCGCCGACCTCGACGTCCGCGCCGTCCTCGGAGGAGGCGGAGCCCTTGAGGCCGATCAGCTCCAGCTTGTACGGCTCGCCGGCCAGCTCCTCGCGGGCCTCTGCGTCGGTGACCACCCGGCGGGCGAACCGCTGCCCGCGCTTCTGGATCTCCTGCATCTTCTTCTCGATGGCCTTGAGGTCATCGGGGTGGAAGGGCCGCTCGACGTCGAAGTCATAGTAGAAGCCGTCCTTGACCGGCGGGCCGATGCCCAGCTTGGCCTCGGGGAACAGCTCCTGCACGGCCTGCGCCATGACGTGCGCGGTGGAGTGGCGCAGGATGTTCAGACCGTCCTCGGAGGTGATCTCCACACCCTCGACGGTCTCGCCGTCCGCGACCTCGTACGCCAGGTCCTTCAGCTCGCCGCCCACGCGCGCGGCGACGATCGAGCGCTCGCCGGCGAAGAGGTCGGCGGCCGTGGTGCCCGTCGTCACCGTGCGCTCTTCCCGCTCGGAATCGCGTTGGATGATCACACGGACGTCTGACACCGGTCTCTCCTGACTGAAGGGGGTGCGGCGCCATACCGGGAGCGCGCGCATGACTGGGATGGTACCGAGACGAAGGCACCCTCCGCGAAGCGGTTGTCGTCAGCCCCGCGGTGCGCCGCCCGCCGCGGCCTCCGGTCCGCCGAAGAGATCCGGGTCCACGGGCCCCTCCCCCAGCCATTTCATCAGCCGGTCCCGCTCCTCGTCGTCCACCCGCACGGGGACGACCTCGCAGGCGCCCGTGACCCGGCGGAAGCCGCCGCGGCTCTCCAGCCTGCCGCGCATCCGCACCGGCAGGCCGGCCAGGTGCGCGTGCCCGGCGGTGCGGTAGTCCTCCTCGGCGAGGACGACGCGGACGTAGGGCACCTCGGCGCCCGCGAGGACGCGCAGCCGCGCGGTGCCCTCGCCGTAGGGCCGGGGCCTGCGCAGCCGGACCACCGCGCCGGTGATCCGCACGGGCACGGACGGCTCGGCGCGCAGATAGCGGGCGCCGGCTTCGCGCAGCACGGGCAGGTCGCCGGGTGAGAACTCGACCGGCTCGGTCCCGCAGTGCTCGGGTACGCCCGCGGCGGGTGCCCAGTCGACCGCGATCCGGGCGCTCTCGCTGCCGCGCACCAGCGCGATCAGCGCCTCGGTCAACTCGCGGCTGGCGCCGGCCCGGACCGCGCCGTCGAAGGCGTCCAGGGCTCCGGTGGCCCGGCGGTGGTCAATGGCCTCGCGGACGGCGTGGACGGCCCGGTGGAGCCGGACGGCGAGCGGCCGGGCGGGGTCGACGGGAACGAGCGCGGTCAGGCCGGTGCCGCCGCTGCCGGAGCCGACCAGGACGTGGTCGAGGCAGGCGGCGGCCGGGCGGCGGTGCCGTGCGCCGTGGTAGCCGGTGCGCGCGCGGGTGGCGAGCGCGGCGGCGAGCAGGGTCTGCCGGGCGGCGGCGCGCAGCCGTTCCGCGGCGGTCCAGGCGGCGGTCCCGGCCGGGCCGCCCGGTTCGTCGCGCCACCAGTGGATCTCGTCGCTTGGCACGGCGAGGGCGGCCAGGACGGCGTACGCGGACGGTGTGCGGGCGCGGACGAGGGCGTCGAGCACCTCGCCGAGCAGGTCGTCGCTGTCGGGGAAGGCGCGGCTGACGGGCACCAGCAGGCTGGTGGCGGCGCCGCCGGGGCCGGGCGGTGTCCAGCGGCCGTAGTGTCCCGTGGCGCCGCCGCGCCGCTGCCAGCCGTGCCGGTGCAGCAGGGCGGCGAGCACGGCGGGGTCGACGTCGGCGGGGTGCGGGACGCCGGCCGGGGGCGCGGTGGCGGGGTGCGGGCGCGCGGGGCGCTGCGGCTGGTCAGGGGGGCGGTGCGTCATGGTCTGCCTCCGGTCCCGACCCGCGTCATGATCTCGCACAGGGCCCGGTCGTCGAAGATGCGCGAGGTCGGTATCCGTACGGTGGTGCGGTGGCGGCCGCTGATCGGATGGCCGGCGAGGTTGACCCAGTAGCAGCAGTGCCTCAGGTCGAGCCGGTCGTGTCCGGCCCGCAGCCACTGGTCCTGGGAGCGCGGCACGATCATCACGACCAGGATCTTGTGGACCGAGACCGGGGTGCGGGCGAGCTTCGCCAGGTGGGCGTTGTCCAGGGTGAAGGCGAAGGTCGGGCCCGGCGGGTGGGGCGGGAGCTGGTAGGTGCACTTGAGCTGCACCTTGACGGTCACCTCGTCGTCGACGGTGTGTCCGGGGGCGCTGTGGCTGACGTGCCAGTCGATGCCGTTGTCCGGGAAGGGCTGGGACAGGGAGCAGCCGGCCGCGGCGGCGACGGCGTGCAGATAGCCCACCTGCAAGGTCTCCATGCAGGCGGTGGTGGCGAGTGTGCCGCGTCGGGTGCCCGCGCGGCCGGGCAGCAGCCCGCTCCGCTCGGGCTGCGCCGTCACCATGACCGACAGCCTTCCGCACCAGGGGAATCGAGAGAGACGTACCGAACGGGGTGTGGGTGGAACGGGGGTGACACGGAGGCCGGCGACGGGCGGGCCGGGCGCGTGCCGGGGCCGCCGCCGGGGGCGCGTGCCCCGGTCCGCGGAGCGGGTCCGTGAACTGCAAAGACCCGTACTGCTGTTGTCTCCTTCCGGCGTACGCCGCAAACGGCCCGGGTATCACCGGTTCGGGTGGCGGACGGCACGTCAGCCGCCTTGGATAAGCGAGGAGTTGTGGTCGACATGACGTGCTGCTGGTACGAGGGGCCGCTGGCCGCCTTCGACACGGAGACCACGGGCGTCGACGTCGAGACCGACCGCATCGTGTCGGCCGCCGTCGTCGTCCAGGACGCGCCGGGCGCGCGGCCCAGGACGGTGCGCTGGCTGGTGAATCCGGGGGTGCCGGTGCCCGAGGCGGCGACGGCGGTGCACGGCCTGACGGAGGAGCATCTGCACCGCAACGGGCGCTGGCCCGCGCCGGTGATGTACGAGATAGCCGAGGAGCTGGCGGAACAGGCCGCGCTGGGCCGCCCGCTCGTGGTGATGAACGCGCCGTTCGATCTGACGCTGCTGGACCGGGAGTTGCGGCGGCACCGGGCGTCCTCGCTGGGCCGCTGGCTGGAGTCGTCGCCGCTGAGCGTGCTGGATCCGCGGGTGCTGGACAAGCATCTGGACCGCTACCGCAAGGGGCGGCGCACGCTCACCGATCTGTGCGCGCACTACGAGGTGACGCTGGCGGAGGCGCATGACGCGGCGGCGGACGCGCTGGCCGCGCTGGAGGTGGTCCGGGCGCTCGGCCGCCGGTTCGCGGCCCGGCTGGAGCGGCTGTCCCCCGCCGAGCTGCACGCGTTGCAGACGGGCTGGCACGCGGCGCAGGCGCGGGGCCTGCAGGCGTGGTTCGCGCGCACCGGCACCGAGGAGACCGTGGATCCGGCCTGGCCACTGCGCCCGGAGCTGCCGGCGGCGGCTTGAGGCGGTGCGGGTCCGCGGCGCCGGGGCGGGGCGGCGGGCGGTGACATGAAGAAGGCCGGTCCGCTGCTGCGGGCCGGCCCTTGGTCCGGAGCGTCACCAGGAACGGACTCGGCCGATCAGACGACGGCGCATCGGTTGAAATCCGGCTGGGTTTCCCGAAGCCACGCCGTGGGCCAGGCGGCACGTCCGCGATGTCCTCAGCGCCTGGCAGGTCGCCGACGAGCGGATCGACACGACCGAGCTGGCCGTCTGCGAGTTGGTGTCCAACGCCGTGCGGCATGTCGCGCCCGATGTACCGGACGCTCACGTCACGCTGACCCTTCGCCACGACGCAGCACGGCTCGTCGCGGAAGTGGCCGACCCCAGCAGCCGCCCGCCCGTTCCCGACACGACGAAGTCCGAGGACGCTGAGAGCGGCCGGGAGCTGTTCATCGTGGGCGAGATCTCCAAGGAGTGGGACCACTTGCCTGCTGCCCACCGGTGGCGAAGTCGTGTGGTGCGCGATCCCACGGGTGTGACACCACCGCTCCGGACGCCGGCCGTGCCCGCGTCGGCCGACGAGCGCACAGCGACCTACACCGAACAGGGGCCGCCCTGGCGGGCGGCCCCTGGAAGGTACCGGGTTCCAATGAACTTCTTCTGGTGGGCGATACTGGGTTCGAACCAGTGACCTCTTCGGTGTGAACGAAGCGCTCTCCCACTGAGCTAATCGCCCGGGAACGCACTGAACCATACAGGTCCGGGGGGCCTTCGTTCAAACCGTCGCCAGATGCGCGGCCAGCCCCCGCCGTCCGGCGCTCATCATCAGCCGGTGGTTGAGCCGGAAGACGGGGCGGCCGGGCACCGCGAGGCGTCTGAGCAGCGGCTTGTGCACGTCGACGACCTGGTCGTAGCGGGCCAGGGTGCCGGTGCCGTGGGCGGTGAGGGTCCAGCGCGCCCAGCCGTCGATGTCCCCGGTCATCGCCACCTCCAGGATCCCGGCGGCCGGGTCGCGGCGCGCCTCGCGGGCGGTGAACGTCATGTCGTACGGCAGCAGGGAGCGGATCCGGACGACGCCTGCGGTGGCGCCGGTCCGGCGGACCTCGCGCACCTGCGGCCACCACCGCGGGTAGTCCTCGACCCGTTCCAGGGCCGCGTACACGGCGGCGGGCGGGGCGGGCACGGGCCACCGGCTGAGGAAGCGGTAGTGGGTCCAGTCCATGGTCCTCAGTCTGCCCGGTGCGCCGCTGCCCGCGGGCCGCTTTTCCGGTGCCGGGCCGGGTCCGGAGGACGGGCGCCGAAGCCTCTTGTGCCCTGCGCCCGAAGGAATATGACGGGGTATTGGAAATCGTCGGGAGATTTTCATCGCGAGTCCGCTCGCGGAACTCCCGGTGGAAAGAGACACGGTGGTGGGACGCGGCGGTGAAAGCGGGACGGGAAAGTCCGCCTTCATGGATCGGCGTCCACCGGTGCGCATACACCGACGGCCCGTCCTGTGTTCAGGGACGGGCCGTGGGACCGGGGTGGGCGATACTGGGTTCGAACCAGTGACCTCTTCGGTGTGAACGAAGCGCTCTTCCACTGAGCTAATCGCCCCGGGTGCAGGAAGAACATTACCGCATGTCAGCCGGTGCCCCGGACCAGGGTCCGGGAGGGGGCCGCAGGGGGCCGGGAGGTCTCGCGGGCCGGTCACCGGCGGCCGGTCCGGCTCACTGGTGCCTGATGCTCCAGGGCATGACCAGGCCGAACTTCCACAGGTAGATCCCGCCGAGCACCGCGATGATCACGAGTCCGGCCACGGTCAAAGCGATGTTGCGGCGGCGCACCCTGGGGTCGAGGGCCCGCTGGGCCGCCTCGGTGACCTTGCGTTTGGTCCAGCGCAGCACGAGCTGGGCCCAGACGAACTCGGTCGCCCAGATCGCCATGCCGCCGAAGATGACCACCCAGCCCGGTCCGGGCAGCGGGAGCAGGATGACGCCGGTGACGACGACCGCGAGGCCGACGACGAAGACGCCGACCTGCCAGCTGACGTGGAGCACGCGCCGGGACCGGACGAACTCGGGCGCGCGGGACCCGAGGCCCCGGCGGTCCGGCGCCCCGTCCGCCCCGGCCCTGCCGTGGGGATCGCGGGGTACTTCGGGCTTCCCCTCCATCGTCGCTCCGTCCGGCGTCGCGGCAACCTGGGCCGGCTCGTCACTCCCCGTATTCATATGTCCGAACCTACCGGAGAGAATCCGGTCACCGGAATGGCCGTACCGCCCGAACGGGTTCTCGGCCGGAAGAGTTACGTAAAGCCAGGCAAAACACTCAGAGGGGTTTACAACGGCACCGTAGGTGGCATGTCGATTTCGCCGACGTGCGAATCCCCGAGCGCACACTGAGCGAAAGGCCCTGGCGCTTATGAACACCACGGTCAGCTGCGAGCTGCACCTGCGCCTCGTTGTGTCGAGCGAGTCCTCCCTGCCTGTCCCCGCAGGCCTGCGGTACGACACGGCCGACCCCTACGCCGTGCACGCCACCTTCCACACCGGAGCCGAGGAGACCGTCGAGTGGGTGTTCGCCCGCGACCTCCTCGCCGAGGGGCTTCACCGTCCCACGGGCACCGGCGACGTCCGAGTCTGGCCGTCGCGCAGTCATGGTCAGGGCGTCGTGTGCATCGCCCTGAGCTCTCCGGAGGGCGAGGCACTGCTCGAGGCCCCGGCGCGGGCCCTGGAGTCCTTCCTGAAGCGGACGGACGCGGCCGTGCCCCCGGGCACGGAACACCGGCACTTCGATCTCGATCAGGAGCTGTCGCACATCCTCGCGGAGAGTTAGCGGTAGCCGCCGAGGCCCTTCGAGCTGCCCGTTGCCGTCCACTCGGGGAGACGGCTCGGGCCAGGACGACCGCACACAGGGCGCACCGGCGCCGGTTCCCCTCGGGGGCCGCCGCCGGTGCGCCCGCGCGCGTCCGGGGGCGGCAGGGGCCCGCCTGGGCGCACCGTGGCGCGCCTGTGCGCTGCTCGGGTGACGGCGGGGCCGCTACCATCGGCCTGCATCGGCGGGCGTGTGCCCGATCCCCAGGCCAGGGAGCGAAACGTGCTGATCACCCACGACACCCGGTGCGCGCTCGACACCGTGGTGGATCTGGTGAACACCGCACCGGAGGACGACTCGGCGCCGGACGGGCTGGCGGATCTCGCCGCGCTGACGGATTTCGTACGCCGGCACGACATGAGCGATGTCGGGGTCCTCTCGGAGTTCGATCTCTCGGCGGTGCGCCGCATCCGCGGCCGGTTCGCGGGGATCTTCTCCGCCCCGGACTCCCGTACGGCCGCCGGGATGATCAACGAGCTGGTGGCGGCGGCGGGCACCACGCCCCGGCTGACGGACCACGACGGCTACGACTGGCATGTGCACTACTTCGCCCCCGGTGCGTCGGTCGCCGATCACCTGGCGGCGGACTGCGGGATGGCGCTGGCGTTCTTCGTGGTGGCCGGGGAGCAGGAGCGGCTGCGCCGGTGCGAGGCGCCCGACTGCCGGCGGGCCTTCGTCGACCTGTCCCGCAACCGCTCGCGGCGCTACTGCGACAGCCGCACCTGCGGCAACCGGCTGCATGTGGCCGCGTACCGCGCGCGGCGCAAGGAGGCGGCGGGCTGAGCCCGGGACCGCTCCGGTGGGTCGTGGCCCCCGGCGGGTGACGCCGAGGAACCACGGTACGGCTCACAGCAGCAGCAGGTCGTGCAACGCAGCCATGAGCAGCAGACACCCGATCACCGCAAGGAAGATCATCAGCGGTGGCTGGGATAGGGCGAAGAGGCAGCCGCGCGGCTTGTCCTTCTGCGGCGCGGCCTCGCTCTGGGTCGTGTCCACCATCTCGCGGTGATGATGACCCAGGCAGGACCCGCGGCGCGATCAACACGCACCGAATGTCCGGGTCGTCGCGGATTCCGTGATCTTCGCTCCGGATCGGGTCAGAGCTTGATCGTTTCCAGGACCGGCGTCGGTCGGATGTCAGATCCCGTGCTTCTTGAGGATGGCCTCGATGTCGCTGAAGTCGTCGCCGCCGGGCGCGGAGGCCGGGCGGGAGCTCTGGGCGCCGGACGGGCGGTCGGCGGGCTTGCGGGCGCCGCCGAGGGAGGGCGCGGAGGCCGCCGGGGCCACCGCTTCCGGTGCGGCGGCGCGGGCCGCCGCTCTGCGCTCCTTGCGGGTGCCGCCCCGGCGGCGCTCGACGGCGCGGGTCGTCGCGAAGAGCACCCAGGCGCAGCCGAGCAGGGCGAATCCGGCCCAGGCGGTGGGACTGAAGGCGGTGCGGGCCAGCCAGCCGACGGCCCCGGTCATCACCAGCCCCACCGGGACGAGCGAGTAGGCGGCGACCCGGGCGGCCGCGAGGAACCGCTTGCGGTAGGCGGTGACCGCGGCGATGCCCAGCCCGGCCGCGGAGACGGCGCAACAGACGGTCTCGGCAATCATCCGGTCCTCCAGGCGGTGCTCTGCGGTCGGGGCGGCCGGGCAGCCGGTCCGGGCCCTTCGTCCCTTCCATCCTGCACCTCCCACCGGGCCGCGGGCCACGTCCGGGACCGACATCAGGGAGATCTCCGGGTCGCCTCCTCCGCAGGTGCCGGTCACGGGCGGCGCCCGGCGGGGCGTGGGCCGAGGGCCGGGCGGGGGCGCCGGTCGCGGCGGGCGGGGATTGGGTGCCGCGCCGCGGGCCTGGAAGACTGGTGGCATGAGCGACACCTCCCCCGCATCCACGGCCCCGGTCCTCGACGTCTGGTGCGAGCTCCAGTGCCCGGACTGCCGTACGGCGCTGGACGACCTGCGTGCCCTGCGCGCCCGCTACGGCGACCGGCTGGAGCTGCGGCTGCGGCACTTCCCGCTGGACAAGCACCGGCACGCCTTCGCCGCCGCGCAGGCCGCCGAGGAGGCCGCCGAGCAGGGGCGGCTGTGGCCGTACGTGGAGGCGGTGCTCGCCCGGGTGGCGGAGCTGGACCGCCGGGGCGAGCCGCTGCTGGTCGAGGTGGCCCGTGAACTGGGCCTGGACGCCGAGGAGTTCGACACCGCGCTGATCGACGGCCGGCACATCCTGATGGTGGACGCCGACCAGGCCGAGGGCAAGGCGATCGGGGTGACGGGCACACCGACGTATGTGGTCGGCGGCGAGCACCTGGACGGCGGCACCAGCCAGGAGGGGCTGCGCGAGCGCGTCGAGGAGATCGTCGACCGGCTGCTGGCGCAGCAGGGCCGGGGCGGCCAGGACACGGCCTGACCGCTCCCCCGCGGCCGTGGGGTCAGGGCAGTTCCTTGTAGAGGGAGTGCAGGGTCGTGCGGTAGCCGAGGGAGTCGTAGAGGCGCTCGGCCGGGGTGTTGCCGGCGAAGACGTTGAGGCCGAGGACGGGCCGGCCCGCGGCGATGGCCTGGGCCTCGGCGAGCAGCATCAGGGAGCGGCCGTGGCCCCGGCCGCGGAAGCGCGCGTCGGCCTCGACGTCGTAGACGAACGCCCTGTCCTCGTCGAGGGCGACCCACAGGGTGCCGACCGGGGTGCCCTCGTGTTCCAGGACGCTGATCAGCATGTCCGGTGTGGCCGGGCCCTGGGGCAGCAGCCGGGCGTGGTCGGCCTCCGACTTGGCGTGCGCCTCGTCGGCCGGTACGCCGCGGTCGATCCAGCTCTGCGCGTAGACGGCCTTGCCGTGCTCCAGCCACGGGCCGTACTCGGCGTCGGTGAGCGGCCGGCCGCGGGTGCCCGCGGGCAGTTCGGGCGCGGTGGCGCCGAGTCGCTTCTCCATGCCGCGGTTGCGCGGGACGTAGCCGAGCGCGGCGACGAGCCGCAGGGCGGCCTCCTCGGTGGCGGGCACGGTGATCTCGACGCGCCGGCACCCCCAGTCGCGCGCGACCTCCTCGGCGGCCAGCGCGGCCACCGTGCCGCGGCCCCGGCCCCGGTCGGGCTCGTCGATGCGCAGGTCGAGGATCCGGGCGACGGCGGGCCCGAAGACCGGGTGGGTGGCCAGATGGAGCACGCCGACGGGGCGGCTGTTCACGCAGACCTGGTAGCGGCGCGAGCGGGTTCCGTCGGGGTGCTGCTGGAGCGGCTCGGTGGGCCGCAGGGTGGTGGTCATCAGGGGATTTCTACCCGCCCCGGCGGCCCGCGTCAGCTCTTTTTCCGCGACGTGCGCGACGTCCCGCGACCGCCGCCCGGTCACGGGTCGAGGTCGTCCCCGGACCGCTCGTCGAAGATCCGCATGGCCTTGGCGGTCACCGGGCCCGCCGTGCCGGGCAGCTCGCGGCCGTCGACGCGGTGGACGGCCTGCACGTCGCGCAGGGTGGAGGTGAGGAAGACCTCCTCGGCGCGGTCCAGGACGTCGAGCGGCAGGTCGCTCTCGCGGGCTCCGGTCCAGTCGAGGACCAGCGCGCGGGTGACACCGGCGAGGCAGCCGGAGGCGAGCGGCGGGGTGTGGATCTCGCCGCCGAGGACGACGAAGACGTTGGACCCGGTGCCCTCGCAGAGCTGTCCGACGGTGTTGCCGAACAGGGCCTCGGAGGCGTCCTGGGCGCGGGCACGGGCGAGGGCGACGACGTTCTCCGCGTAGGAGGTGGTCTTCAGACCGGTGAGGGCGCCGCGTTCGTTGCGGGTGAAGGGGACGGTGACGGCGGCGGTGGAGTCGGGGCGGCGGGCGGCCTCCCCGAGGGCGACGACGAGGGTGGGCGGGTGCTCGCCCCGGTCGGAGCCGAGGGGGCCGTGGCCGCCGGTGTAGGTGATGCGCAGCCGGCCGAGCGGCACGGGGTGGGCGCCGAGGACGGCGGCGCAGGCGCGGCGGACCTCGTCGAGGTCGGGGGCGGGCAGGCCGAGGCCGCGGGCCGAGCGGGTCAGCCGGTCCAGGTGGCGGGTGAGCGCGAACGGCTTCCCCTCGGTGGCCTTGACCGTCTCGAAGACGCCGTCGCCCACGGTCAGCCCGTGGTCCAGGGCGGAGACGCGCGCGGACTCCAGGTCCCGCAGTGCGCCGTCGAGCCATACCTTCACAGTGCCGTGTCCTCTCCGCCGTGCTCGTAGGTGCCCGACGCTACCGCGAGCAGCCGGGCCGCCTTCAGTTCGGTCTCCCGCCACTCCCCCTCGGGGTCGGAGTCCCAGGTGATGCCGGCGCCCGCGCCGAAGCGCAGCACGGCGCCCGTTCCGGCGCCGCCGGGCCGGTCGATCCAGAAGGTGCGGATGCCGACGGCCAGTTCACCGGTGCCCCGGTCGGCGTCGACCCAGCCGATGCCGCCGCAGTACGGTCCGCGGGGCGCGGTCTCCAGGGCGTCGATGATCCGCAGGGCGCTCGACTTGGGGGCGCCGGTGATCGAACCGGCCGGGAAGGCGGCGGCGAGCAGTTCGGGCCAGCCGGTGCCGGGGCGCAGGTCGCCGTGGACGGTGGAGACGAGGTGGACCAGGCCGGGGTGCTTCTCGACGGCGCACAGGTCGGGGACGGTGACGCTGCCGGTGGCGCAGACCCGGCCGAGGTCGTTGCGGACCAGGTCCACGATCATCACGTTCTCGGCGTGGTCCTTGTCGAGGAGTTCGTCCTCGGTGCGGGCGGTGCCCTTGATCGGGCCCGACTCCGCGGTGCGGCCCGCGCGGCGCAGGAACAGCTCCGGGGAGGCGGTGGCGATTTCCACGCCGTGCTCCGGCAGGCGAATCGTTCCGGCGTACGGGGCCGGGTTGCCGCGGGCCAGGACGGCGGTGAGCGCGTCCACGTCGGCGTCGGGGCGGACCGGCGCGGAGAGCACCCGGCAGAGGTTGACCTGGTAGACCTCGCCTGCCGCGATGTGCTCGCGCACCCGGCGCACGCCCGCGGTGTACGCGCGGCGGTCGAGCGAGGAGGTCCAGTCGGCGGCGGCCGGTCCGCGCCAGGCGCCGGGCACCGGGGCGGGCACGGGCGCGTGCCGTACGTCGCGGAAGCGGGCGCAGGTCAGACGGCCCTCGTAGTCGGCGGCGACCGCCCAGAAACCGGTGGAGTCCAGGGCCGCCGGGTCGTCGGTGACATCGGTCAGGCCGGTCGCGAGGCGGTCGCCGAAGCGCGCCAGAGGAGGCAGGTCGAGCACGGCACCGAGTCTAGGACCGGTGTCCACCGGGTGGCCCGTGTGTGTCCTGCGGGGGGCCTGACCAGGTCCTCGGCGGGACGCACCGCAGCACGCTGCGCAAACGCGTTTTTGTACTGGCCCGGGAATCCGCTAGAGTTCAACACGTCGCCGGGACGCGCAAGCGGACCGCACCGACAGGCGGACGTAGCTCAGTTGGTAGAGCGCAACCTTGCCAAGGTTGAGGTCGCGAGTTCGAGCCTCGTCGTCCGCTCGCAGGAAAGAGGGGACTCCCGGTCCCCTGCACTCCTGGTGGAGTGGCCGAGAGGCGAGGCAACGGCCTGCAAAGCCGTCTACACGGGTTCAAATCCCGTCTCCACCTCCAAGGACGATTAGCTCAGCGGGAGAGCGCTTCCCTGACACGGAAGAGGTCACTGGTTCAATCCCAGTATCGTCCACCGGACCGGCCGTCTCGTACGGCGAGGTCCTGACCCGCGCGATTAGCTCAGCGGGAGAGCGCTTCCCTGACACGGAAGAGGTCACTGGTTCAATCCCAGTATCGCGCACGCACCGCCCGTGATCCTGCGGTCACGGTCCCGAGGACGATTAGCTCAGCGGGAGAGCGCTTCCCTGACACGGAAGAGGTCACTGGTTCAATCCCAGTATCGTCCACACCGCAGCAAGCCCCCGGCCGTCTCGTGCGGCCGGGGGCTTTCGCGTGCCGGGGCTCAGCTGGAGAAGAGCATGTGGCCGAAGCTCTTGCGCTTGTGGCCGTGTCCGTAGTGCCCGTGGCCGCCGTGCGGAGCGCCCCAGGCGGGGGCGGGCGGGGCGGGGTACGCCTGCGGGGCCGGGTAGCCCTGCGGGGCGGGCGGCGGGGCGGGCTGCGACCACTGGGACTCCAGGCGGGTCAGTGCCTCCAGCTCGCCGTAGTCGAGGAAGATGCCGCGGCAGCCGCTGCACTGCTCGATCTGGATGCCGTTGCGGTTGTAGGTGTGCATCGGCGCGTGGCACTTGGGACACTGCATGCTCGGCTCAACTCCTCACCGGTGGGTTCTGCTCCGGGGTACCGCCTGGACAGACTCCGTCCGGCCGCGGTCGGTTGCACCTTACTGGGGCGGTCCGCCCGCCAACTCGCCGGGCGGCGGCGCCATTCGGTGGCAGGCGTCGACCACGGCCCGCTCCACCTCGTCCAGGGCGCGGCCGGCCGCCGCCGCCTTGGCCACGGCCCGTGCGGCGCTCTGCACGGTCAGGGCGCGGGCGGCGGTGTCCAGGGCGGCCCACGGGTCGCCGTCATGCGGCACGGCGGGGCCGCCCGCCGTCCGGTAGGCGGTGAGGAAGCGGGTCCAGTCGTCGGGCGGGAGCAGCCCGCAGGCGAACCAGGCGGCGGGACGGGCCAGGTCCCAGGCGGGCGCTCCGGTGCCGAGGTCGTCGACGTCGATCAGCAGCCAGGGGCCGTCGGGTACCGGATGGCGTACGAGCTGGCCCAGGTGCAGGTCGCCGTGGCAGACGGCGGCGGGACCGGGCGCGGGTGCCTCGGCGCGCGCCCAGGCGGGCAGGGCGGCCCACGCCCGCAGGACCGGGCCGGCGGCCGGGTGGCCGGGGGCGCCGGCGCGCAGCCGGGCGACGGCGCGGGCGGCCTTCTCCGGGCCGCGCATGGGCGGCAGTCCGGGCGGCACGGGGGTGCGGTGGAGGCGGGCGAGGAGTGCGGCGGTGGCTTCCCAGGGCGCGGCCTCCGGGACCTCGGGGTCGACGGGCGTGCCGTGCGGCCAGAAGGTGACGAGGCGGTCGCCCGACGCCACGGGGGCGGGGTCGAGCGGGGGCAGCAGGATGTCCGGCAGGCGGGCGGCCAGGGTCAGGCGGTGGGCGAGCGCGGCGGGGTCCGTGCCCGGTGCGTGCGCCTTCGCGACGGTGCCGCAGTGCCGGACCACCGTGGCTTCGGGGCGGTCGGCCAGGACGGTCGTCGGGCGGTCGCAGCCGGGCGCGCCGGGGTGGGCGGCCCTGATGACCTGCGCGGTCAGTGCGGGGGGCGGGTCGACGGGGGCGGTGGTGCTGGCGGTCACGGGCTCCCCTGGTGTCCGGGTGCGGCGGCTGGGCACCGTGTCCGGGTGCGGCGCCGGGCATGGCGTCCGGGTGCGGCGCGCCGGGCGGTGAGCCTACGGGGTGGTGTCGCGGGCGGAGGCCCCGGGCTGGGCGGGAGCCGCGGGCGGTGTCCGAGGGGAGGGTGCGCGAGTGAGGTCTGTGGGTGTGGCCCGTGGGCGGGCGGGGCCGGACACGGCAATGCCGGCGCAGCTCCCCAGCTGCGCCGGCATTCTGCCGTCCGCCGCACCCCCGTCCCCACGGGGTTTCATGGGTGGATGTCCCCGCCCGGACCGCTCTTCCGGGCCTGGGGCGCCGCTCAGCGCCCCAGCATCACTCCCACGGACGACGCCTGTGTGGCCACGGTGTCCCACCCGTCGAAGACGAGCAGGAGCAGGGCCGCCAGGGGAAGGGCCATCACGGTCGCCACCAGCGGGTGGCGACGGCCTGTGCGGCGGGGGCGCGTGAGGCGTCCCGGGACGCGGAACGCGGTCCGCGGTGCCGTGTGGGCCATGGTCCCTCTCCTGACCGTCTCGGTTGTCATCGGCAGCGGCGGGTGTCTGACCTCGGGGGACGAGTGCTGCACCCGCCGCTTGACCTCAAATCTAGGGGCGGGGCGGACGCAGGGCGTCATGCCCTCGTACCGATTGGCGGGCCTCCCGGAGGATGAGCCGTGCCCGGGGGCGTACTCCCCTGGGTGGAGACGTCCTCCTCCGTCTCCGGGTCATCCCGGAGAGGGTGCCCGGACTGCCCGGCATTTCCGGACACGGGCGGTGACATCGCTCACTTCCGGGTGGGGCCGGTCCCCCGCGTCCGCCCGCCGTCCGACCGCCCGCCACGGCGCCGTCCGCTCGCTCCCGGCCGTCTTCGGCGCGGCCCCGGCCCGGACCGGCGGGCGGCCTCCGGGATCTCCAACCCCCCTGTCGGCACGGGCGGTTGGGATCTTGCCCGCGGGCCGGGCCGACGGGCAGGCCGTGCGCTGACCGCCCCTCAACTCTCGCGCACGGCAGTGACAATCGATCGGGTCGAGAGGGCGCGGCCTCTGCGCGCGAGCGGTCCCGGAAACGTAAGCTGTGGCTCGTCACAGGGACCGGGCAGCGGGGATGAACATGGCGATGATGCGCCTGAGGCGCGAGGACCCGCGCGTCGTCGGCTCGTTCAGGCTTCACCGACGGCTCGGCGCGGGCGGGATGGGCGTGGTCTATCTCGGCTCCGACCGGAAGGGCCAGCGGGTCGCGCTGAAGGTCATCCGGCCGGATCTGGCGGAGGACCAGGAGTTCCGCTCCCGGTTCGCGCGCGAGGTCTCGGCGGCCCGGCGGATCCGGGGCGGCTGCACCGCCCGGCTGGTGGCCGCGGACCTGGAGGCGGACCGGCCGTGGTTCGCCACGCAGTACGTGCCCGGCCCCTCCCTGCACGACAAGGTGGCCGACGAGGGCGCGCTGGGCGCCGCCGAGGCGGCCGCGGTCGGGGCCGCCCTGTCGGAGGGTCTTGTCGCGGTCCACGAGGCCGGTGTGGTGCACCGGGACCTGAAGCCCTCCAACATCCTGCTGTCGCCCAAGGGCCCGCGGATCATCGACTTCGGCATCGCCTGGGCGACCGGCGCCTCGACGCTCACCCATGTGGGCACGGCGGTCGGCTCCCCCGGCTTCCTCGCCCCGGAGCAGGTGCGCGGCGCCGCCGTCACCCCGGCGACCGACGTGTTCTCGCTGGGCGCGACGCTGGCGTACGCGTCGACGGGCGACTCGCCGTTCGGGCACGGCAGCTCCGAGGTGATGCTGTACCGCGTGGTGCACGAGGAGCCACATCTCCAGGGGGTGCCCGACGCGCTGGCCCCGCTCGTGCGGGCGTGCCTGGCCAAGGATCCCGAGGACCGGCCCAGCACGCTCCAACTGTCGCTGCGGCTCAAGGAGATCGCCGCCCGCGAGGCGCAGGGCCTGGGCGAGCCGCGGCCGCCGTCGCCGCGCGCCGCCGAGGCGGACCGGCCCACCGGCCGGATGGCCGACACCTACCCGGACCAGCAGCGCGCCACCTACCCGGAGCAGCAGCGCGCCGCCCGTCCCGAGGGCCAGCGGTCGCCGTACTCAGAGCAGCGGCGCGGCGGGGCGGCCGAGCAGCAGCGCGGCGGGCATCCCGAGGCGCGCGGGCAGCGGCGGCAGCAGGCTGCCGCGCCCCGGACGCCCGCGCCGCGCGGCGGCGCCCCGGCCGGGCGGGGCGGCGCTCCCCGGGACGGGGGCGGGCCGCGGGCCACCGGCGCGTCGTCCCGGGCGGGCGGACGGCCGGTCCCGGCGTCCAGGGGCGGGTCCCGGCCCGGCAGCGGCAACCGTCCCGCCACCCGCGGCGGTCCCGGCCGGCCGCGCCCGCGCGGCACGTCCACCGGTCTGCGCCCGGCCAACCCGCGGCTGCTGCGGCAGCGGCTGTTCGTGTTCGTGGTGGTGACGCTGCTGGTCGCGCTCGGTATCGCGGCGGCCCAGGGCTGCCAGGGGCCGTCCCGGGGGCTCGGCGTCGAGCAGGGCGGCGTACGGGTGGAGCAGCAGCACGGGCAGGCGGCGGAGACCGCCTCCGCACCGGGCCACTGACCCGTCTCCGCACCGGGCCGCCCGCCCCGGCGGGCACGCGTCTCACGCGCGGGCCGCGGCTCCGTACGGGCTACGCCTACGGGCGGGCTACGCCTCCGGGCGGCCGGCCGTGACGGCGTAGAAGGCGACGGCCGCCGCCGCGCCGACGTTCAGGGAGTCCACGCCGTGGGACATCGGGATACGGACCCAGGTGTCGGCGGCGGCCAGGGCGCGGCGGGAGAGGCCGTCGCCCTCCGCCCCGAGCATCAGCGCGACCCGTTCCATCCGGTGCGGGGCCGTCTCGTCCAGGGAGCGGGCCTGCGCGTCGGGGGTGAGCGCGAGCAGGGCGAAGCCGGCCTCGCGGACCGCGTCAAGACCCTGCGGCCAGGTGTCGAGGCGGGCGTACGGCACGGAGAAGACGGCGCCCATCGAGACCTTGACGCTGCGGCGGTAGAGCGGGTCGGCGCAGTCGGGTGAGAGCAGCACCGCGTCCATGCCGAGGGCGGCGGCCGAGCGGAAGATCGCGCCGATGTTGGTGTGGTCGTTGACCGCCTCCATGACCGCGACCCGGCGGGCGGTGGCCAGGAGGTCGGCGGCGGCGGGCAGCGGCTTGCGCCGCATGGACGCCAGCGCGCCCCGGTGCACGTGGTAGCCGGTGACCTCTTCGGCCAGGTCGGGGGCGACCACGTAGACGGGCGCGTCGAGCGTGTCGAGGACGTCGCGCATGGCGTCGGCCCACTTGGCGGACAGCAGCATCGAGCGCATCTCGTACCCGGCGTCGGCGGCCCGGCGGATGACCTTCTCGCCCTCGGCGATGAACAGGCCCTCGGCGGGTTCGCGCCGGCGGCGCAGTTCCACGTCGGTCAGGCCGGTGTAGTCGTGCAGGCGGGGGTCGGCGGGGTCGTCGACGGTGATGAGTTCGGCCACGGGGAGCTGCTGCCTTGTCCTGGTGCGGTGGGAGGGGTGCCGTCAGGCGGCGGGGGCGGGGCCGACCGTGACGACCGGGCCGACGACGATGACGGCCGGCGGGCGGACATCCTGGGCGCGTACGGTCTCGGCGACGGTCGCGAGGGTCGCGTCGACGCGGCGCTGGGCGGCGGTGGTGCCCTCCTGGACGAGGGCGACCGGGGTGTCGGCGGACTTGCCGTGGGCCACCAGGGTCTCGGCGATCCTGCCTATCTTGTCGACGCCCATCAGGATCACGAGGGTGCCGGTGAGCTTCGCCAGGCTGGCCCAGTCGACCAGGGAGCGCGGGTCGTCGGGGGCCACGTGCCCGCTGACGACGGTGAACTCGTGGGCGACGCCGCGGTGCGTGACGGGAATGCCGGCCGCGCCCGGCACCGAGACGGAACTGGAGATGCCCGGCACCACCGTGCACGGGATCCCCGCCTCGGTGAGCGCGATGACCTCCTCCATGCCCCGGCCGAAGACGTACGGGTCGCCGCCCTTGAGCCGCACCACCGACTTGCCCTGCTTGGCGTGCTCGACCAGCGCGTTGTTGATGGCCTCCTGGGCCATGGAACGGCCGTAGGGGATCTTCGCGGCGTCGATCACCTCGACGTGCGGCGGGAGTTCGGCCAGCAGGTCGCGCGGTCCGAGCCGGTCGGCGATGACGACGTCCGCCTCGGCGAGCAGCCGGCGCCCACGCACCGTGATCAGGTCCGGGTCGCCGGGGCCGCCGCCGACCAGGGCGACGCCGGGGGTGCGGGTGCGGTGGTGCGGGGCGACCAGGGTGCCGTCGCGCAGTCCCTCGACGACGGCGTCGCGGACGGCGGCGGTGTGCCGGGGGTCGCGTCCGCTGGCCCGGGTGGTGAGCACGGCCACGGTGACGCCCTCGCTGTGGCCGGTGGCCGGGGTCCAGGCGGTCGCCGCGTCGGCGTCGTCCGCGCGCACGCACCACACGCGTGCCCGTTCGGCCTCGGCGGAGGCCCGGGTGTTGGCGTCGTGGTCACTGGTGGCGATCAGCGCGTACCAGGCGTCGGCGAGGTCGCCGTCCTGGTACGGGCGCCGCAGCCAGGAGATCTCACCGGCGTCCGCCATCGCTTCGACGGAGGCCGTGGCCGCTGGCGAGACCAGGACGAGGTCCGCGCCGGCCGCGATGAGGGCCGGCAGCCGGCGCTGGGCGACCTGGCCGCCGCCGAGGACGACCACGCGGCGGCCGGACAGGCGGAGTCCTACGGGGTAGGCGGGGTGTTCGGCCATGGTGGTGCGGCTCCTCGTCCGGACGGCGGTCGCGGCGGCGGTGGGCGACGTGGGGATGCGGTCGAAGCGGTGCGACGGTGACGGGCGCTACGGCTTCGGAGCGGCCCTGACGTGCGGATTTTAACCGTGGGTTCAGGGTACGGCGGGGCCGGGGGGTACGCGGGGAGCGCGTACCCGCCCGGCTCAGGACACCCGGGTCACTTCTCGGTGACGCCCGCCGAGTCGAACGTCGCCACCTCGTGCATCGCCCGCGCCGTGCTCTGCACCAGCGGCAGCGCGAGCAGCGCGCCCGTGCCCTCGCCCAGGCGCAGGTCCAGGTCGACCAGGGGGCGCAGACCGAGCTTGTTGAGGGCGGCGACATGGCCCGGTTCGGCGCTGCGGTGCCCGGCGATGCAGGCGGCCAGCACCTCCGGGGCGATGGCGCGGGCCACCAGGGCGGCGGCACCCGCGCTGACCCCGTCCAGGATCACCGGCGTACGCAGCGACGCGCCGCCCAGGAGCAGACCGACGATGGCCGCGTGCTCGAAGCCGCCGATCGCGGCGAGCACGCCGATCGGGTCGGCCGGGTCGGGCCGGTGCACGTCGAGGGCGCGGCGGACCACCTCGGTCTTGTGGGCCAGCGTCTCGTCGTTGATGCCGGTGCCCCGGCCGGTGACCTCGGCGGGGTCGACGCCGGTGTAGACCGAGATGAGGGCGGCGGAGGCGGTGGTGTTGGCGATGCCCATCTCGCCGGTGAGCAGCGCCTTGTTGCCGGCCGCCACCAGGTCGCGGGCGGTCTCGATGCCGACCTCGATGGCCTTCTTGGCCTCCTCGCGGGTCATGGCGGGCCCGGTGGTCATGTCGGACGTGCCCGCGCGCACCTTGCGGGGCAGCAGGCCCGGGGTGGCCGGGAGGTCGGCGGCGACGCCCACGTCGACCACGCAGACCTCGGCGCCCACCTGGTTGGCGAAGGCGTTGCAGACCGCTCCCCCGCCGAGGAAGTTCGCCACCATCTGGGCGGTGACCTCCTGCGGCCAGGGCGTGACGCCCTGGGCGTGCACCCCGTGGTCACCGGCGAAGACGGCGACGGCAGCGGGCTCCGGGATCGGCGGCGGGCACTGCCGGGACAGGCCGGACAGCTGGGCCGAGATGATCTCCAGCATGCCGAGCGCGCCGGCCGGCTTGGTCATGCGCTTCTGCCGCTCCCAGGCCTCGCCGAGCGCCTTGGCGTCCAGCGGCCGGATCTGCGCGACGGTCTCGGCGAGCAGGTCGTGCGGGTCCTCTCCGGGCAGCGCGCGCCGCCCGTACGTCTCCTCGTGCACCACCCAGGACAGCGGGCGCCGCTTGGACCAGCCGGCCTGCATCAGCTCGGGCTCGTCCGGGAACTCGTCGACGTACCCGACGCACAGGTAGGCGATGACCTCCAGGTGCTCGGGCAGGCCGAGGGTGCGGACCATCTCCCGCTCGTCGAAGAAGCTGACCCAGCCGACGCCCAGGCCCTCGGCGCGGGCGGCGAGCCACAGGTTCTCCACGGCGAGCGCGGCGGAGTACGGCGCCATCTGCGGCTGGGTGTGGCGGCCCAGGGTGTGCCGGCCGCCGCGGGTGGGGTCGGCGGTGACGACGATGTTCACCGGGGTGTCGAGGATGGCCTCGATCTTCAGTTCCTTGAACTGCTTGGCGCGGCCCTTGGGCAGCGACTTGGCGTACGCCTCGCGCTGCCGCTCGGCCAGTTCGTGCATCGCCCGGCGGGTGTCGGCGGAGCGGATGACGACGAAGTCCCAGGGCTGGGAGTGGCCGACGCTGGGCGCGGTGTGGGCCGCCTCCAGGACCCGGAGCAGCACCTCGTGCGGGATGGGGTCGTCGCGGAAGCCGTTGCGGATGTCGCGGCGTTCGCGCATCACCTTGAGCACGGCCTCGCGCTCGGCGTCGTCGTAGCCGGGCGCGGCCGGTCCCACGTGCCGGGGGGCCTCCGCCTCGGGGGCGGGGGCGGCCCCGTCCTCCGGCTGTCCCTCGGGGGCCTCGGGGTCCTCGGCAGTCTCGGCGGCCCGGTGCTCGTGCTCCTCGTGTTCTTCCTGGCCGGCGCCCCGGGTGTCCAGGTCGTCCGCCTGCTGGACCACGTCGGGGTCGGGCTCGGCGGGGGCGGCGGTCGCGGCGGTGGCCACGGGCTCGGTGTCACCGGAACGGGGCGCCGGGACTGCCACCACGGGTTCCTGCGGGGCCTCGGCGACCGGCTGCGGGACCGGGACCGGGTCCGTGACCGGGGACGGGCCCGTGACCGGGGACGGCTGCGCCGCAGCGGGCGCTTCCTCCTCCGGTGCGGCGGCGGGGGGCTGTTCGGCGTGGGGGGTTGCCGATACGGACCCGGGCTCGCCGGTGGGCGGGACCGTGACATCCGGGGCCTGGGCCGCTGCGGTGGGGGCGGCGTCGGGGTCCGGGGCCTGGGTGGGTTCCGGGGCCTGGGAGGCTTCCGGTGCCTGAGGCACTGCCTGGGCCTCAGCCACGGCGGGCACCTCGGGGGTGACCGGCTCGGTGACGGCCTCGGGGTCCGGGGCCTCGGCGACCGGGGCGGCCTGGGCCTGGTCCGGTCCGGCGGCGGGCGCGACGGCGGAGGCGTCGGCCGGGGCCTGGGGCTGGGTGGTCTCCTCGGGGGCGGGGACCGGCTGCGGGGGCCCGTCGACGGCTTCGGGCACCTGGGTGCCCTCAGGCGCCTCGGCTGCCTCGGGGATCTGGCTCTCCGGGTTCTGGGTGGCGGTCCCGGCTTCCGGGTTCTGGGTGGCGGTCCCGGCGGGCTGCGGGGCGGGGGCCGTGACCGGCTGCTCCTGCTCTGCCGTCTGCTCGGCGGACACCTCGGGAGCACCGGGGTGCGGTACCTGCGGGGGCACGGCCTCGGCCTCGACAGGAGCGGCCGGGGCCTGCGCCGGTGCCGGTGCGGGCTCGACGGCCTGCTCGGGCTCCGGGGCCGCCTCGGCGGGGGCAGGCTGATCCGGGGCGGGCGCCTGCTCGGGCGCGGTGACCGGCTCTGCGGCGGCCACCGGCGCAGGGGCGGGGGCCGGGGCGTCCACGTGCTGGCCGGGAGCGGCTGCGGCGGCCTGCTCGGGTACGGCGGTCTCGTCGGCCACCGGCTGCTCGGCGGCCACCGGCTGCTCGGCGGCCTCCGGGACTCCGGTCGCCGTTCCGGGCGCGGGCGCGCTGTCCGCCACCGGAGCGGCGGGCGCGGCCGGCTGGGCCTCGGCCGGCTGCTGAGGCTGCGCCGCCTCCTCGGTCCCGGCGGGCTCGGGGGCCTGACCGGCCGCCCGGACCTGTGCGTCCGGGGTGACGGGGTCCGTCCCGGCGGGGACGGCGACGGCCTCCTGCGCCGGTACACCCTCGGCGGCGGTGTCCTCGGCGGTCCCGGCCGACCCCACTTCGGGCACGGGCACGGGCGCGACCTGATCGGCGGACGGTACGGGCTCGGACTCGCCCTCGGGCGCCGGTTCCGCTGCGGGACCCGGTGCGACGGCGGCGGCCTCGGACGCGAGCTCAGCCGCTGCCTCGTGCCGGTCGTCGTGTCCGTGCTGTTCCGGCTCCCGCGTCTCGGGGGCGTGCCCCGCCTCCGTGGCGGCGTCCGGGGCCGGGGCCGGTGCGCCCGCCTGGGCGGTGAGCCGGGCGACGGCCGCCTGGGCCGGGCCGACCGGCTCGGCGTCCGGAGCGACCGCGTCCCCGGCCGCGGGCTCCGCGGGCGCCTGCGGTGCAGCGGGAGCAGCAGCGGGCGCCGCCGGGGCGCCCCAGGGGGCGGCGCCCTGCGGGGCGCCGTGCAGGCTCACAACGGGGGCCGGAGCCGCCTGCGCCGCGTCGAGGTACTCGGGCCCCGGGACGGTGGAGGCCGAGCCGGGCTGCCGGACCGGCGCGTCGGCCGGGCCGCGGTCGGCCAGCGAGCGCACCGGGCTGGTGGAGGCGTCGGGGGTCGGCGGGCCGAGGTGCAGCGGCCGGCGCGGGGCCGGTGCCGGGGCGGCCGGCTGGGCCGTCTGGGGGTCGGGGTGCAGGACGCCGCTCAGGTCGACCGAGCCGCTGTCGCGGCCGGACGTCTCGTGCGGGCCCGGCTGGTGGACGGCCTCGACGACCGGTTCCGGGGCGGGCGGGGGCACTTCGTTGCCCCACGCGCCCTGGGAGCCCGGCAGCAGCAGGTCTTCGTCCTCGGCGGGAGACTCGGAGAGGTAGGTGTACGCGCCGTGTGCGGGGACGCCCGGCTGCTCCACCATGCCTGCGCTCTCCGGCAGTCCCTCGCCCGGGACCTGGCCGGTGTCGGTCATGCGTACCCCTCGCCCATCGGTTAGTGCTCCTACGACCAGCTCACCGGGAACGGCGCACCGACCGCCCCCCAGTGAAGAACGAGCGTCCGTGCCCGGCGGCACGAACGACCCACCCAAAAAAGGCGACAAAGCCATTGAGTGGCATTGTCGCGGTCGTCCGCCCGCCGTGACAGCGTCTTCCGCCATGGCCCGCTGTGGACTGCGCCACGTTGCGCGTCCTCCGGTTGTGCCGTACCGCACCCCCCGCACAACGGGTGGGTTTTCCGGACATTGAGAACGAAGCTCCGGAGCCCCCAGTGCGGTACAACGATCGGCCAGCCTACCGCGCGCGGTCCGACAATCCGATCACGGGGCGTGGTCCGCGACCCCGCTGAGCAGGAACGCGACGCTCCGCTCCGTCTCCGTCCAGGCGCGGGTGTCGAGTTCGACGGCCTGGAGCAGGGCGCACTCGACCTGGTACCCGTGCTCGGTCAGGCCGCGGCCGACGCGTTCGGCCGTGTCGCGGTTGGCGGCGTGCGCGACGATGCGCTGCGGGCGCCGGTCGGCGGCCGCGTCGACGACGGCCGCTCCCCCGCCGCCGACCCGTACGACGTCCGGTTCGGGCAGGTTCTCCAGGACGTGCGGGGCGGTGCCGAGGACCACCTGCACCTGGACGCCGAAGCGGCGGGCGGCGGCCTCGGTGCGGGCGCAGGCGTCCGGATCGCGGTCGACGGCGATGACGGCGGCGCCGGCGCGCGCGGCCTCGGTGGCGAACGCGCCGCTGCCGCAGCCGATGTCCCACACGAGGTCGCCGACGCGCGGGCCGAGCCGGGCCAGTTGCGCGGCGCGCAGCAGCTCGGTCTCGCCCTCGCCGAGGGGTCCGTCGTAGGCGTCGGCGGGCCGGGTCCAGCCGCGCACCGGGTCGGCCGGGTCGCGTCCGGCGATCCAGCCGCCGTCCCCGGCGCCGGTGCGGCCCCCGTTGCCGCCGTTGCCGCCGATTCCGCCGATTCCGCCGATGACAATGACGACGTTCGGGTCGCGCCAGGTGTGGTCGGCGGCCTTGTCGGAGGTGACGACGGTGACCTGTTCGCGCGCGGTGCCCAGTTCCTCGCAGATGACGAAGGTGCGGTGCACCCCGTCGAGAAGCAGGCCCAGTTCGGCGGGACCGGCGCCGGGTGCGGTCAGTACGGCGACCTTGGTGTGGGCACGGCATACGTTCACCGCGCGGCGCAGGGTGCGTTTGTGGGCGACGACCACCTGGGCGTCGTCCCAGGGCATGCCGGCGCGGGCGAAGGCGGCGGCCACCGAGGAGACGGCGGGGGCGACCTCGACCTCCAGGCCGAACTCGGGGTCGCGCAGCGTGCGGACGACGCCGAAGAAGCCGGGGTCGCCGTCGGCGAGGACGACGGCGGTGCCGCGGTGCCCGGCGATGCGGCGGGCGGCCAGGGCGACGCTGCCGAGGCGGATGCGCTCGGCGGCGGGGGGTACTTCAGGGAGCGCCAGGTGGTGCGCCGCGCCCGCCACGAGGGTGGCGGCGCCGAGCGCGCCGCGCGCCGCCTCGGTCAGCGGCGTACCGTCCCAGCCGATCACCGTGACCCGGTCGGCCATCGTTGTCAGTCTCCAGGGGGTGAAGCGGGTCGTCACGGGCGACGCCCGTGTGCGGGCTCCGTGAGGTTACCTGGTGCGGCGCCGGGACCGCGCGGTGGGCGGCGGGGCGGTGCGGCGCGGCCGGGTCAGTTCCAGTCCGGGAACGACGTGAAACCGCTGCTGTCGGCGAGTTCCTCGTCGGTGCCGTCCAGGTCCTCCGGCAGCAGGCTCCACACGATGAAGTCGGTGCGTACGTCGGTCCAGGTGCCGTCCTGGGTGCGCAGGTGGGCTATGCAGGCGTTGCGCAGCACGCCCTCGCTGATACAGCCGATCTTCTGGGCGACCTGCTGGGAGGCGGTGTTGTCGGCGGCGGTGCGCAGTTCGATGCGTTCGAACTTCTGGTCGCCGAAGAGCCACTGGGCGGTGGCCAGGGCGGCTTCGGAGGCGTAGCCCTCGCCGCGCGCCCAGGGGGCGATGATGTACGAGAGTTCGGTGGCGCGGACGTGCCAGTCGGTCTTGGCCAGCTGGACGACGCCGACCAGGCGCTGGGTGAGGAACTCGGTGACCGCGAGGTCGAGCCCGCGGCCCGCGGTGCGTTCGGCGGGGGCGTAGCGGCCGATCCAGTGGCGGGCGGACGCCTCGGTGAAGGGCTGGGGGATGTCGGTCCAGGCCGCGACCTGTTCGTCGTTCATCATCGCGGCCAGCGCGGGGACGTCGTCCTCGTCGAGGGGGCGCAGCACCAACCGCTCCGTGCTGATGGAGATGTTGGGGAAGGTGCTAGTCATGGCGCCGCTCCGTAACCTTCGGAAATACCGTCAGGGCCTGCTGAACTGCCCAGCATGCAGCATCGGCGCCCCCGGACGCACCACGGGGTCCGCCCCCTGTGCGGAAAGCGGACCCCGGGTGCGACGGTGCCGGGACGGATCAGAACGCCGGGACGACGGCGCCGTCGTACTTGTCCTCGATGAACTTCTTGACCTCGGGCGAGGTGAGAAGCTTGGCGAGCTTCTTGACCCGCGGGTCGTCCTCGTTGCCCTTCTTCACGGCGAGGAAGTTGGCGTACGGGTTGCCCTTGGCGGACTCGGCGGCCAGCGCGTCCTTGGCCGGGCTGAGCTTGGCCTCCAGGGCGTAGTTGCCGTTGATCACCGCGGCGTCCACGTCGCCGAGGGAGCGGGGCAGCTGGGCCGCCTCCAGCTCCTTGAACTTCAGGCCCTTGGGGTTGTCGGTGACGTCCTTGGGGGTCGCCTCGTACCCGGCGCCCGCCTTCAGCTTGAGCAGGCCGTTGGCCTCCAGGAGCTTGAGCGCGCGGGCCTCGTTGGTGGTGTCGTTGGGCAGCGCGATGCTGGCGCCCTGCTTGAGGTCCGTGAGCTTCTTATAGGTCTTGGAGTAGACGCCGAGCGGTTCCAGGTGCACGGTGCCGCCGGGGACCGGGACGACGTCGGTGCCGTTCTTCTTGTTGAAGTCGTCGAGGTACGGCTTGTGCTGGAAGTAGTTGGCGTCGACCTGGCCCTGCTGGACGGCGGTGTTGGGGGTCACGTAGTCCGTGAACTCCTTGACCTCCAGCTTGAGGCCGGCCTTCTGCGCGAGGTGGTCCTTGACGTAGGTGAGGATCTCGCCCTGCGGGGTGGGCGTGGCGGCGACGGTCAGCGTGGCGTTCGCGTCGCTCTTGCCCGAGTCGGAGTCGGAGCCTCCGCAGGCGGTGAGCCCGAGGGTGAGGGCTCCGGCGGCCAGGACGGCAGAGGTGATCTTGGCGGTGTTACGCACGAAAAGTGCCTTTCCTTGGGTGGTGCGGCCCCGTAGGGGGTGAACGGGGAGTCCGGGTACGAGTACGGGGGCAGGGGCGGGGGCGGCTGCGGGTCAGGCCGCTTTGCTCACGTCGGCCGTCGAGGAGCCGCCGGAGCGCAGCAGCCGCAGCCGGGGCGCCGGTCCGGAACGGCCGCCGCGCCGGTGCAGAAAGCGGGCGGCGAAGTCGCCGGCGAACTGGATGAGCGAGATGACCACGGCGAGGATGCCGACGGTGATCCACATCAGCTGGGTCTCGAAGCGCTGGTAGCCGTAGCGGATGGCGATGTCGCCGAGGCCGCCGGCGCCGACCGTGCCGGCCATCGCGGTGTAGCCGATGAGGGCGACGACCGTGGTCGTGGTACCGGAGATCAGGGACGGCAGCGACTCGGGCACGAGGACCTTGCGCACGACCGTCCAGGTGTTGCCGCCCATGGACTGCACGGCCTCGACGAGTCCGCCGTCCACCTCGCGCACGGAGGTCTCCACCAGCCGGGCGAAGAACGGGATGGCGCCGATGGCCAGCGGCACGATGGCGGCGTCGCGGCCGATGGTGGTCCCGGTGATCCAGCGGGTGAAGTCCAGCAGGGCGACGATGAGGATGATGAACGGCATCGAGCGGGCGACGTTCACCACCTGGCCGATCACCTTGTTGGCGAGGAGGTTCTGGAGCAGGCCGCCCCGGTCGGTGAGGACCAGCAGGACGCCGAGCGGGAGGCCGCCGACGACGGCGATCAGCGTGGACCAGCCGACCATGTAGAGCGTGTCCCAACACGCCTGGGTCAGCAGCGGGTGCATCTCGGACCAGGTCATCGGACGCCTTCCTTCACCAGCGGGTCGGCCTGGCCGACGACGTCGATCTGGAGGCCCTGCTCGCGCAGGAAGCCGACCGGTACGACGTTGTCCTCGTAGCGGCCCGGCAGTTCGATGCGCATCCGGCCGACCTGGAGACCGCCGACGGTGTCGATGGCGGCGCCGAGGATCGATATGTCGATGTTGTAGGTACGGGACAGCTGGGAGACGACCGGCTGGGTGGCGGCCTCGCCGTGGAAGGTGACGTCCAGGACGGTGCGCTCCTCGCCGGTGGCCTCGCCGCCCACCGGGAACAGCGCGGCGGCGAGCCGGGAGCCGGGGGTGGCGAGCAGTTCGCTCACGGTGCCGGACTCGACGACGCGGCCCCGCTCCATCAGCGCGGCGGAGTCGCAGACCGACTTCACGACGTCCATCTCGTGGGTGATCAGCAGGACGGTCAGGCCGAGCTGCTGGTTCAGGTCGCGCAGCAGCTGGAGGATGGAGCGGGTGGTCTCCGGGTCGAGCGCGCTGGTGGCCTCGTCGGAGAGCAGCACCTTGGGGTCGCCGGCCAGGGCGCGGGCGATGCCGACGCGCTGCTTCTGGCCGCCGGAGAGCTGGGCGGGGTAGGCCCCGGCCTTGTCGGCGAGGCCGACCAGGTCGAGCAGTTCGAGCGCCCGGCGGGTGCGGTCCTTGCCGGACCTGCCGAGGATCTCCAGGGGCAGTTCGACGTTGTCCCGCACGGTGCGCGAGGACAGCAGGTTGAAGTGCTGGAAGACCATGCCGATCCGGCTGCGCGCCCGGCGCAGCTCCTTGCCGGCCCGCGGTCCGCGGCCGGCGAGGGCGGTGAGGTCCTGCCCCGCGACGGTGACCGTGCCGGAGGTGGGCCGCTCCAGCAGGTTGACGCAGCGGATCAGCGAGGACTTGCCGGCGCCGGACTGGCCGATGACGCCGTACACCTCGCCTTCGCGGACGTGCAGGTCGACGCCGTCGAGGGCGGTGACCTCGCGTCCGCGTGAGCGGTAGACCTTGGTGAGGCCCGATGTGGTGATCACGAGTGTTTCCGTCACTGTCGAGTGCGCGGCGCGTCGTTGGCGCCGGGCACGGCGTTCATGGTCGGGTGCGGCCGGAACGCGGCACTTGCCCCGCTTCGGGCGGGGGAAACGTGCGCACGGGGGCGCGGGCTCGGCCGTCCGCGCCCGGGGCGGGCGGGGACAGGAGCGGGCGCTCGCTTCGGGGCGCGAGGCTCAGGTGGTGCAGGGGCCCTCTAGAAGGCGCACATTCGACGCGCGGGACACATACAACGAGCACCGGGCGTCATCGTCGCCTCGGTCGCAGGGATGCGGCAGCTCGTCGTGGTCATGCGATCAGTAAACCAGACCGACGCTGCCGACACGGCACCCCGGTCCGCATCGTGGACGTTCATGGACGCCCCGCGGCGGCGACCGGATCGGGCCCGGCGCACGCCTGTGACCAGCGGGGACAGGCCCGGCCGGGGATGAAGCGGGACGGCGTGCGGGCCGGTGCGCCCGGTGGGCTGTGGCCAATGCCACGGCCGCGCGGGCGAGGCGCAGGAACCGGCCCGGGGCGGGGGCGCCGGGGCGGGCGCGGTGGGGTCTTCGCCCCGTAATAGGGTCACAGCATGCTTGCTGCCCTGACGCTGGTGACCGGCGTCGCCGCGTTGCTGCTCGCCGCCTGGTGCGGCTGGGCCGCCCACCGTGACCAGCCGACGAAGGACTGGCACTTCATCGGCATGGCCGTGGTCACGCTGCTGGCCCTGGTCCAGCTGGTGATCGGGATCGTGGCGCTGGCGCGGGGCGAGAAGCCGGACCAGGGGACGACGATCTTCGTGGCGTATCTGCTGGGCGCCTTCGCCTGCGTCCCGGCGGCCGGGTTCATGTCGCTGACGGAGCGCACCCGCTGGGGTTCGGTGACGGTGGCGGCCGGCGGTGTGGTCCTCGCCGTCCTGGAAGTACGGCTCTACGACATCTGGGGAGGCTGAGATGAGCACCGCCGAGGAGAAGCGGACCGGGCAGCAGCGGACCGGGCTCGCGCGGGCCCGGCTGATCAGCGGGCCGGGCATCCTGCTCGTCTGGCTGTACGGCGTGATGGTCGTCGGCGCGGTGTCCCGCTCCGCCTACCAGATCGCGACCGACTTCGGCCGGGCGCCGCTGGCGTACTCACTGTCGGCGGTGGCGGGCCTGGTCTACGGCTTCATCACGTACTCGCTGGTGCGCGGCGGCGAGAAGGCCCGCACGGCGGCGCTGGCGTGCTGCGCCGCCGAACTGGTGGGCGTACTGACCGTCGGGACCTGGACGCTGGCCGAACCGTCCGCGTTCCCGGACGCGACCGTGTGGTCCGACTACGGCGCCGGATACCTCTTCATCCCGGTGCTGCTCCCGCTGTCGGCCCTGTACTGGCTGCGCAAGGCCCGCAGGCAGGAGCGGGCGGCCACCGCCTGAACCGCCGGCGCCGCCCCGTCCCGGGCGGCCAGGATCTGTCCTAGGCGGTCGCCACGTAGGTGCCGGCCGCCTTCTCCAGGCGGATCATCGGGACGCCGTCGGGGGCGTCGAAGGCACCCACCGTGCGGTAGCCGACGCGCCGGTACAGCCGCAGGTTGCCCTCGCTGCGGCGGCCGGTGTGCAGCCGGAACCGGGTGACCTGGCGCTCCTCGGCCAGCGCCGCCTCGACCGCGCCGAGCAGCCGGGCGCCGATGCCGTGCCCCTGGAGGCGGGGGTGGACGCAGAGCTTGCCGATGTCGGCGGCGCCGTCCTCGGTCACCCGCCCGCGCACCGAGCCGACCACCTCGTCGCCGAGACGGGCCACGAAGACGCACTCGGCGGCGACCTCGTGGCGCAGCGCGTCCAGGGTCTCGACGAGCGGGTCGATGCGGTAGTTGCCGTACAGCGCCGCCTCGCTCTGGAAGCACAGGTACTGGAGCTTCAAGATCTGCTCCGCGTCCTGCTCGGCCGCCTCCGAGATGGTCACGCTCATGCCCATGTGCGCACGCCTCCCGCTCACCTGATCACCTGTCGTCCCCCACTCCTATCCCCGGGCTTGTCGCGCCGCAACCTCCGGTGCCAGCAAACGCCGCAGACATCCCAGACATCTGGAACGTTCCGGTCCCAGACTGCCCTGTGAGATACCCAACTCCCCCGCGATCTCCCGGTAGGTGAGGTCCCGCGGGGACAGCAGCGCCTCCAGCAGCCGGGGGCAGCGGCCGGGCAGCCGGCGCACCGCCTCGCGCAGGGCGCGCTCCCGCGCGGCGGCCAGCGCCATGGGTTCGGGGCCGCGCTCGCTGTCGTCGGCGGGCTCCGGGCCGTACGGCCGCTCGATGCTGACGGTGCGTCGCGTCCTGCGCGCCTCGGAGCGGACCGCGCGGCGCAGCCAGCCCCCGGGGTCGCGTGGCGGCCCGTCCGCCTCCAGATGCTCCAGCAGCCTGAGCCAGACCGCCTGTTCCAGGTCGCCGGGTTCCGTACCGGCGGCATGTGCCTCCGCCGATGCCTCGGCGACGAGCAGGGGACGCAGGGCGGCGAGCAGGTCGTCTGTCATATGCGGCACGACGCGGCCGCCCCGGCGGCGGGTTGCCGGGACGGCCTGCGTTCACACCGACGAGGGCGGGGCGGCTCAGCGGTTGACGGACCGTCCGGCCAGGAAGTCCTCGCGGGCGAGGAGGCCGGTGTCCGCGTTGTCGGTGAAGATGCCGTCGATACCGGTCGCGAAGTACGCCTGGAACAGTCCGAAGGAGTCGCCGTAGGCGTCCTTGGCGGTGCCCTTGCGGAACTTCGGCGGCAGGAACGGGTTCTCGTTGCGCATGGTGTAGGGGTGCAGGACCAGGCCCACGGCGTGCGCGTCGCGCACCAGCGTGCTGGGCCGGCCGAGGTTGCCGTCGGCCTCCTTGGGGATGATCAGGTCCACGGTCGGGCCGATGCCCTGCGCGTAGCCGGCGATCTCCCGCAGGCCCTTGGGGGTGATGAGGTCGGCGACCGTGCGCGGGTCGCCCGCCTCGACGAAGTCGTACGGGCGGCTGCCCGCGTCCGACAGCAGCACGGCCAGCGGGTTGTCGACGAGCCGGTTGAGCCGCTGGATGCTGGTCGGCTCGAAGGACTGGAGGATGACCGGCGAGTTCCGGCCGTCCTTGCCGTACTTGCGCAGCAGCTTCGCCACCCGCTCCTCCAGGCCGAGGCCCAGCTTGCGGAAGTAGGTGGGGTGCTTGGTCTCGGGGTAGATCCACACCTGCCGGCCGCGGCGCCGGGTCTGCTCGTCCTGCCACTTCAGGACCTCTTCGAAGGTGGGGATCTCCCAGCGCCCGTTGTAGAGGGTGTTGTGCGGGCGGTTGGCCGGGATGCGCTCGACCGCGCGCAGCCGCTTCAGCTCGGCGAGGGTGAAGTCCTCGGTGAACCAGCCGGTGGTGGGCACCCCGTCGAGCACCTTGGTGGTCTTCCGGCCGGCGAACTCCGGGTGGTCGGCGACGTCCGTGGTGCCGCCGATCTCCGGCTCGTGCCGGCACACGAGGTGGCCGTCGCGGGTGGGCACCAGGTCGCCGGCCTCGACGACATGGGCGCCGAGGTCGAGGGCGAGCTCGTAGGAGCCGAAGGTGTGCTCGGGCCGGTAGCCGCTGGCGCCCCGGTGGCCGATGACCGTGGGCACGGGCAGGCTCTTCAGGCCGCCCCGGTGGCCGGCCGGCCGCGCGGCCGCGCCCCGCTCCGGTCCGCCCTGCGCGGCGCTCGCCGTGCCCGGCATGCCGAGGACCGCTCCGCCGGCGCCGAGCACCGCCGCGCCGAGCAGCGCCCGGCGCCCGGCCCCGCCCGTGCGCTCGCCGGACTCGCGCGTGTCCGCCTGCCGTTCCGGCTGCTGCCTGCCCATGAACCGCCTCCTGGTCTCGTCCCGTCGGTGCGCGCCGATCGTAGGGGGGAGGGGGTGACGGACGGGAGACGCCGAGCGGAACACGCGGGTGACGCGGGATGACACCCCGTAACCTCGGTCACACCGCCGTACGCCGTTCACCGCGTCGCAACACGACTCCCGCGCAGGTGAACGCACGTCAACAGTGGGTAAGAGGTGGTGCGCCCGATGTGCATTCCGGGCCGTGCCGCGAGTATCGTCCTCACCTGCACAGACACATACCGCATCCCTTGGCACCGGAGGGCCCGTTGTCCCGCTTCGCGTTCATCAAGGCAGTGCTCGGTCCGATCATGCGCCTGATGTTCCGCATGCGAGTGGAGGGCGCGGAGCGCATTCCCGGCGACGGTCCGGTCATCCTGGCGGGCAACCACCTGACGTTCATCGACTCGATGATCCTGCCGGTCGTCTGCGACCGGCAGGTCTTCTTCATCGGCAAGGACGAGTACGTCACGGGCAAGGGGTTCAAGGGCCGGCTGATGGCCTGGTTCTTCACCGGTGTCGGCATGATCCCGGTCGACCGCGACGGCGGCCGGGGCGGGGTGGCCGCGCTGATGACCGGCCGCCGGGTGCTGGAGGAGCAGAAGATCTTCGGCATCTACCCCGAGGGCACGCGCTCCCCCGACGGGCGGCTGTACCGGGGGCGCACCGGTATCGCGCGGCTGACGCTGATGACCGGGGCGCCCGTCGTGCCGTTCGCCATGATCGGCACCGACAAGCTCCAGCCGGGCGGCACGGGGCTGCCCCGGCCGGGCAAGGTCACCGTGCGCTTCGGTGAGCCGATGGAGTTCTCCCGCTACGAGGGCATGGACCGTGACCGGTATGTGCTGCGGGCGGTGACGGACTCGGTGATGACCGAGGTCATGCGGTTGTCGGGGCAGGAGTACGTGGACATGTACGCCACCAAGGCGAAGGCGGCGTGAGCCTTCGGCGATCGGGCGGGTGGGCGCCGTAGGGGGTGCGGTTCGCCGCCGGGTGCGGGTGTGTGGGGGTTGTTCGCGCCGTTCCCCGCGCCCCTTTCGGGGCGCGCCGCTCCTCGTCGGAGTGGTCAGAGTTTCTGGTTCTTCAGGAGGAACCACGCTGCCGCCGCGGCTGTCAGCAGGACGGCCGCGCCCGCGCCCGAGGCCAGGTGGAGGCCGTGGACGAAGGAGTCGCGGGCCGCGGACAGCAGGGCCTCGGCGGTGGGGGCGGGCAGGCCGGCCGCCGCCTCCACGGCGCCGCCCAGCGACTCGTGGGCCTGCGGGGGTGTGCCCGCCGGGCCGGTGAAGCCGCGGTAGGCGGCGGTCACGATGGAGCCGAGCAGGGCGATGCCCAGGGCCGCGCCGAGTTCGTACGCCGTCTCCGAGACCGCCGAGGCGGCGCCCGCCTGGTCCTTGGGCACGCTGGAGAGGATCACGTCGGCGGTCACGGTGAAGGAGAGTCCGGCGCCGACGCCGACCACCAGCAGTGCCGCGCCCAGCAGCGGATAGCCGGTCGCGCCGCTGAGCGTGGTCAGCGCGGCCAGGGACAGGCCGACGGCGGCCAGTCCGCCGGAGACCACCGCCCGCACCGAGAAGCGCCGGGCCGCGGTGCCCGCCACCAGACCGGCCGCCACCGCGCCGACGGCGGCCGGCAGCTCGGCCAGGCCCGCCTCGAACGGCCGCCTGCCCTGGACCAGTTGCAGATACTGGGAGAGGAAGAAGACCAGCCCGGACATGCCGAGGACGGTCAGCAGGTCGGCGAGGACGGCACCGCTGAAGCCGCGGCTGCGGAACAGCCGCATGTCCAGCAGCGGCACGGGCATCGTGAGCTGGCGGCGGACGAAGCCGTACAGCCCGGCCACGCCGAGCAGGCCCGCGCCGAGGACCGGCCAGGTGAACCCGTGCGCCGCGGCCTCCTTGACCGCGTACACGGTGGCGATCATGCCGACCAGTGACAGCATGACGCTGGCCAGGTCCCAGGGGCCCGGGTCCGGGTTGCGGGACTCGGGCAGCAGCCGGATGCCGACCAACACCAGCACGGCCATCACCGGCAGATTGATCAGGAAGACCGAGCCCCACCAGAAGTGTTCGAGCAGGAACCCGCCGACGATGGGACCCACGGCCATGCCCGCCGAGGCGGCCGCGCCCCAGATGCCGACCGCGAGGCTGCGCTCGCGCGGGTCGTGGAAGAGGTTGCGGATCAGGGCGAGCGTGGCCGGCATCAGGGTGGCACCGGCGACACCGAGCAGCGCCCGTGCCAGGATCATCAGTTCCGGCGAGGTCGCGTAGGCGTTGAGCACGGAGATCAGGCCGAAGGCGACGGCGCCGCAGAGCAGGATGCGCTTGCGTCCGATGCGGTCGCCGAGGCTGCCCATGGAGACGAGCAGACCGGCGATGACGAACGAGTAGACGTCGCCTATCCACAGCAGCTGGGTGCCGGAGGGCTTGAGGTCCTCACTGATGTACGGGGTCGCGAGACCGAGGACGGTCGCGTCGACGGCCACCAGCAGCACGGCCAGGACGAGGACGCCGAGCGCGAGCCAGCGGCCCGGTCGCTTCTCCGTCTCCGTCGTGCGGGCCGGCCGCAGGGTGCTGGTCATGGTTCCTCTCTCCGTGGTGCGTCCGCGCGCAGTGCGCCGCCGAGCAGCAGCTCGACCGTCATGTACGTGAAGTCCTTGGGGGCCACGCGGCCCTCGGTCACCGCCCAGGCGGCGGAGGCCAGCAGGCCGAACAGTGCCTCGGTGAGCCAGGCCGGGGTGAGGTCGATGCGGAACTCCCCGCTGTCCTGGCCGCGCCGGAACAGGGTCTCGATCCGCTCGTCGATCCGGGCCCAGCCCGCGTTCACCTCCCCGCCCTCGAACAGCTGGTTCTCGGTGTAGAGGAAGGCCAGCAGGCCGGCCGCGGGCTCGATCGCGCGGACCAGCCGGTGCACCGCGTCCCGCGCGGGCCCCTCGTCCGGGCGGGCCGCGTCCAGCGCGGCCTCGCACTCCTGGATGCCGAGCGCCTCCAGTGCCCGTACGAGCGCGTCACGTCCGGCGAAGTGCCGGTGCAGCGTGGCGCGGCTGATGCCGGCGGCCCTGGCGACCTCGTCCATCGTCGCGGTGGACTTACGGGTCAGCAGGGCCGCGGCACTGCGCAGCACGTGGTCACGATCGACAGCCATGAGACAACCATACACCGAATGAGACATTCATGTCTCATGAGCGGCATGCGCGTCTCAGTGGTCCGGGCCGGGCGCGGCGCAGGACGTGGGGCGTGAGACGTGGTGCGCGGGACGTGAGAGGACCGTGGGAGATCAGTGCCAGGGGAGCTGGCCGCGCTGCCGCCAGTACGCCTGCGGCTCCTCGGCCAGGGCGTCGAGGCGGGCCGCCTGCTCGTCGTCCAGGTCGACGGCCGGGGCGTGCAGATTGGAGACGAGCTGGTCGACGGTGGCGGCGCCGGAGAGCACCACGCCCGCCCAGGGGCGGCGCAGGATCAGGGCGAGGGCGACCGCGTCGCAGCCGTAACCGGTGCTCCGGGCCACCTCGCGCAGGGCCTCGGGCGCGTCGGGGCCGGCCAGCCGGCCGTTCGCCATGCCCTCCTTGACGATCACGGCGAGCCCCGCGTCGTGCGCCTCGGCGAGGGCGGGCCCGGCGGAGGTCTCCAGGGCGTTGTACGTCGACTGGACGGTGCGGAACAGCGGCTCGCCGTCCACGGTCACGGCGAGGGCGGCCCGGATCGCGTCGGCCTGGGCGGGGCCGCTGGTGGAGAAGCCGACGGTCAGCCCCGAGGCGGCGGACTCGGCGAGCCGGGCGTGCAGTTCCTTGTCGGTCAGGGCGGGGCTGTCCGGGGTCACCGAGTGGATCTGGTAGAGGTCGAGCCGGTCGCCGAGCAGCGCGGCGCTCTCGGCGCGCTGGCGCGCGTAGGTGGCCGCGCCGTGGTCCTTGACCTCGTGCTGTGCGGCGTCGGTGCGCCAGTCGGCCGTGTAGGTGTAGCCCCACTTGCTGCCGACAACGACGTCGTCGATCTCCGGGCGAGCGCGCAGCCAGTCGGCGAGGAACTCCTCGGAGCGGCCGTAGGAGCGGGCGGCGTCCAGATAGCGCACACCCTGGGCGTAGGCGGCGTCCAGCAGTTCGTGCGTACGGGCGCGCAGGGCGTCCACGGAGCGGTCGGCTCCGAGGTCGCGGTCCCGGCCCAGGTTGATGTATCCGGGGCGCCCCACGGCGGCCAGGCCCAGGCCGAGGTGGCAGGTGGGGGTGGTGGCTGCGGCCAGTCGCGCGAAGGGCATCGCGGGCTCCGTTCGGGTCGGCTCCGTACTGCGGACCAACGTACCCGCGATGCCCTCCCGGGCACGTACCGGCTACTTCCTGGCGTCCGCCCAGGCGTGCTGGGCGGCCACGTCGGCCTTGATCTCGGCGAGCTGGACCGCGACCGCGCTCGGGGCGGTGCCGCCGCGGCCGTCGCGGGAGGCGAGGGCGCCGGGCACGTCGAGGACCGTGCGCACCTCGGGGGTGAGATGGGCGGAGATCTTGGCGAACTGCTCGTCGGTCAGCTCGTCCAGCTCCTTGCCCTCGGCCTCGGCGGCCTTCACGCACTCGCCGGCGACCTCGTGCGCCACCCGGAACGGCACGCCCTGCTTGACCAGCCACTCCGCGATGTCGGTGGCCAGCGAGAAGCCGGCCGGGGCCAGCTCCTCCATGCGCTCGCGGTGGACAGTGAGGGTGGCCATCATGCCGGTGAAGGCGGGCAGCAGGACCTCCAGCTGGTCGCAGGAGTCGAAGACGGGCTCCTTGTCCTCCTGGAGGTCGCGGTTGTAGGCGAGCGGCAGGGCCTTGAGGGTGGCCATGAGCCCGGTCAGGTTGCCGATGAGGCGGCCGGACTTGCCGCGCGCCAGCTCCGCGATGTCGGGGTTCTTCTTCTGCGGCATGATCGAGGAGCCGGTGGAGAACGCGTCGTGCAGCGTGACGAAGGAGAACTCCTTCGTGTTCCAGATGATGATCTCCTCGGCGATGCGGGAGAGGTTCACGCCGATCATGGCGGTGACGAAGGCGAACTCGGCGGCGAAGTCGCGCGAGGCGGTGCCGTCGATGGAGTTGGCCGCGCTGCCGTGCTCGAAGCCGAGGTCGCGGGCGACCGCCTCGGGGTCCAGGCCGAGGGAGGAGCCGGCCAGGGCGCCCGAGCCGTACGGCGACACGGCGGTCCGCTCGTCCCACTGGCGCAGCCGCTCGGCGTCCCGGGACAGGGACTGCGCGTGGGCGAGCACATGGTGGGCGAAGAGGACCGGCTGGGCGTGCTGGAGGTGGGTGCGGCCGGGCATCGCCACGTCCGGGTGGGCCTCGGCCAGGCCGATCAGCGCGTCCTGGAGGTCGGCGACCAGGCCGCCGATGATCCGGGCGTGGTCGCGCAGGTACATGCGGAAGAGGGTGGCGACCTGGTCGTTGCGGGAGCGGCCGGCGCGCAGCTTGCCGCCGAGGTCGGGGCCGAGGCGCTCCAGGAGGCCGCGCTCCAGGGCGGTGTGGACGTCCTCGTCGGCGACGGTGCCGGTGAAGGAGCCGTCCGCGACGTCGGCCTCCAGCCGGTCGAGTCCGGCGGTCATCCGGGTCAGCTCGTCCTCGGTGAGCAGGCCCGCCCGGTGCAGCACGCGCGCGTGGGCGCGCGAACCGGCGATGTCGTAGGGCGCGAGCCGCCAGTCGAAGTGGACGGACGCGGACAGTTTCGCCAGGGCCTCGGCGGGTCCGTCGGCGAACCGGCCGCCCCAGAGCCGTACGTCACCGCTGTTGCTGCTCACTTGCGCTGCTCCTAAGGAGAGGGTGGGTGTACGAGCCGTACTCGGTATGCATGAGTATGCAGATCCATGCATGGCTAGTCAATCGAGGCAGGCCGGTCCGGCGGGGGCCGGGGCGTTCCGGAGCCCTCAATTCCTTAGACAGTCGAAAGAGTTGCCCGGATAATGGGTGGACATGGGAAAGACGTATGAGCGCATCGACGGCAGGCTGCGCACCTTCATCGAGGAGCAGCCCCTCTTCTTCACGGCGACCGCACCGCTCTCCGGCGACGGCACGGTCAACCTCTCCCCCAAGGGCCTCAAGGGCTCCCTCGCGGTGCTCGACGGGCACACCGTGGCCTATCTGGACTTCGCCGGGTCCAACGCGGAGACCGTCGCGCACCTGCGCGAGAACGGCCGCATCACCCTGATGTGGTGCGCCTTCCAGGGGCCGCCCAACATCGTGCGGGTGCACGGCAGGGGCGAGCCCGTCTTCCGCGACGATCCGCGCTTCACGGACCTGCTCGCCCGCTTCCCCGGCATCGACCCGGCGTCGCACGGTCTGCGCGCGATCGTCGTCGTGCACGCCGCGCTGATCCGGGACACCTGCGGCTACGCGGTGCCCTTCATGACCTACGACGAGGACCGCGACCTGCACCGCAGGCGGTTCGCCCGCGAGGACGACGAGTCGCTGGACGCGTACTTCACCAAGAAGGAGCACATCGCCACCAGCCTGGACGGGCTGCCGGGGCTCCCGCTGCCGCTGCCGCCCACGCCCGCGCAGGCGGGCTGAGCGGCACCGGCGGTCAGTGGCCGTTCTGGGCCAGGCGCAGCAGATGGTCGGCGAGCGCCTGGCCGCCGGTCGGGTCACGGCTGATCAGCATCAGGGTGTCGTCGCCCGCGATGGTGCCCAGGATGTCCTGGAGCTCGGCCTGGTCGATCGCGGAGGCCAGGAACTGGGCCGCGCCCGGCGGGGTGCGCAGGACCACGAGGTTCGCCGACGCCTCCGCCGAGATCAGCAGCTCCTGGGAGAGCCGCCGCATCCGCTCCTCCTTGGCGGACTCGCCCAGCGGCGCGCGCGGGGTGCGGAAGCCGCCCTCGCTGGGGACCGCGTAGATGAGGTCGCCCTCGTTGTTGCGGATCTTCACCGCGTTCAGCTCGTCCAGGTCGCGGGAGAGCGTCGCCTGGGTGACGCTCAGCCCGTCGTCCGCCAGCAGCTTCGCCAACTGGCTCTGCGAGCGCACCGGTTGCCGGTTGAGGATGTCCACGATCCGGCGGTGGCGTGCGGTGCGGGTCTGCGGCAGGGCGGGCCCGGCGCCCGACGCGTCGGTGTGCCCGTGGTCCTGTGCCTGACTCATCGTCGTCCCATTCTCCGGATCATGCGTCCCCGTCGGTGGTGTCCAGGATGCCGGGCAGCGCCCGCAGGAACGCGTCCACGTCGTCGTCGCCGAGGTTCAGCGGCGGCATCAGCCGGACGACGTCGGGTGCGGGCGCGTTCACGAGGAAGCCGGCCTCCTGGGCCGCCTGCTGCGCCCGCGGCGCGTACGGCCCGGTGAGCACGATACCCAGGAGCAGGCCCGCGCCCCTGACGTGGTCGACGAGCGGGTGGCCGAGGGACTCGACGCCCTCGCGCAGCCGTTCGCTCTGCCGCTTGACGTTGTCCAGCAGCCCTTCGCCGGCGATGGTGTCCAGGACGGCGAGTCCGGCGGCGCAGGCCACCGGGTTGCCGCCGAAGGTGGTGCCGTGCTGGCCCGGCTGGAGCAGCTCGGCGGCCCGGCCGAAGGCGACGGTCGCGCCGAGCGGCAGCCCGCCGCCCAGCCCCTTGGCGAGGGTGACGACGTCCGGCAGGACGCCCTCGTGGGCCTGGTACTCGAACCAGTGCCCGGTGCGGCCGACGCCGGTCTGCACCTCGTCCAGGACGAGCAGCGCGCCGGTGGCGGCGGTGATGGCGCGGGCCGCCTTCAGATAGCCGGGGGGCGGGACGACCACGCCGTTCTCGCCCTGGACCGGCTCGATGATCACCAGCGCGGTGTCCTCGGTGACCGCGGCGGCCAGCGCCTGCGCGTCGCCGTAGGGCACATGGGTGACGTCGCCGGGCAGCGGCAGGAAGGGCTCCTGCTTGCCGGGCTGGCCGGTCAGCGCCAGGGCGCCCATGGTGCGGCCGTGGAAACCGCCCTCGGTGGCGACCATGCCGGTGCGCCCGGTGAGCCGGCCGATCTTGAAGGCGCCCTCGTTGGCCTCGGCGCCGGAGTTGCAGAAGAACACCTTGCCGTCGCGGCCGAAGTGCTGGAGGAGCCGTTCGGCGAGGGCGACGGGCGGCTCGGCGACGAACAGGTTGGAGACATGGCCGAGCGAGGCGATCTGCCGGCTCACGGCCTCGACGACCGCCGGGTGGGCGTGGCCGAGCGCGTTGACGGCGATGCCGCCGACGAAGTCCACGTACTCCTTGCCGTCGGCATCCCACAGCCGGGTGCCCGCGCCGCGGACCAGGGGCAGGCGCGGCGTGCCGTAGTTGTTCATCAGCGCGCCCTGCCAGCGGGCGGTCAGTTCCGCGTTGCTCACGACTTCCCCTCTTCGTCCGGCACGACCATCGTGCCGATGCCCTCGTCGGTGAAGATCTCCAGCAGGATCGAGTGCTGGACCCGGCCGTCGATGACGCGGGCGGTGTTCACCCCGCCCCGCACGGCGTGCAGACAGCCCCGCATCTTCGGCACCATGCCGGCGGACAGGTCGGGCAGCAGCTTCTCCAGCTGGCTCGCGGTGAGCCGGCTGATCACCTCGTCGGAGTCCGGCCAGTCCTCGTAGAGGCCCTCGACGTCGGTGAGGACCATGAGGGTCTCGGCGCCCAGTGCCGCAGCGAGTGCCGCAGCCGCCGTATCAGCATTGACGTTGTAGACATGTCCGTCGTCCTCGGAGCGGGCGATCGAGGAGACGACCGGGATGCGGCCGTCGGCGAGCAGGGCCTCGATCGCGCCGGTGTCGATGGCGGTGATCTCCCCGACCCGTCCGATGTCGACCGGTTCGCCGTCGATCTCGGGGACGTGCCGGGTGGCGGTGATGGTGTGCGCGTCCTCGCCGGTGAGGCCGACGGCGAGCGGACCGTGCTGGTTGAGCAGGCCGACCAGCTCGCGCTGGACCTGCCCGGCCAGCACCATCCGTACGACGTCCATGGCCTCCTCGCTGGTGACGCGCAGGCCCGCCTTGAACTCGCTGACGATGCCGTGCCGGTCCAGGGCCGCGCTGATCTGCGGGCCGCCGCCGTGCACGACGACCGGCTTGAGGCCGGCGTGCCGCAGGAACACCACGTCCTGGGCGAACGCCGCCTTCAGCTCCTCGTCGACCATCGCGTTGCCGCCGAACTTGATGACCACCGTCCTGCCGTGGTGGCGGGTCAGCCAGGGCAGCGCCTCGATGAGGATCTTCGCCTTCGGCAGGGCCGTGTGCCTGCGGGTCGTGGTCATGAGGAGTACGCGCTGTTCTCGTGGACGTAGTCCGCGGTGAGGTCGTTGGTCCAGATGGTGGCGGTCTCGGTGCCCGCCGCGAGGTCGGCGACGATGTGCACCTCGCGGTAGCGCATGTCGACCTTGTCGCGGTCCTCGCCCACGCCGCCGTTCTTGCACACCCACACGCCGTTGATGGCGACATTGAGCCGGTCGGGCTCGAAGGCGGCCCTGGTGGTGCCGATCGCGGACAGGACGCGGCCCCAGTTGGGGTCCTCGCCGTGCAGGGCGCACTTGAGGAGGTTGTTGCGGGCGATGGAGCGGCCCACCTCGACGGCGTCCTCCTCGGTGGCGGCGCCCACCACCTCGACCTGGATGTCCTTGCTGGCGCCCTCGGCGTCCCCGATGAGCTGGCGGCCGAGATCGGCGCAGACGGCGCGCACGGCGTCGGCGAAGTCGTCCTCGGCCGGGGTGAGCCCGGAGGCACCCGAGGCGAGCAGCAGCACGGTGTCGTTGGTGGACATGCAGCCGTCGGAGTCGACCCGGTCGAAGGTGACCTTGGTGGCCGCGCGCAGCGCCCGGTCCAGGGCGGCGCTGTCCAGGTCGGCGTCGGTGGTGAGGACGACGAGCATGGTGGCGAGGCCCGGCGCGAGCATGCCCGCGCCCTTCGCCATGCCGCCCACCGTCCAGCCCTCGCGGGAGACCACGGACGTCTTGTGCACCGTGTCGGTGGTCTTGATGGCGATGGCGGCCTTCTCGCCACCGTGCTCGCTCAGCGCCGCGGCCGCGGTCGCGACGCCCGGCAGCAGCTTGTCCATCGGCAGCAGCACACCGATCAGACCGGTGGAGCAGACGGCGACCTCGCCGGCGCCGACACCGAGCACCTCGGCGGCCTTCTCGGCGGTGGCATGGGTGTCCTGGAAGCCCTTGGGGCCCGTACAGGCGTTGGCGCCGCCGGAGTTGAGGACCACCGCGGAGAGCCGGCCGGACTTCAGGACCTGCTCGGACCACAGCACCGGGGCGGCCTTGACGCGGTTGGCGGTGAAGACGCCCGCGGCGGCGCGGCGCGGCCCGGTGTTGACCACGAGGGCCAGGTCCGGGTTGCCGTTCTCCTTGATCCCGGCGGCGATGCCCGCCGCCTGGAATCCCTTGGCTGCCGTGACGCTCACGGTGCGACTCCGATCGTGGAAAGTCCGGTGGTCTCATCAAGCCCGAGGGCGATGTTCATGCTCTGCACCGCGCCGCCCGCGGTGCCCTTGGTCAGGTTGTCCAGGGCGCTGATCGCGATGACGCGGTGCGCGGTGGGGTCGTACGCCACCTGGATCTGCACCGCGTTGGAGCCGTGGACCGCGCCGGTGGCGGGCCACTGCCCCTCGGGCAGGAGGTGGACGAAGGGCTCGTCGGCGTACGCCTTCTCGTAGGCGGCGCGCACCGGCTCGGCGCCGACGCCCTCCCGGGCCTTCGCGCTGCACGTGGCGAGGATGCCGCGGGGCATCGGGGCGAGGGTCGGGGTGAAGGAGACCGTGACCGGCTCGCCCGCCGCCGCGCCGAGGTTCTGCATCATCTCGGGGGTGTGCCGGTGGCCGCCGCCGACGCCGTAGGGGGACATGGAGCCCATGACCTCGGAGCCGAGCAGGCGCGCCTTGGGGGCCTTGCCCGCGCCGGAGGTGCCGGAGGCGGCGACGACCACGGCCTCGTTCTCCACGAGTCCGGCCGCGTAGGCGGGGACCAGGGCGAGGGAGGCGGCGGTGGGGTAGCAACCGGGCACCGCGATGCGCTTGGCCCCCTCCAGCGCGGCGCGGCCACCGGGGAGTTCGGGGAGGCCGTAGGGCCAGGTGCCGGCGTGCGCGGAGCCGTAGAAGCGCTCCCAGTCGGCCGGGTCCTTCAGCCGGAAGTCGGCGCCCATGTCGATGACGAGGACGTCCGGGCCGAGCTGCTCGGCGACGGCAGCGGACTGGCCGTGCGGCAGGGCGAGGAAGACGACGTCATGGCCGGACAGTGCCTCGGGCGTGGTGGGCGCGAGCACCCGGTCGGCCAGCGGCAGCAGGTGCGGCTGGAGCGCGCCGAGCCGTTGGCCCGCGTTGGAGTTGCCGGTCAGGGCACCGATCTCGACCCCGGGGTGCGCGAGCAGCAGACGCAGCGCTTCTCCGCCCGCGTATCCACTCGCTCCGGCGATCGCCACACGTACAGCCATGAGCCCTCCTCCTCGATGGCATGACTATACGTAGCGCTGCACGTTTATGCAATCCGGCCTTCCCGGACCGGGTCCCCCTTGGGAAGCATGATCCACCGGGAGACGACGAAGGTCACCGGGATCGCCGCCGCCGAGGCGAGCAGCGGGGCGAACCTGCTCCCGGCGTGCAGCACGTCGACGATCACATAGACCCCCACCGTGGTGATCACGAAATTGGCGGCGTTGGTGAGCGGGAACAGCAGGAATTTCCGCCAGGTCGGCCGGGTGCGATAAGTGAAACGCGCGTTCAGGAAGAAAGAACCGATCATGCTGAGGAAGAACGCCAGGACATGCGCGAGGAGATAAGGAAGACGTGTGAGGAACAACAGATAGAGAATGTAGTACGTCGCCGTGTTCAGGACGCCGACCACGGCGAAAGTGACGATCTGCCTCGCCATCGGGTTACGCATCAGGGAATGAGATCCTTCGTCCGCTCCACGTTGCTCTCCTTCACCAGGAAGTGCGGGCGGCCCTTGACCTCGTAGTAGATGCGGCCGGTGTACTCCCCGATGACCCCCAGCATGACCATCTGCACGCCCGCGAGCGCCGTGACGGCCGTGATGATGGTGACATAGCCCGGGGTCTGCACGCCGTTGACGAGCGCCGCGCCCACGATCCACGCGGTGTAGAGCCCGGCGCACAGCAGCAGCCACATACCCAGGTGCAGCGCGGCGCGCAGCGGCCTGTTGTTGAACGAGAGCAGCCCGTCCAGACCGTAGTTCAGCAGCGACTTCAGCGTCCAGGAGCTGCTGCCGTGCTCGCGCACCGCGTTCTCGTACTCGAAGGTGGTGGTGGGGAAGCCCACCCAGGCGAACAGGCCCTTGGAGAAGCGGTTGTACTCGGTCAGCCCCAGCACCGCGTCCACCACGCGCCGCGACAGCAGCCGGAAGTCGCCCACGCCGTCCTTGAGTTCCACGTCGACCAGGCGGTTGACCAGCCGGTAGTACAGGCGCGCGGTGAGGGTGCGGGTGACCCGGTCGCCCTTCCGGCTGCGCCGGGCCAGGACCTGGTCGTAGCCCTGACCGCGCAGTTCGACCATGCGGTGGATCAGCTCCGGCGGGTGCTGGAGGTCGGCGTCCATGACGACCACCGAGTCCCCCGTGGCGTGGCGCAGGCCCGCCAGCAGGGCGGCCTCCTTGCCGAAGTTGCGGCTGAAGGAGACGTAGCGCACCCGCGGGTCGGCGGCGGCCAGTTGCTGGAGCAGCGGGAGCGTGCGGTCGCGGCTGCCGTCGTCGACGTACACGAACTCCATGTCGTGGCCGAGCGGCAGCAGGTCGTCGGCGACCTGCTGGACGGCCTCGTGGAAGCGTTCGATGACGTCTTCCTCGTTGTAGCAGGGTGCGACGATCGAGATGAGCATGTTCTCCCCCCGGGAGGACGGCGTCACAGAGCGCTGGTCGCGCGCTCGCGCGGGTGGGTGGACGTTCGGGACGGGTCGGGGCGGCCGGGAAGCCGCCTGCGGCGGACGGCGCCGAGGACGCCCAGAAGGGCCAGGACCAGCAGCGAGGCACCGCCGACGGCGGCCCCCAGTCGCAGGCCGGGTGGATGGAAGGTGCAGGTGAGGCTGGTCGCGGAGCCGTCCAGCGGCACGGCGATCAGGCCGTAGTACTGCTCGGCGGGCACCGCGGCCCTCCCGCCTGCGGCGCACCGCCAGCCGGCGATCCGGGGCACCGCGACGACGGCGGTGCCGGTGCTGCCGGCCGGGAGCCGGGCGTGCAGCGTGCCGCCGGAGACGCTCACCTCGCTCGCGCCGGTGGCCTTGAGACGCCGCACGGCGGCGGCCAGCCGGGCGGTGTCCAGGCAGCCGACCGCGCCGTCCGGGACCGTTCCGTTCCCCTCGACGGTCAGGTCGATCCGGAACCGCCCGCCGGCCGGAACCGTGCCGAGCCGCTGCATGGCGGCGATCTTCGCGGCGGTCGCCGTGAAGCGCGCGACGGGGCGCCGACCGCCCGGCGGGCCGCCGGCCAGTCGCGCGGTGCCCGAGAAGTGCGGTGCCCACAGATACGCCTCGCTGCCCGCGGGACAGCGGCCCGTGATCGTCGGGACACCCGCCGGGACGCCGGTGTGCGGCTTCCTGAGGACCACTCCGAGAAGGCCGTCCCCGGCGCGCGGGGGCTGCCTGCCGTCCCCGGTGCGTACGGTGACGGACGGCACGGTGTAGACCTCGGCGCCCAGCAGGACCTCCTGGTTGCGGTAGGGCGACGGGCCGAGGGCGGACACCTTGGGTTCGGCTGCCGGGACGCCGGTGCCGGAGGGGCGGACGGTGACCAGCGGGGGCACGTCCTGCCGGGTGACCGTCACCGGGGCGCGGTCCCTCGGGTTCCAGCGCTGGTGCTGGTCCGGCGGTGAGTGCAGTCTCGCCCCGATGGAGAAGAGGGCGTCCGTGACGGGGTTGTCCAGGCTCTGCACGCTCCGGCCGCGGGAGGTCATGCCGTCGCCGAGGGCGGCCAGCAGGCGGCTGAGGACGTCCGCGGTCATGCTGCTGTAGTACTGGGCGCCCTGGCCGCCGACCATCAGCGGATCGTTGCCCACGGTCTGTTCCCGGCCCGGGTCGGTGCGATAGCGCGGCCAGCCGTCGACGCGGGCGACCGCCTCGGACTGCTGCCGCTGCCGGGCCCCCCAGGGGGCGTAGTCGTCCATCCGGTCGAGCCGGAGCCGGGTGTCCACGGCCGAGGTGGCCGCGGCCTCGCCGAACTGCGCCCCTACCAGCAGCACCACCGCGGCGCCCGCGAGCAGGCCGCGGCGACGGCGCCGGTCGGCGGGTGCCGGGCCGTCCGGCGAGGCGGGCGGGTGCGTGTCCGGCGCGGCGGGGGGCGGCGAGACGGGCGGGTGCGTGTCCGGCGCGGCGGGGGGCGGCGAGACGGGCGGGGGCGCGTCGGGCGCCTGTGTCCGCCCCGCCCGGCCGAGCAGATACAGGCCGCCCAGGGCGGCGGCGGCCGTGACACCCAGGACCGGCCAGACGTAGGGGCGGATCAGGCCGCTGCCGCTCGCCACCGCGGCGATCAGCGCGAGCAGGACGGCGGCGGCGCCCAGCGCCCGCGGACCGGGCACACCGCGGGCGAGGCTGTGCCAGGCCGCGATCACCAGCAGCCCGCACAGGACGAACGACTGGCGGTAGGGGCTGCCGTTCGGCGTGGAGAAGGCGTGCCAGGCCAGATGGGTCGGCGTCCACTGCATGGACAGCAGCACGGCGACCACCAGCAGGCTCCACCCGGCACGCACCCGCTGGGGCACCCCCCGGTGGAAGGGCAGGGCGAGGGCGAGCAGCAGGGTCAGGGTGCCGACGTAGAGGGCGGGGGTGCTGAAGGCGTACGTGGTCGGCATCAGGCGGGCCAGCACGTCCTCGGCGGCCGCCGGACGGAACTGCCGCTCGGTGCCCGGGAAGGCGTGCTTGGTGCCGAAGTAGACCACCGTCACCAGCGGTGCGGCCAGGCCGACGCCGAGGGCCACGGTCGCCGCCGCCCGCCCCAGCACCGCCGGTGCGCGCCGGCGCCATGACCCGGCGAGCCACAGCCGCAGCAGCAGCACCAGAGCGGCGCCGAGCGTGGCCATGTAGGCGGTGTAGAAGTTGGCGATCCAGGCGAGCGCCACGATCAGCACGCCCAGCGGCCCGCGCCGGCCGCTCAGCGCCCACTCCCCCACCAGGCACAGCAGCGGCAGCGCGATCAGACCGTCGAGCCACATCGGGTTGTAGGAGCCGTCCGCCAGGGACCAGCCGCACAGGGCGTACGCGGCACCCATCAGGCCCGCCCCCCACCAGCGGCCGGGACGCAGCCGCAGCAGCAGCCAGGCCATGGCCGCGCCGGCGGTCGCCGTCTTCAGCACGGTGATCACGTACACCGCGAGATCGATCTCGTCCCTCGGGAACACCGCGACGAGCAGGGCGAACGGACTGCCGAGGTACGTCCCGAGGTCGGGCAGGAAGCTGGAGCCGAAACCCGACTGCCAGTTGAGGAACAGGCCGCCGTCGGCCCGCCCGTGCAGCAGGTCCCAGAGGTGGGCGTGGAAGGGCACGTACTGGTTGCCCAGGTCGTTGACCTCCCGTGTGCGGGGGCCGAACGGATAACTGCGGGCGAGGACATCGGCGGCGCAGAGCACGGCGACGGTGATTGCCGCGGCGAGGAATGCGGCAGCCTGCCGCGGCTTGCCCCGCAGAGTCGGGCGGTTCATTCTCGACAGGCTCCCAGGAATTCCGCATGCGTTGTTTCTCGGCCAGGTACCGCTCTCCGCACCCCGCTGTTCCGCCGTCTTAGACGATTGCTCTCCCGGGTCGGTTGTACGGCCGAGGTAAAAGACTTTCCTGAACTCCCCCGATCCCAGTGGTGAATTTTCGGTAAGAGGTCGCTTGACCTGGAGCGCACTCCAGGTTCTACGGTTCTTCCATGACCAGCGGACAGCCCGCCCCGGCGGGACGGGGAACGACTCTGACCATCGCCCAGGTCGCCGAGCGCACGGGCCTCTCGCACGACACCCTGCGCTACTACGAGCGGGCCGGCCTGATCGAGCGGGTCGGCCGCACCACCGGCAACCAGCGGCGGTACGAGGCGGCGGACCTGGCCTGGCTGGAGTTTCTGCTGCGGCTGCGCGAGACGGGCATGTCGATCGCCGACATGCAGCGCTTCGCGACGCTGCGGGCCCAGGGCGACGCGACGGTGCCCGAGCGGCTGGCGATGCTGCGCGAGCACCGCGTCGGCCTGGCCGACCGCATCCGGGCGCTGCGGCGCAACGCCCACACGCTGGACGACAAGATCGATCACTATGAACGGCTGCTGCACGAGCGGCGGACGGGGACGGAAGAGCGGACATGAGCGAGAACACCACCCGGGACCAGCGCTTCGCCCACGGCCTGGAGGTGCTGCGGAGCGTCGACGGCGAGGCGGGACAGCGGGTCATCGACTCGCTCGCCGACATCAGCCCCGAGCTGGGCCACCAGATCGTCTCCTGGGGCTTCGGCGAGATGTACGCCCGCGAGGAACTGGCGCCGCGCGACCGGCAGTTGGTGACGCTGGGCATGCTGACCGCGCTCGGCGGCTGCGAGCCCCAGTTGGAGGTGCATGTGAACGCGGCCCTGAACGTGGGCCTCACTCCGGAGCAGATCGTCGAGGCGATGCTGCACGCGGCCGGCTACTGCGGCTTCCCCAAGTCCCTCAACGCCACCTTGGTGGCCAAGAAGGTCTTCGCCGAGCGGGGGCTGCTGCCGCTCGGCGAGGGGCGGTCGGGACCGGCGTCCGCCCCTGCCGCATCCTGAAGGGGATGACTCGGGCGGAGCGCGGCGGCGCGCGGACGGAGGCGGGGACGATGGGCGAGTACTGGCCGGTGCCGGACGCGCTGGCCTACCTGGCCGGACGGTGGCGGGTCGAGCGGTCGGTGCGCGACCTGACCACCGGCGACGAGGGCGTCTTCACCGGGATGACCGACTTCGGTCCGCTGGAGGGCGGCGGGCTGCTGCACCACGAGTCGGGCACCTTCGAGTGGCGGGGCACGGGCCGCCCCGCCGAGCGCACCCTGCGCTTCCTGCCCGGCACCGCACCGGGCGGCGCGGACGTGCGGTTCGCGGACGGGCGGCCCTTCCACGACCTGGACCTGACCCTGGGCCGGTACGTCGCCGACCATCCCTGCTCGGCGGACCTCTACCGGGGCGAGTTCACCGTCCGGGACGCCGACCACTGGCGCACGGTGTGGCGGGTGGGCGGCCCGGCGAAGGACCTGGTGCTCACCACCGACTACACCCGGTGCCCGGACGGGCCGGGCGGGCCGGGCGGGCCGGGCGGGCCGGGCGGCTCGGGCGGGCCGGCAGGCCCCGACGGCTCGGCCACCCGGGCCGCTCCGGGCGCGGGCGCGGACTGAGGGCGCCGGTCAGCCCAGGGCGAGCGCCATCCACTGACCGGGCCGCTCCAGCGGCCGGAAGCCGAGCTTCTCGTACACGCCGTGCGCGTCGTCCGTGGCCAGCACGATCCGGCGCACCCCGAGGGGCCGCAGGTGCTCGCGCACGGCGGCGACGAGCGCGCTGCCGAGGCCCTTGCCGCGCACGGCCGGATCGACGTACACGTCGCACAGCCAGGCGAAGGTCGTCAGGTCGGTGACGACCCGGGCGTAGCCGACCTGCTCGCCGCGGGCCGTGTCGAACACCCCGAAGTTCAGGGACCCCGCGATGGCCCGGTCCTGTGTCTCGCGCGGGCGGCCGAGCGCCCAGTACGCGTCCGTGGAGAGCCAGCGGTGCACCCGGGCGGCATCGATGCGGGCGGGGTCGGTGGAGATCTCGTAGCCGTCGGCCGGCCGTGGGATGTCGGTCATGGCGGGAGGCTGCCAGGCCGGGCCCTCGGGTGTCGAGCGGGTTTCACGGCACCCGGGTACGGGCGCGGTTCCTCCCCGGACCGGCTTCGGTACCGCTTCCGTGCCGTTTCGGTACCGCCTGCCCGTTGCTCAGCCGAGCACTTCGGAGCAGGCGCTCCGCAGGCGGCGTACTCCCTCGGCGATCTCGGCGCTCCCGCCGACCGCGGCGAAGCTCAGCCGGGCGTGCCCGGCCGGGGGTTCGGCGCAGAAGTAGGGGCGGCCCGGGGTGAAGGCGACGCCCGCCCGCAGCGCGGCGGCGGTCAGGGCGGTCTCGTCCGCGCCGTCCGGCAGGCGCGGCCACAGGTGGTAGCCGCCGGACGGGACGTGGTCGAGGGCCAGTTCGGGCAGGTGCAGCCGCAGTGCGCTCACCATGGTGTCCCGGCGGACACGCAACTCGGCGGACAGCGCCCGCAGATGGCGCGGCCAGGCGGGCGAGCCGACCAGTTCGAGGGCCGCCTCCTGGAGCGGCCGGGGCACGAAGAAGGCGTCGACCACCTGGATCGCGCGCAGCCGTTCCAGGACCGGGCCGCGCGCGGCCAGCGCGCTCACCCGGAAGCTGGGCGAGGTCGCCTTGGTCAGCGAGGCGACGTGCACCACCACGCCGTCCGGGTCGTCGGCGGCCAGCGGGGGCGGCGGCGGTCCGGCGTCCTCGTGCACCAGATGCCGTACGAAGTCGTCCTCGACGACGAAGGCGCCGGCCGCGCGGGCGGTCCGCAGCACCGCCGCGCGCCGGTCCCGGGCGAGCACCGCGCCGGTGGGGTTCTGGAACAGCGGCTGGCAGACGAAGACCCGCGCGCCGCTCGCCCGGAACGCGTCGGCCAGCAGTTCGGGGCGCACCCCGTCGGCGTCCACCGGCACCGGGACGGGCCGCAGCCCCGCCGACCGGGCGATGGCCAGCATGCCCGGATAGGTCGGCGACTCCACCAGCACCGGCGCGCCGGGCGGCGCCAGGGCGCGCAGGGCGGTGGTGAGCGCCGACTGCCCGCCCGCCGCGATCAGGATCTCGGCCGCGGTGACCGTGCCGCCGGGGCCGCCGATGCTCCGCGCGAACCACTCGCGCAGCTCGGGAAGGCCCTCCAGCGGGGGCCGTCCCCACGCGCCGGGGCGGCGGCCCGCGCGGGCGAGCGCGGCGGCCATGGCCCGCTCGGGCTGGAGCGAGGGATGCGGATAGCCGCCGCTGAACTCGATCACGCCGGGCGGCGGCACGGCGAGCGTGGCGGTCACCCCGGAGGCGTCCACCGTGCGCGGTACGAGGTCGGCGGCGCCGTCCGCGCTGAGCGCGACGGCCTGCCAGGAGGTGTCCCCGACGGCGGCGGGGGCGGCCGGCCGCGCGGCGCGGAACGCACCGGCGCCGGGACGGGTGACGACCAGGCCCTCGGCCGCCAGTCGCGCCAGGGCGCGGGAGACGGTCACCGGGCTCACCCGGTAGCGCTCCACGAGGGCTCTGCTGGACGGGAGCTTTCCACCGGGCGAGTAGCGGTCCAGCTCCTGTCGGAGGCGTTGGGCCAGTTCCCCCACACTGTTACGCTCATGCATGGAAGCACAGAGTAGCGCTACCGCGCGCGGCCGGATAGCGGTCGACGGCCAGGCCGCTTCGCCGGCCTCCTCCGGGCCCCGGTCCGGTCTCCTTCAGGCGGGCCTCGGCGTCGTCGCCTTCTCGCTCACCTTCCCGGCCACCGCGTGGGGCCTTGAGGGCTTCGGGCCGTGGTCGCTGGTGGCCGTGCGCAGCGTGCTCGCCGCGCTCGTCGCGGGCGGCTGCCTGCTCGCGACGGGAGTGCCGCTGCCGGCGCGCCGCCACTGGTTCGGCCTCGCGGTGGTGGGCGCCGGGGTCGTCCTCGGCTTCCCGCTGCTGACCACGCTGGCCCTGCGGACGTCGACGACGGCGCACGCGGCGGTCGTCGTGGGCCTGCTCCCGCTCACCACGGCGCTGCTGTCGGCCCTGCGGGTCGGCGCCCGGCCCTCGCGGACGTTCTGGGCGGCGGCGCTGGCGGGCGCGGCGGCCGTGGTCGCCTTCACCGTGCAGCAGAGCGGCGGCGCGCTGTCGGCCGCCGACGGGTATCTGTTCGCGGCGCTGCTGGTGTGTGCGGCGGGCTACACCGAGGGCGGGCGGCTGGCCCGGATCATGCCGGGCTGGCAGGTGATCGGCTGGGCGCTGGTGCTGTGCCTGCCGGTGACCGTGCCGGGGGCCGCGCTGGCGCTGGCGTACGAGCCGGTGCGGCTGGGGGCGCACGCGGTGGCCGGGCTGCTGTGGGTGACGCTGGGCTCGCAGTTCTTCGGTCTTGTCGTCTGGTACCGGGGCATGGCGGCCATCGGCATCCCCAAGGCCAGCCAGTTGCAGCTGGCCCAGCCGCTGCTCACACTGGTGTGGTCGGTGCTGCTGCTCGGCGAGCATCTGACGCCGGCCGCACCGCTGACGGCCGCCGCCGTGCTCGTGTGCATCGCCGTCACCCAGCGGGCGCGCGGCTGACCGGGCCGCACCGGTGCCGGTCGCACACCAGGTTCCCGCCGCGCTCCGCGCCGTAGACTCGGGAACGAGGACCGCAGCTCCCCCGCATGGTGAGGAGGCCCCGCAGATGCGCGCAGCCAAAGGCGACCAGCTCGTGCAGCACGGCCGGGTGGTCGGCCAGCACGACCAGGTCAGCGAAGTGGTCGAAGTGATGGGCACGGAGGGCAGCCCGCCCTATCGCGTCCGGTTCGAGGACGGGCACGAGGCCGTGATGTCACCGGGCCCCGACTGCCAGATCCGTCATCACGAGGAACACCGGCACCAGCAGTAGCACGAGCGGCATCCGACGCGGATCCGCCGCGAGAGCCCGGCGCCCGGACGCGGTCCGCCGCGACCGGGTCCTGGGCGGACTCGAATCCGGGCGGAATCCGGGCGGACTCGGGTCCCGACAGTCCCGTCGGACGGCCCCGGCTCACTGCGGGGGCCGCGCCGACTGCCGGTAGTGGCCGGCGACGACCCGCGCCATCGCCCCGGCCGGGTCGGCGGCGACCTCCTTGGCGGAGAAGAACACATGCCCGCGCACCTGCGGGTACTTCTTCGCCAGGGTGAGGTGCCGGGACAGCTCGTCCGGGTCCCGCCAGGCGGCGCCCTGACTCGCGTCCCCCTCCTTGTACAGCGCCTCGCCCACGTACAGCTGGGTGCGGCTGCCCCGCGCCACCTCGGCCCACCAGGGCACCAGCGCGGCGTAGTCGGCGGCGCTCTGGCCGATGTTCCAGTACAGCTGCGGGACGATGTAGTCGATCCAGCCCTCGCGCACCCACCGCCGGGTGTCCGCGTACAGGTCGTCGTACGTCTGGACGCCCGCCTTGGTCGCCGAACCGCGGGCGTCCGTCGAGGCGTTGCGCCACACCCCGAACGGGCTGATCCCGAACGCGGTACCGGGCCTGGTCCGGGCGACGCCGGACGCCATCTCCCGCACCAGCCGGTCGATGTTGTCGCGCCGCCAGGCGGCCCTGCTCGCGAAGCCGCCGCCGTGGCGCGCGTACGCGGCGGCGTCGTCGAAGGTCCGCCCGGCCACCGGGTACGGGTAGAAGTAGTCGTCGAAGTGGACGCCGTCGACGGGGTAGCGGCGGACCGCGTCGAGCATCGCCTCCTGCACGAAGGCCCGCACCTCGGGCAGCCCCGGGTTGTAGTAGAGCTTCCCGCCGTAGGGCACCGTCCAGCCGGGGTGCTTGCGGGCCGGGTGGGAGGCGGCGAGCCGGGACGGGTCCTCCTCCAGCGCCACCCGGTACGGGTTGAACCAGACGTGCAGCCGAAGTCCCCGCGCGTGCGCCTCCGTGACCGCGGTGCCCAGCGGGTCCCAGCCGGGGTCCTTGCCCTGGGTGCCGGTGAGGAACCGCGACCAGGGCTCGTAGGGCGAGGGCCACAGCGCGTCGGCGGCGGGCCGCGCCTGGAAGATCACGGTGTTGAGCCGGCGGCGCACCGCCGCGTCGAGCAGCGCGGTCAGCTCGCCGCGCTGGCGGGCCACGGTCAGTCCGGTGCGCGAGGGCCAGTCCCGGTTGGCCACGGTCGCCAGCCACATGCCGCGCATCTCGGTGGTGCCGTGCCCGCCGCGGGCGCCCGCGGGCGTGCCGGGCGGCTGGGGCGCCGCCGTCGCGCCCGGCGACACCGCCAGCGTCGACAGGGCGGCCACGGTGAACGCCCTCCGTGTCACTCGGCCCATCCGGAAACCCCCAGTACGCCGTGGATCCGCGCCGTCACGGACCGTGCACCGGGACAGCATGCACGACCCGGCCCGCCGATCGGCGGCACGACGGGGGTAACGTGCTCGATCGGAGCAGGCACCGCACACATGGGCCGCCTGCCACACGCCGAAGATCAGCAGCGAAAGGGACGATGTGACCGACATCGAACGCGTCGGAGTGGTGGGCTGCGGCCAGATGGGTGCGGGCATCGCCGAGGTGTGCGCACGGGCCGGCCTGGACGTGAAGGTCGCCGAGACCACCGGCGAGGCCCTGGAGATCGGCCGGACCCGGCTGTTCAACTCCCTGGCCAAGGCGGCCGAGCGCGGCAAGATCAGCGAGGAGGAGCGGGACGCCACCCAGGCGCGCCTCTCCTTCACCACCGACCTCGGCGAGTTCGCCGACCGCGATCTGGTGATCGAGGCCGTGGTGGAGAACGAGCAGGTCAAGACCGAGATCTTCCAGGTCCTCGACCAGGTGGTGACCCGCCCGGACGCGATCCTGGCGTCCAACACCTCATCGATCCCGCTGGTCAAGCTGGCGGTCGCCACCGCCCGCCCGGACCACGTCATCGGCATCCACTTCTTCAACCCGGCCCCCGTGCAGCAGCTGGTCGAGCTGATCCCGGCGCTCACCACCTCCGAGGGCACCCTGAGCCGGGCGCAGCTGTTCACCGAGAAGGTGCTCGGCAAACACGCGATCCGCGCCCAGGACCGCTCCGGCTTCGTGGTCAACGCGCTGCTGATCCCCTACCTGCTCTCCGCGATCCGGATGTTCGAGTCGGGCATCGCCAGCCGCGAGGACATCGACAACGGCATGGAGCTGGGCTGCGCCCACCCGATGGGCCCGCTGAAGCTGTCCGACCTGATCGGCCTGGACACGGTCGCCTCCGTCGCGTACTCGATGTACGAGGAGTACAAGGAGCCCCTGTACGCCGCTCCCCCGCTGCTCCAGCGGATGGTGGACGCGGGCCGGCTCGGACGCAAGAGCGGGTCGGGGTTCTACACCTACGGCTGACGTACGTACCTCTGCGGCGGGGCGGCACGAGAGCCGCGGGGCCGAGTGCGGGCCCGGCGCCGGGATGGCGCCGGGCCCGTGGCGTTCAGCCGCCCGCGCGGTGGTGCAGCAGGAGCAGCGCGGCGGCCATGCCGGCGGCCGGGACCTCGCCGCGGGCGATCAGGTCGGGGACGAGTTTCAGCGGGACCCATTCGCGGCGCTCGGACTCGAAGGCGTCCACCGGCTCTCCGGTGTACTCGCCCTCGTCGGACCAGTAGATGTGGTGCCGGGCGTCGGTGAGGCCGTTGGACGGTTCGACGGTCATCAGGTGGTGCAGGCGGCCCGGCCGCCAGCCGGTCTCCTCCTCCAGTTCCCGGGCGGCGGCGCGGGCGATGTCCTCGCCGTCCTCGACGACGCCCGCCGCGAGTTCCCAGCCCCAGCTGTCGGTGATGAAGCGGTGGCGCCACAGGAGCAGGACCTCGCCCGCCTCGTTCACCACGGTGGCGGCGGCGACGGGCCGCAGCCGTATCAGGAAGTGGTCGAGGTGCCGGCCGTCCGGCAGCGCCACATCCGCGAGGTTGACGCTGAACCAGCGGTTTTCATACACCGTTTGTTCGTTCTCTTTCGTCCACTGCACGGTTCTGCCACCTTCCGTCGGGTCAGTGGCAATATCGCAGCCGGGCTCCTACGGCAGGCAGGCGCACGGCGAGCCGCGCGCGGAGCAGCGGCGGGCGCAGGGTCAGCGGGCCGTGACCCCGGTGGACAGGGGCACGCGCAGCGCCCCGTCGATGAGTTCGGCCGCCTCAGCGGTGCCCGCGCAGCCGCTGCGCAGCAGATGCTCGCGCACCGCCCGCAGCCGGTCCCGCAGCCGCTGGGACTCCATCCCGCGGGCCTGCTCGGTCATCAGCACCGCCGTCGCCACCGCCTTGTCCGCGTCCCCGCGGCGCAGTTCGACCGTGCTCAGCATGGCGAGCCGGTGCACCCGGCCCCGGTCGTGCGCCGGGTTGTGCACGGCCGCCGCCGCGTGCTCCTCGGCGGCGGCCAGCTCCCCGAGGCTGAGCAGCGCCTCCGCCACCTGCACATTGACCAGGCCGGGCTGGACATAGCCGGTCTCGTCGGGTTCGTGCCCGCGCCGGATGCGTTCGGCGGCCTGTTCGGCGCGGGCGATGCAGGACAGCGCGCCGCCGCCGTCCCCGAGGTGGGCGTACGCCTTGGCCTGCATCGCGTGGAGGTCGGAGGCGAGGGCAGGTGTGATGTGCCGGCCCGCCGTGCGCAGCGCCGCCTCGGCGAAGGCGACGGCCTGCCGGTACTCCGTCATGAACAGCGCCTGATTGACCAGCAGCGCTATCACGTACGCGCCCAGGCCCCGGTCCCCGCTGGCCTTGGCCAGGCGCAGCGCCTGGTGGAAGTAGCGCTGGGCCAGGCCGTGCGCGTCGGAGTCGTAGGCGCAGATGCCCGCGACGGCCACCAGACCGCCGGTGGCCCGGTGCAGCAGGCGGCCGGTGGCGTCGGTGTAGCCGCCGCGCAGCAGCGGGGCCGCCTCCGCGGTGAGGAAGCCCACGATCCGGCCGTGCGTCGCCACCCCGCCGGTCTTGCGGTACATCTGCTCGTAGTGCGCGCGGGCCGCGCGCAGCATCTCGATGTCGGCCGCGGTGACCCGGTGCCGGCCGCCCCGGGAGACGTCCCTGTCCTCGGGCGGGTTCTCCCACTCCCACACCGGCATCACCGCGGGGGTGCCGGTGACGGCGGGTGCGCCCAGGAGGTGCGGGCGCCGCCGCTCGTCACAGCGCCACAGGGCGGTGGCCCGCTCGACGAAGCCGGACAGGGAGGCGCCGGGCGCGGCGGACGGCTCGCCGGGCACGCCCAGGCCGATGTCGTCGAGGGTGACGGTGCGGTGCAGCCGGGCGGCCAGCACCTCGCAGATCAGGTCGGGCACCTGGCCCCGGGGCCGCTGGCCCTTCAGCCAGCGCGCCACGGCGGTGTGTTCGTAGCGGAGCGCGAGACCGCGCGCCCGGCCGGCCTGGTTGACGTGCGCGGCAAGACCGGCGTGCGAGACGCCCGCCTCGTCGAGGATCGCGTCGAGCAGTGTGTTGGGCTGCATGTCGGCCCCCCGGGTGGCTCGGTGCGGACAGCGTAGTGCGCGGCGGTTCACACGGGGTGTGAACGGAGTACGCGCATCCGCACGGTGCGCGCGCTGTCGCTCGGCGTGGGCGGCCGGTTGACTGAGATGCCTCGTCAAGAGGCCGGCCGGGCCGCCGCCTCCCCCTCGTACAGTGCGGCGGCCCGCCACACGCCGCCCGCCCCGCCGTCTGCCCGGCACTCCGAGGCGGGGCGGGCGGCGGCCGACGGCGCGGCGCTACGGCGGAGTCGTACCGCTTCCGTCGCCCCGGCCGTTGCGGATCACGAGGACGGCCGCGTCGTCCGCGGGGCGGGGGCCGGTGTGACCGAGCAGCCGGGTGAAGACGGCCCGCAGCAGCACGGGCGCCGGGAGCGGGCCGAGGCGGGCGGTCTGCGCGAGCACCGCCCGCAGCGGGAAGAACCGGCCCCGGGCGTCCCGGGCGTCCGCCACACCGTCGGTGTGCAGGAGCAGGGTCTCGCCGGGCCGCAGCGGGCCGAGGTCCGCCGCGGGCAGCGCGGCCGGCAGCGGGAACAGGCCCAGCGGCGGCAGCGGTTCGGCCCGGGACACGGGCTCGGCCGCCGTCCCGCTCAGCCGGTACGGCCACGGGTGCCCGCAGTTGAGGGCGCGCAGGGAGCCGTCCTCGGCGATCTCCATCAGGAGGACGGTGACGAAGTCCTCGGCGGCCGGCCGGCGCGGATCGTCCCGGTCGCGCCGGTGGCGGGCCAGCGCCCGGTCCAGGCGGCGCAGCACCCCGTCGAGGTCGGGTTCGTCGTGGGCGGCCTCGCGGAAGCTGCCGAGCACGATGGCGGCGGTGCCGAGGGCGGCGAGGCCGTGGCCGCGGACGTCGCCCATGACCAGGCGTACGCCGTGCTCGGTGGCGCTCACCTCGTACAGGTCGCCGCCGACGGCCGCGCCCCGGTCCGCGGAGAGCTGGGCCGCCGCCACGTCGAGCCCGGCGATCCGGGGCGGCAGGGGGCGCAGCAGCGCGCTCTGCGCGGCACCCGCGACCGCGCGCGCCTGGCGCAGCTCGCGCAGCATGGTCCGCCGGGCGTGCAGGAAGAGGCCGGTGCAGGTGCCCACGGCCAGGAAGACGGCGCCGGAGCGCACCCCGCGCGGAGAGCCAGCCCTGATGCGGATCATGACCATGGCCCCCCAAGAGGCGCTGACAGCGCGGACCGGCCCCGAGGGGGCCGGTCCGATTCTGTCGATCTCGAAAGGGTGCAGGGCCGGATCACCGGCCCTGCCACCCGAACGAGTGAGCCGGGGCTTAGGGCCTGTCGTCAAATTCCCGTCGTCCGCCCGGAGGGCGGGCCTCGCGGCGTCAGGTGCGTGCTCTGGGGGGCCCCTGCTCGAAGAGCTTGGGGGAGTGCCGGGCCCTGACCCGCGTACTGGACGTACTCGGGTCTGGGCCCGGTGCGGCGAGTGGGGGTCCCCCCTGCTCGAAGAGCTTGGGGGAGCGTGCATGGCGTCGCGAGGCAGGCGGGAATTTGACGAGAGGTCCTAGGACCAATGCCGGTGACTTAAGTTCTGTCCTGCCGTGTGATGGTGACGGTGTCCGGCGCGGGGGGTGTCCAGTTGGAATGCTCGGCCCGTTTGAGCGGCCAGTTGGACATCTTGCGTTTGATCACTCGGGGGCAGGTGCGGTGGCGGCGTGGGGGCAGGAGGCGTTCGGTGATCTCAGCGAGGGTGCGGGCCAGTGCCCGGGCGAGTCGGCCGGGGGGAAAACGCCGCCTGGGCCGGGACCTGGCGGCGCACGATCCGCAGGGACCGGGTGAAGGACAGGCGGTCAGGGTCCAGACCCTCGCGCAGGGCGCTCTGGTGCATCAGCTGCCGGACGGCGTGGTGCACCAGGAGGAAGCCGTAGATCTCCTGCTCCACACCCCACGGGTATTTCGAGCGCAGGACGAGCTTCGGGCCGCGTTGGTGAGTCTTGATCTCGTCCAGCGTGGTCTCGATCTCCCACCGCTGGGCGTAGAGCGCGGCCAGCTCCCGCGCGGGTGCTTCCTCTGGATCGAGCAGGCTGGTGATCAGGCGGTAGACGGTGGCGTCGCCGGTGCGGGCGAGGGTGTACTCGATCACCCGGACCACCACCGGGTTGCGGCGGCTCCTGCGGTCCTTTTCGGCATGGACCGTGCTGAGGCAGGAGCCGTCGCCGAGGACCTGGGTGACGGGCAGGACCGCGCTCTTGCGCACCCGCCACAGCAGGTCCGCGCCGCTGTCCCGGGCGGCCTGCCACAACTCGAATCCGTAAAAGCCCCGGTCGGCGAGCAGGAGCATCCCTTCCCGGAGCCGGGGGAACAGCTGCCGGGAGAGTCTCTGCTCGCTCGCCGACTGCGGACCGATGGCGGCCCCGAACACCGTGTGGGTGCCGCATTCCGCCAGCGCGACCAGCCGTGCCTGCGGGAACGCGGCTGCTCCGCGCGTCGAGGCATGGCGGCCGAAGAACTCGGCGTTGGCCGCCGTGTCCGCCACGTCCAGGGTCGTGCCGTCCACCGCGACCAGACGCCGGTGCCGGTACCAGGCACCCGCCGTCTCGGGCACGGCCACCGGTCGGCAGACCCGGGCGAACAACGCCCTCAACGGCTCCACACCAAGACGCCGGCGTGCCCGGCCGATCGCGGCGGTCGTCGGCACCCGCCACGACCGCCGCCCATCACCCAGCCCCTCGCCCAGCAGCCGGGCGACCTCCTCGTATCCCTGCCCGAAGAACAGGCACATCGCGAGAACGAAGTAGACCACCACCCGCGCCGGCAGCAGACGGCTGCGCTGCTCGGTCCGGCCGCTCTCGGCGATCACCTCATCGACCAGACGAGGCGGAAACGCCTGCGTCAGCACCCCGATCGCGATCCGGTCCGACAACCGCTCATCCGCAGGCACCCTGACCTGCCCCACCCTCGCCACACGAAAGACAACGAGGCACAGCCGTCTAAGTCACCGGCATTGGCCCTAGCTCCGCAGCTCCGCACCGGTGCGCTCGGCGGCCAGGGCCACCGCCGCGTCGCGGGCGGCGGACGCCTCGTCCACCGTCAGGGTGCGGTCGGGGGCGCGGAAGCGCAGGGCGTACGCCAGCGACTTGCGTCCCTCGCCGAGCTGCTCGGCGTTCTCGTAGATGTCGAACAGCCGCAGGGACTCCAGCAGTTCACCCGCGCCCTCACGCAGCGCGGCCTCGACCTCGGCGGCCGGGACCGGCTGGTCCACGACCAGGGCGACGTCCTGGGTGGCCACCGGGAACGTGGAGATCCGCGGCGCCTGCAACAGGCCCTCGCCGGCCCGCTGGAGCAGGTCCAGGTCGATCTCCATCGCGCAGGTGCGCTCCGGCAGGTGCATCGCCTTGACCACCCGCGGGTGCAGCTCGCCGGCGTGGCCGACGAGCGTCTCGGCGCCGTCCACCTCGGCGTACAGCGCGGCGCACCGGCCGGGGTGCCAGGGGGTGTGCTGGTCGGCGCGGACGCTGAGCTCCACCCCGGCCTCGCGGGCGACGGTGCGTGCCGCCTCGACGGCGTCCGCCCAGTCGGACGGACGGCCCTTGCCCCACCAGCCGGCCTGCTCGCGGGCTCCGGCGAGCACCACGGCGGCCCGGCGGGGCTGGCGCGGCAGCGCCGCGTCCAGGGCGGCGAGCTGCTCGTCGGTGGGCCTGCGGTCGGCGGGCAGCACGGCCGCCGCCGGCTCCTCGCCGGTGGGCCGGAAGACCAGGCCGGTCTCGAACAGCGCCAGGTCGTGGCCACCGCGCCCGTCGTTGCGGCGCAGCGCGCCGAGCAGCCCCGGCAGCAGCGTCGTGCGCAGGGCGGGCTCCTCGTCGGAGAGCGGGTTGACGAGGGTGACCCGGCGGCGGCGCGGGTCGTCGGCCTCCAGGCCGAGCTGGTCGAGGACGGCCTCGCCGATGAACGGGTAGTTCAGCGCCTCGACGTAACCGGCGCCGGCCAGCGCGCGGCCGACGCGGCGGTGCAGGCGCTGACGCCCGGTCAGGCCGCGGCCGGGCAGCGGGCGGGGCAGCGTGGAGGGCAGGTTCTCGTAGCCCTCCAGCCGGATGACCTCTTCGGCCAGGTCGTTCGGGTCGGTCAGGTCGGGCCGCCAGGACGGCACGGTGACGATCAGCTCGTCCTGCCCGTACACGTCGCAGCCCACCTGCTGGAGCCGCCTTACGACGGTCTCCCGGCCGTAAGCGACGCCCGCGACCTTGTCGGGGTGGTCGGCCGGGATCGTGATGGTGCGCGGCGCGGCCGGCGCGACGATCTCGGTGACGCCCGCCTCGGCGGTGCCGCCGGCGAGCAGGACCAGCAGGTCCACGGTGCGCTGGGCGGCGGCGGAGGCGGCCTGCGGGTCCACACCGCGCTCGAAGCGGCGGGACGCCTCGGAGGACAGCTTGTGCCGGCGGGCGGTGCGCGCGACGGCGACCGGGTCGAAGTGCGCGGCCTCGACGACGACCTCGGTGGTGGTGCCCTCGGTGTCGTCGATCTCGGTGTTGGCGCCGCCCATGACGCCCGCGAGCCCGATCGGGCCGCGGTCGTCGGTGATGACCAGGTCCTCGGCGGACAGCGTGCGCGTGACGCCGTCGAGCGTGGTGAGCCGCTCGCCGCGCTCGGCCCGGCGCACGCCGATGGTGCCCTGGACGCGGGAGCGGTCGTAGGCGTGCAGCGGCTGGCCCAGCTCCAGCATCACGTAGTTGGTGATGTCCACGGCGAGCGAGATCGGGCGCATGCCGGCCTTCTGGAGGCGGCGGCGCAGCCAGATCGGGGAGCGCGCCTCGGGGTCGAGGCCGGTCACCGTGCGGGCGGTGAAGCGGTCGCAGCCGAACGGGTCGGCGATCTTCACCGGGTGCCCGAAGGCGTTCGGCGCCGGTACGTCCAGCAGGGCGGGGTCGAGCAGCGGGCGGCCGTAGGCGATGGCGGCCTCGCGGGCCACGCCGCGGATCGACAGGCAGTAGCCGCGGTCGGGGGTGACCGCGATGTCCAGCACCTCGTCGACGAGCTGGAGCAGCTCGATGGCGTCGGTGCCCACCTCGTGCTCGGGCGGCAGCACGATGATGCCGTGCGTGCCGTCGTCGCCCATGCCGAGTTCGTCGGCGGAGCAGATCATGCCGTGCGAGACCCTGCCGTAGGTCTTGCGGGCGCTGATCGAGAAGCCGCCGGGCAGGGTGGCCCCGGGCAGCACGACGACGACCTTGTCGCCGACGGCGAAGTTGCGGGCGCCGCAGACGATCTCCTGCGGCTCGCCGGTGCCGTTGGCCCGGCCGACGTCGACGGTGCAGAAGCGGATCGGCTTCTTGAAGCCTTCCAGCTCCTCGATGGTGAGCACCTGGCCGACGACGAGCGGCCCCTTGAGGTCGGCGCCGAGCTGCTCGACGGTCTCGACCTCCAGGCCGGCCGGAATGAGCTTGGCCTGGACGTCGCGCCCGGTCTCCGTCGCCGGCAGGTCGACGTACTCCCGCAGCCAAGAAAGCGGGACCCGCATCAGATCTCCATCCCGAACGGCCGGGTGAACCGGACGTCACCCTCGACCATGTCTCGCATGTCTTCGACGTTGTGGCGGAACATCAGCATCCGCTCGATGCCGAACCCGAAGGCGAATCCGCTGTACTTCTCGGGGTCCACACCGCAGGCGGTGAGCACCCGGGGGTTGACCATGCCGCAGCCGCCCAGCTCGATCCAGCCCTCGGAGGAGCAGGTGCGGCAGGGGCGGTCGGGGTTGCCGACGGACTCGCCGCGGCAGACGTAGCACACCATGTCCATCTCGGCGGACGGCTCGGTGAACGGGAAGAAGTTCGGCCGCAGCCGGGTCTTCATGCCCTCGCCGAACAGCGACTGGACCATGTGATCCAGGGTGCCCTTGAGGTCGGCCATGGTCAGGCCCTCGTCCACGGCCAGCAGCTCGACCTGGTGGAAGACCGGGGTGTGGGTGGCGTCCAGCTCGTCGGTGCGGTACACCCGGCCGGGGCAGATCACATAGACCGGCAGCTCGCGCTCCAGCAGGGAGCGGGCCTGGACGGGCGAGGTGTGGGTGCGCAGGACGAGACCGGAGTCGGCGGCGGAGCCCTCGTCGGCGCCGCGCACGAAGAACGTGTCGTGCTCGCTGCGCGCCGGGTGGTCCGGGCCGATGTTCAGGGCGTCGAAGTTGAACCACTCCGCCTCGACCTCGGGGCCCTCGGCGACCTCGTAGCCCATGGCGACGAAGATGTCCTCGATGCGCTCCGAGAGCGTGGTCAGCGGGTGGCGGGCGCCGGCCGGTACGCGGTCGTAGGGCAGCGTGACGTCGACGGCCTCCTCGACCAGCACGCGGGTGTCCCGCTCGGCCTCCAGCTCGCCCTGGCGGGCGGCGAGTGCCTTGTTCACCGCGCCGCGGGCCATGCCGACGCGCTTGCCCGCGTCCGCCTTGGCGTGCGGGGGCAGGGCGCCGATCTCCCGGTTGGCGAGCGCCAGCGGCGAGGCCGGGCCGGTGTGGGCGACCTTGGCCTCGTGGAGCGCGTCGAGCGAGTCCGCGGCGGCGAAGGCGGCGAGCGCCTCGTCCCGCATGCGCTCGATCTCTTCCGGTTTCAACGCCTCGACCTCGACAGGGTCGTACGACTTATTCGGTGCCGACATCTCTTCCCGTGCTTCCGATTGTCTTCCAGCTGCCGCTGGGAGGTGCCACCAGGCTGACGGTCCCCGTCACCGACCCATGGACGAATCGTCTCCGTTTCTGGGACGCAAAGGTGCCAAAGGCCGAGTCTAACGGGGCTGGGGAAAGCGAATGCGCCGGTGGGCCCCCGGCCGGTGCTCAGAGCAGGTGTGCCGGGGTGCCCACGGGCAGGGTAAATCGGAACCGCGCGCCGGCGCCCGGCGCGCGGCCGACCGTGATGGTGCCGCCGTGGGCCTCCACGATGCCCTTGACGATGTAGAGCCCGAGGCCGGTGCCGCCGCGCTTGCTGCCCCGCCAGAAGCGGGTGAAGACGCGGTTCATGGACTCCTCCGGGATGCCGGGCCCCTCGTCGCTCACCGTGACCGACGTGCCGGCGTCCTCTCCCTCTCGGGGGGACACCGCGGGCGTGACGTCAATGGTGACGGTTCCCTCGCCGTGGCGCACCGCGTTTTCGATGAGGTTGCTCAGCACCTGGTCGATCTTGTCGGGGTCGGCCCACAGGACGGGCAGCGGCTGTTCCAGGCGGACCAGGAACCGGTCGGCGGGCTGGCCCGCGGCCACGTACGCCTGGACGTGGCGGCCGACCGCCGCCCCTATGTCGACGAGCTGGCGGCGCACCTCCAGGCGGCCGGAGTCGATGCGGGAGATGTCGAGCAGTTCGGCGATGAGCCGGGTGACGCGGTCGGCGTCGGCGTCCACCGTCTCCAGCATCAGCCGCTTCTGGTCGTCGGTGAACCGCTCCCACTTGGCGAGCAGCGTCGCGGTGAAGCCCTTGACCGAGGTCAGCGGGGAGCGCAGTTCATGGGCGACGGTGGCGATCAGCTCGGCGTGGCTGCGCTCGGTGCGGCGGCGGGCCTCGGTGTCCCGCAGGCAGACGACGACGCGGCGGACCGGGCCGGTGCGGTCGCGGACGTACCGGGCGGAGACCAGGACCTCGCGGCCGCCGGGCAGCAGCAGATTGCGCTCGGGCTGGGCGACCCGGATGGCCAGGCCGCCGTAGGGGTCGGTGAGCTGCCACCAGCGGCGGCCCTCCAGGTCCTCCAGCGGCAGGGCCTTCTCCAGGTGCCGGCCGAGGGCCTGGTCGGCGGGGACGGCGGTGATGCGGGCGGCCGCGGCATTGAAACAGGTGACGCGGCCGGTTTCGTCGGCGATCACCAGGCCGTCGGGGAGCTCGTCGGGGTCGGTCCCCGTCCCCGCGGCGGCAGCGGCCGGTGGCACGGACGGCCGGGGTACGCCGTATGTGCCCGGAATCGCCCCGCTCGTGCCGACACTCATCCCTTACCCCACCTTCCCGATGGTGCAGCGGGCCCCCGAGCTGGCCACCCTACTAGGACCTGTCCTAGCCGGAGGTGACGGAGCGGCATCCTCCGGGGGCGCGCTGTGCGCGGGCCGACGCGTAGAGGCACACGGCGGCGGCGGTGGCGAGGTTCAGGCTCTCCGCCCTGCCGTGGATGGGGACGCGCACGACGGCGTCGGCCAGTGCCCGGGTCTCCTCGGGCAGCCCCCACGCCTCGTTGCCGAAGACCCAGGCGGTGGGGCCGCCCATGGTGCCCTTGTCCAGCTCGTCGTCGAGGTCGTCGCCGCCCGCGCCGTCGGCGGCGAGGATGCGCACCCCGGTGCCCTTCAGCCCGGCGACCGCCGCTTCGACGGGGACGCCGACGGCGACCGGCAGATGGAACAGCGAGCCGACGGAGGCGCGTACGGCCTTCGGGTTGTACAGGTCGACGGAGGCGTCGGTGAGGACGACGGCGTCGGCCCCGGCGGCGTCGGCGCAGCGCAGCACGGTGCCGGCGTTGCCGGGGTCGCGTACGTGGGCGAGGACGGCGACGAGGCGGGGCCGGGCGGCGAGGATCTCCTCGAACGGGGTGTCCAGGAACCGGCAGATGCCGACGAGGCCCTGCGGGGTGACGGTGGTGGAGATGTCGGCGATGACGTCGTCGGCGGCCAGGTGCACCCGGGCACCGGCGGCGCGGACCTCGCCCACGATGTCGGGATAGCGCTCGGCGGCCTCGACCGTGGCGAACAGCTCCACGAGCGTGGCGTCGCCGGCCGGTGTCCGGTGCGCGGCGGCCTCCCGTACGGCCTGCGGTCCCTCGGCGAGGAACAGCCGGTCCTTGCCCCGGAAGTTCCGCTTGGCGAGCCGCCGGGCGGCGCCGACGCGGGCGGAGCGGGGGGAGATCAGCTCGGGAGTGGCGGGCGGCATCCTCTTGCTTTCGGAAGAATTGCTCTCGGAAGGATCGCTCTCGGAGGACGTCTCGTGGCGGGTATGCCGCGCGCGGGCCCCCAACAGCAGGACCCGCAAGCCGTGAAGCCTGCGGGTCCTTCGGTCACCGGCTCAGGTCCGGTGCGGCGTCACGCGGCCTTCGGCGCGTTGACGTCGCTGGGCAGAGCCTTCTGCGCGACCTCGACGAGCGCGGCGAACGCGTTCGCGTCGTTCACGGCCAGCTCGGCGAGGATCTTGCGGTCGACCTCGACGTTGGCGGCCTTCAGACCCTGGATGAAGCGGTTGTACGTGATGCCGTTGGCGCGGGCAGCGGCGTTGATGCGCTGGATCCACAGCTGGCGGAAGTCACCCTTGCGCTTCTTGCGGTCGTTGTAGTTGTAGACCAGCGAGTGGGTGACCTGCTCCTTGGCCTTGCGGTACAGGCGCGAGCGCTGACCGCGGTAGCCGGAGGCCTGCTCGAGGATCGCCCGGCGCTTCTTGTGGGCGTTGACTGCCCGCTTGACGCGTGCCACTTGTTTGACTCCTTGTAGCGGGGCCGTGGGGGTCTTCACACGGCCCGGAAACGATTGGGTCCCGGTCCTGACGTGCGGTGCGCCGGATCAGCCGATCGGGCGCCGCGACGTCACTTGCCGAGAAGCTTCTTGATCTTCTTGGCGTCGCCCGGGGCCATCTCGGCGTTGCCGGTGAGGCGACGCGTCAGACGGGACGACTTGTGCTCGAGCAGGTGGCGCTTGCCGGCGCGCTCACGGAGCACCTTGCCGGAGCCGGTGACCTTGAAGCGCTTGCTGGCACCGCTGTGCGACTTGTTCTTCGGCATAGCGCCGTTCTCTCCTCGTCGGTGGCGCTCCGGTGCCCGGTCGCGAGAACCGGGCACGGTGGAGCGTCGCTCTTGTTTCGGTTACAACCTGGGACGCGGGGTCCCCGGAGGTCACGCCTCGGCGTGCTCCTCGGCGGGCTCCTCGGCAGGCGTCTCGGTGTCCGCGGCGTTCTGCGACTTGCCGGGGTTGGCCTTCGCGTCTGCCTTGCGGGCTTCCTGCGCCTGGCGGGCCTCGGCCATCGCCTCGGTCTTCTTCTTGTGCGGACCGAGAACCATGATCATGTTGCGGCCGTCCTGCTTCGGGTTCGACTCGACGAAACCGAGGTCCTGGACGTCCTCCGCGAGGCGCTGCAGCAGCCGGTAGCCCAGCTCGGGCCGGGACTGCTCGCGACCACGGAACATGATCGTGATCTTGACCTTGTCGCCCTGCTTGAGGAACCGGACGACGTGACCCTTCTTGGTGTCATAGTCGTGCGGGTCGATCTTCGGCCGGAGCTTCATCTCCTTGATGACCGTGTGCGCCTGGTTCTTGCGCGCCTCACGGGCCTTCATGGCCGACTCGTACTTGAACTTCCCGTAGTCCATGAGCTTGCACACGGGCGGACGGGCGTTCGCCGCGACCTCGACCAGGTCCAGGTCGTACTCCTGCGCAAGCTCCAGTGCCTTGGCCAGCGGGACGATGCCCACCTGCTCGCCACTGGGACCGACAAGTCGCACCTCGGGAACGCGAATCCGGTCGTTGATGCGGGGCTCGGCGCTGATGGATCCTCCTCGGTAGCACCACGCGGCGGTCTGGCGGACAGCCGCGTACGTCTGTGTTCGTAAGACCTAACCGCGCCGCAGCAACAAAAATGCCCCGGACGATCACAGGCGGGGCTCCTCGAACTACCGGAGCGACCGCCGCGATGGCCGCGGGGCGCGCATTCGGACGGATCGCCGCCGCTGGGACGGGGCCGTCTGACCGGTGACCCGCCGCCCGGGGGGCGGTCGGGTGGGAGTTCGAAGCCTCCACTTGTGGGCCGGGCCCGCTCGCCGTGGGGCATGCGTGTCCAGCCGGTCGCCCACCAGATTAGCAGGCCGACCGGACCAGGGCTAATCGGGGCGCGGCGGGCGGGACCGCCTATCGTGTGGGGCATGAGTGAGACCCCTCCTGAGACCCCCGATTTCGACGCCATGACCCGAGACATCGCGGAGGTCCCCGCGGTCGAGGTGATCGTGACGGTCGCCGTCAACCTGATGAGCGCCGCCGCGGTGAAGCTCGGCCTGACGGACGAGGGCGACAAGTACAAGGACCTGGACGAGGCCCGCAAGCTGGTGACGGCGCTCGCCGGACTGCTGGACGCGAGCGCGACCGAGATCAGCTCCTTCCACGCGGCGCCGCTGCGGGACGGCCTGAAGTCGTTGCAGCTGGCGTTCCGCGAGGCGTCGGTCGTGCCGGACGAGCCGGGCCAGGGTCCGGGCGAGAAGTACACGGGCCCGGTCTACGGCTGACCCGCGCGCCGCGGCCGCGAGAGGCGTACGAGGACCGCCCCTCAGGTACGCCTACGAGGACTTCCCCGCGGGTACCGGAGACTACCCCCGCACGTACAAGGGCTCGCCCGGCGGCGTCGCCCCGGCCGGCAGCAGTGCCAGGTCGAGGCCGCGCACCAGGCGGGCCCTCAGCGCCTCGCTGGCGGCCAGGCGGCCGGCGACCGCGCGGGCGGTGTCGGCCGGGGCCTGCGTGGCGGCCGGGTCGAGGACGAGCGCGAGGGTGCCGTCCGCCTGCCCCGGCCCCAGGCGGGCGCTCAGCACCGCCGGTTCGGCGGCCACCGCGTCGCGTACGGCCGCCAGGACCGCCGGGTCGGCGAGCGGGTCGGCCGTCGTCCGGCCTTCGGCGAGCGCGCGCAGCGCGGCCCCGGTCAGCTCGAACGCCACCGGCCCGGCCAGGTCCAGCACGACCGTGTCGGCCTTCTCGTGCGCGGCGGCCTGAAGCGCCTGGTGCAGCGGTACGGCGACCGGGCGGGCCGCCGGATCCCAGCGGGCCAGCGAGGCGGTGGAGGTGAAGGCGGGCAGCGCGGTGCGGTGCCCCGCCTTCAGGGTCGGTACGGCCATGTCGCTGGTCTTCTCGCGGCGCAGCCCGTTCTCGTCCTCCTCGACCTCGCCGAGGACGGCCACGACGGGCACCAGCAGCCGGGCACCCTTGAGGGCGCGCAGCACGCCGTCCACGGCGGTGCGGTCCTGCGCCCAGGCGGCGAGCGCCGCGCTCAGCGCGGGGTCGGCCGAGCCGTCGTCGTCGGAGAAACCGGGGTCCGGGATGTTCTTGTTCGCCACGGCTCCGAGCCTATCCGGGGCCGCGTATCGTCGGCGGCGGGGTCGAGCGGGAGGGCGGAGATGGGGGCCGTGCGGGAGCCGGTGGTGGACCGCGGTGCGCTGCTGGGGGCGGCGATGCGGTCCGTGGCGGTGGCCGGCGGCGCCGCCGTCTCGGTGGCGGTCTGCGACCCGGCCTCCGGGGAGTGCGCCCGGTACGGGGACGGGACGTTCGAGACGGCGAGCATCGTCAAGGTCGGCATCCTGGCGGCCGTGCTGCTGCGGGCGCAGGACGCGGGACGGCCGCCGACCGCGCGGGAGCGGACGGACGCGGCCGCCATGGTCGAGCACAGCGACAACGACGCGGCCTCGGCGCTGTGGCGGGGCATCGGCGGGGCCGCCGGGCTGGACGCGGCGCACCGCCGGCTCGGGCTGACGGGGACCACGGGCGGCGAGGGCCCGCTGTGGGGGCTGACCCGGACCACCGCCGCCGACCAGGTCACCCTGCTCCGGCAGGTCTTCGGGACGGCCGGGTCACCGCTGGACGCCGCTTCGCGCGCGTACGTCCGGACGCTGATGGGGCGGATCGCCGAGGGCCAGGACTGGGGGGTGTCCGCCGCGGCCGACGGCTCCGACTGGGCCCTGAAGAACGGCTGGCTGCCGCGCGGCACCACCGGCCTGTGGGTCGTCAACAGCATCGGCCGGGTGGCGGCGGGCGGCGCCGACCGGCTGGTGGCGGTGCTGTCGCACGGCAACGCGACGAAGGAGGAGGGCGTCCTGCTGGTGGAGGAGTCGGCGCGGGCGGCGGTGTCGGTGTTCGCCCCGGGCGCTCCCCCTGCCCCTTCGCCTTTCCCTCCGCCTTCCCCTTCGCCTTTCTCGGCCACCGCGCCGTCCGTCGCCGGCTGACCGTGTCGGGGGGCTCGCCCGGAGGGCCACGGCTGGAAGCCCGGGGCGCCTACGGCTGGAAGCCGACGGCGGTGTCGGCGGTGGTGTCGGCGGTGTCGCGTGCGCGCCGGCCGCGCCACAGGAGGACCGCCGCGACCAGCAGGACGCCGCCCGTACCGCCGGCGAGGAGGCCCGCCCAGTCGGTCCCGTCGTCCGAGCCCGCCGGGTCGGGGCCGGGGCCGAAGTACCGTCCGCCGTAGGCCGCCGTGCGCAGCTCCGCGGGCTTCAGCCGGCCGGCGGCCTCGACGGCGGCGACGGGATCGATCATGCCGAAGCCGCGGGAGTCGTCGCGTCCGCCGACCGGGGCGTCCCGGGCCGTGTCCTCCAGGACCTTCTTGATCTGCGCCGGGGCCAGGCCCGGATGCGCCGCCTCGATGAGGGCGACGACGCCCGAGACGAAGGCGGAGGCCGCGCTCGTGCCCCAGCCCTTGTAGTACTTGTGGTCCGGATCGGCGATGACGATGTCGACGCCGGGCGCGCTGACGGTGGCGTACCAGCGGCGGGTGGAGAAGGCGGCCCGGGTGCCGTAGCGGTCCACGGCGGTCACCGCGATCACGCCCGGGTAGGCGGCCGGGTAGGAGACGTGGTCGCCCTTGTCGCCGGCGTTGCCCGCCGAGGCGACGACGACGGTGCCCTTCTTCAGCGCGTACTGGACGGCCTCGTCCTCGGCGGGCTCGGGGTGGGCGGAGTCCGAGTCGTCGCCCAGGGAGAGGTTGATGACGTCGGCGCCGTGGTCGGCGGCCCAGCGGATGCCGTCGGCGAGCGCGTTGCCCCGGGTGGTGCGCGCCTGGGCGCGTGCCTTGTCGTCGTCCTCCAGGATCACCCGGACGGGGAGGATCTCGGCCTCGGGCGCGATCCCCATGACGCCGTCGGAGCCGCCGGGGCCGTGTCCGTGCCCGGCGATGATGCCGGCCATGGCGGTGCCGTGCCGGGCCCAGGTGCCGTCACCGCGCCGCGCGCCGAACCCGATCAGGTCCTTGACCGGCAGGACGTTGCCCGCGAGGTCGGGGTGGTCGGCCTCGACACCGGTGTCCAGGACGGCGACGGTGACGCCCTTGCCCCGGGTGTGGTGCCACAGGTCCTGGGTGTGCAGGGCGTCCAGGGCCCACTGCTGGGCGCGGATGCCGTCCGCGTGCGCGGCGGTGGCCGGGACGAGCGCGAGCGCGGCGGCCAGGAACAGGCTCAGGGCGCCGCCGCGGCGCCGGACGGCGGGGCTCACGAGGGCTTCTCCGTGGCCTGGCCCGCGGTGGTGCGGAAGCCGCGTTCGATGCGGTCGGCCAGGCCCTTCGCCTCGTGGCCGAGTCCCGCCTGGGCGGCGGGCGTGGCGGCGCCCGCCTTCATCGCGTCGGCGGCGGGCTGCGGGACGTCGGCCGCGCGGCCGTCGGCCCAGCCGGAGACGGCGTACACCACCACGGGGGCCTCCGTCAGCACGGACACCGTCCAGGACGCGCGCTGCCGGTCGCCGAAGGCGGCGGCGACGGTGCCCGGCGCGGCGTAGGGGCGGGGCAGCAGGTCGGTGCGGCGGTCGAGGCCCTCGTCGCGGAAGCGGACGGCCAGGGAACGCATGGCCGGGGCGTCGGCCTTGGTGAAGAGCAGGCCGACCGTGGTGACGAAGCTCTGGGTGGCGTCGGTGTAGGTGGCGCGCAGCAGGCGGGTGCAGCCGACCGGGGAGAGGGCCTTGCGCAGCAGCGGGTCGAAGGCGTCGGCGCAGCCGCTGTCGGGGGCGACGGCGATCCGGGTCCAGGTGCGGTCGGCGCCGCCGGGTCCGGCGCCCCGGCCGTCCACGGTGGGCGGGAAGAGCCGGTCGACCGGGATGCTGTGCCACAGGGTGCCCGCCGCGGCGAAGGTACCGGCGGCGCCGCCGTCGCCCGAGTCGCCGGTGAGCCAACTGCCGGTCACGGCGCCGCCGATGAGTCCGAGTCCGAGGACCACGCACGCGGCGGCCAGCGCGGCCCGGGGCCGGATCCGCACACCGAGGGCGCGCCCGCGCCCGCGCGCGTCGTAGCCCTCCGGCTCGCCGAGCAGGACGTAGGGGCGGGCCGGGCCGGGGTACGCGCCGGGGGCGGTGGGGGCGGCGGGTGCCGTACGTGTCCCGGGTGCCGCGGGTGTGCCGGACGCGCCGGACGTGGTCCACGGCAGCGCGGGGCCGGGCGCGGCGGGGGCCTCGCCGGTGCCGGTGCCGGTTCTGGGGGAACCGTCGTGGGCCGGTCGTGGGCCGGGGCGGCCGGGGTGCCGGGCGGGCGGGACGGGCGGGCGCGGCGGCCGGGCCGCAGGAGCGGGCGGTACGCCGTGGCCGGGCGTCGTCGGCCCGGCTTCCGCGGCCGGGACGCGCGGGACGGACGGCGCGGGCGGGACGGACGGGCCGGGCGCGGTACGGGGGGAGGCGGCGCCCGCGCCGGGGAGGGGCCCGGCGGCCGGGAGCGGTCCCTGATCCGGGCCGGTGCCGGAGCCGGAGGGCCCGCCGGCCGCGCGCCGCGGCCCGTACACGGGACCGGGTCCCGCGCTCGGCGCGGACCTGTCGGCCGACTGCGCCGCGCCGCGGCCCGGCCCCGGCACCGCGCGCCGGGGCGCGGACGGGGACGCGGCGGTCGCGGACGGAGGCACGGCGGGCGCGGGCCCGGCCGGGCGGACCGGGCGGTGCGGGGCGTGGGGCGCTCGCGGGTGGCGGTCCTCGCCGCCGACGGCGGTCCCGGTGCCCTCCGCGGGCCGTGGGGCGTGCGGGGAAGCGGACCGCGTCCCCGTCCCGCCCCCGGCGAAGGCGCCGGGAGACGTACCGGGGGCGCCGTCGCGCGCCGCGTCCGCGCGTCCGACGCGGGGCGGCGCGTCGGGGAAGCGGGCCGAGGCGGGCGGCGGAGGCGGGCTGTCCGGGACGGCCCCGCCCACGCCCCCGGCCGCGCTCTGGGCCGGACGCGCGCCCGGGGCCGGATGCACGGTCTGCGCCGGCCGCACCGGCTGCGGGCCCGAGGGCGCCGTGGCGTCGCTCCGGGGGGCGCGGGGTTCGTCGGCCGGGTGCGCCGGAGTGCGGGGCGGGTGCGCGGGGCGCGGAGGTATCGGAGCGTGGCGTGCTTCCGTGCTCATGCACCCCCCGTTTCACTGTGCCGAGCCGTGCTCTCGTGCCCGGCCGCCGTCCTCGTCGCCCCGCCCGGCGCCGACTGGTCGTCACCGGACACGCATACCCGTACGGACGAGGAGCCATCCCGGCTCGCCTCGGCGGCCGGGATCGTGCCGCCCCCGCGCCGCACGTGCGCGTCACTCTACGGGCTGGGCGCGCGACGGCGGGAACCGGACCGCGGGCCCGGGGGATCTGCCCGTAACGTCCCCCTACCCTGCGGTAATCCTGTCTGGCAGGCTGCGTGCATGACCGCACGCGCCGCCGACCGGGCCCGCTACGACCGGGCCACCGCCCATCTCGACGCCCCCGTCGCGATCGTCGACCTGGACGCCTTCGACGCCAACGCCGACGATCTGCTGCGCCGGGCCGGCGGCAAACCGGTCCGGGTGGCCAGCAAGTCCGTGCGCTGCCGCGCGCTGCTCGAACGGGCCCTGGCCAAGGACGGCTTCGCGGGCATCATGTCGTTCACGCTCGCCGAGTCGCTGTGGCTGGCCCGGTCCGGGTTCGAGGACGTCCTGCTCGCCTACCCGTCCGCCGACCGCGCCGGCTTCGCCGAACTGGCCTCCGATCCCAAGCCGGCCGCCGCCGTCACGGTGATGGTCGACGACCCGGCCCAGCTCGACCTGATCGACGCCTGCCGCGAGGGCGGCGGCGAGAGCGTACGGGTGTGCCTGGAACTGGACACGTCGCTGCGGATGTTCGGCGGCCGGTTCCGCGTCGGCGCGCTCCGCTCCCCGCTGCACTCCCCCGCCCAGATCGCCGAGATGGCCCGCGCGGTGGCCCGGCGGCCGGGGTTCCGGCTGGTCGGGATCATGGCGTACGAGGGGCATGTCGCGGGCGTGGGCGACGCGGTGGCGGGGCGGCCGCTGCGGTCGCGGGCGGTCCGGCTGATGCAGTCGGCGGCGCGCCGCGAACTGGCCGAGCGGCGGGCCGCCGTGGTGCGGGCGGTCCGCGCGGTGGCGCCGGACCTGGAGTTCGTCAACGGCGGCGGCACGGGCAGTGTGCAGCACACCGCGGCGGAGGCGGCGGTGACCGAGATCGCCGCGGGTTCGGGGCTGTACGTGCCGCGCCTGTTCGACAACTACACGTCCTTCCGGGGCCGTCCGGCGGCGCTGTTCGCCCAGCCGGTGGTGCGGCGCCCGGGGGTCGGGGTGGTCACGGTGCTGGGCGGCGGCTACCCCGCGTCGGGGGCGGCGGGAGCGGACCGGCTGCCGGTGCCGTATCTGCCCGAGGGCCTGCGCTACGACCCGCAGGAGGGCCCCGGTGAGGTGCAGACCCCGCTGCTCGGCCCGCCCGCCGACGACCTGCTCATCGGCGACAAGGTGTGGTTCCGGCACGCCAAGGCCGGTGAGCTGTGCGAGCGGTTCGACGCGCTGCACCTCGTCGAGGGCGACCGGGTGACGGCGACCGTGCCGACGTACCGCGGCGAGGGCCACACCTTCCTCTGAGGCCCGGTCCTCTGAGGCCCGGTCGGGTCTCCGGGGCCCGTCCGGCCTCCGAGGTCCGGCCGGGCTCAGCCGGACGACGGGCCGATGCTGCTGCCCACACCGCCGTCCGCGCCGGTGGCGCCGATCGGCCGGATGCCCTTGGTGATCCGGTCGATGTCGGCCAGGGGCGGCCCGTCCGGGCCCGCGTCGAGGACGAAGCGGACGATGACGGGAGCGCCGACGCCCGTGCTGGAGGAGAAGGCCAGCGACTCCACGTAGCCGCCGGGTCCCTTGGCGGTGCGGACCCGGCGGCGCACGAAGTAGCCCGCCCGGCCCGCGACGGCCACCTGCCCGGCGGCGACGTCCTGGTGGGCGGTGATGCCGTCGTACGGCGTGTCGCCCGCCGCGTTCCGCCCGTAGGCGGCGTCGGCCGCGTCGGCGATGTCGTTCCGGGCCAGGGTCTCGGGCCGGGCGCCGTCGGACGAGGCGGGGGTCAGGGTGCTGACCAGGCCGTGCCGGCACAGCCCGCGTCCCGCCGGGCAGTCGTAGACGCCGTGGGTGGTCATGACGACGTCGTCCTGGGAGACGTTCTGCGGCGCCTCCCAGCCGGCGGGGAGCGGCAGGGTGATGCCGTTGAGCTGGTCGACCACCACGGACGCGTCGGACGGACCGGCCCGGCCGGACGGACCGGACGAGTCCGGCGGGGCGGCCGGGGCGGTGGCGGTGTCCGTCGCGGCCGGGCCGCCGGGGGCGGTGCTCGTCGCGCCGTCGCCGCGGTCACCGCCGTCACCGCCGTCGTGGAGCAGGACCGCACCGGTGACGATCGCGGCGGCCAGGACGGACCCGGCGGCGGCGAGCGCCACCGCCCTGGCGCGTGCCGGGCGCCGGGCGGCCGGGACGACCAGCGGGAGCGGCACGGTCTCCGGTGAGCGCCGGTGCTCGCTCCAGGCGGTCCCGTCCCACCAGCGTTCCAGGTGCGGGGCCGACGGGTCGCGGTACCAGCCGGGCGGGGGCGTCATGCTCACCTGGGCACTGTAGGGCGGATCGCCCCGCCGTCACAGGTGGCCGGTGGCCGTGCCCTGCCGGGGCGCGGCCGTGCGTCCGCTGCTCGCGTACGTCAGCCGCTCGCGCGGCTCCGTCGCTCGCGTGTGTCAGCCGCTCGCGGCCCCGTCCCCGGAGCCAGGCTCCCGTGCCCTCGGCCGGGCGGCGAGTTCCCGTATCAGACGCCCCGTCATGAGGCGGCCCTCGGCCACCCGCCGCCTGGGGTGTCCGTAGGCCAGCACGCCCGTCCCGGCGATGCCGATCCGCACCCGGAGCGCCTGCGCGGCGCCGGTGACCAGCTCCGGCTCCCCCACCCAGGCGATCTCCTCCAGCGGGAAGGAGTGCAGCAGCTCGCCGGGCCCGGCGACGACGGCGCCCGTGACGGAGAAGACCAGCAGCCGCCGGGTGGTGAGCGCGACGACGACTCGTCCGGGGATCCGGACCGGCACCGTGGGAGGCGCGGTCGGGCCGCGCCGCGTGAACGCGGCCACCTCCGCCGCGCCGCCCGCACCGCCCGGACCCGCACCGGCGCCGGTCGCCGTGGTGCGTACACCGTCGGTCCGGAAGACCGGTGCCCCGAAGAGCACCCGCTCGCCGGGCGCCGCCTGCTGGGCGAGCCGCTGTTCGACCTTCTGCGTCATCGTCCGTGCCACGAGACCCCCCTCGGTTCGGCGGACGTGCTGAGCCGGGCCGACGCCCGGGTCGCTTCCCCCGGAGAGCGTCTAGAGCGGGGTGACGTACGCCCCCGAGATGCCGCCGTCCACCAGGAAGTCGGTGGCGTTGACGAAGGAGGAGTCGTCGCTGGCGAGGAAGGCGACGGCGGCGGCGATCTCCTCGGCCTCGGCGAACCGGCCGAGCGGAATGTGCACGAGGCGGCGCGCCGCGCGCTCCGGGTCCTTGGCGAACAGCTCCCGCAACAGGGGGGTGTTGACCGGTCCGGGGCACAGCGCGTTCACCCGGATGCCTTCGCGGGCGAACTGCACGCCCAGTTCCCGGGACATGGCCAGCACGCCGCCCTTGGAGGCGGTGTAGGAGATCTGGGAGGTGGCCGCGCCCATCCGGGCCACGAAGGAGGCGGTGTTGATGATGGAGCCCCGGCCCTGGCGCCGCATGTACGGCAGGGCCGCCTTGCAGCACAGGTAGACGGAGGTGAGGTTGACGTCCTGGACGCGCTGCCACGCCTCCAGGCCGGTCTCCAGGATGGAGTCGTCGTCGGGCGGGGAGATGCCGGCGTTGTTGAAGGCGACGTCGACGCTGCCGTAGGTCTCGTACGCCGCCCGGAACAGCGCCTCGACCTGGCCGGGGTCGGTGACGTCGGCCTGGACGAACAGTCCGCCGACGGCCTCGGCCGCCGCCTTGCCGCCCCGCTCGTCGATGTCGCCGCAGACGACGTGCGCGCCCTCGGCGGCGAGCCGGCGCGCGGCGGCGAGGCCGATGCCGCTGCCCGCACCGGTGACGACGGCGGTACGGCCGACCAGCCGCCGGCAGACGGCCGCGGGAGCTGTCTCTTCCTCTTCGCTTTCGCTCACTGTGCGGGCCCCTCCGTGCTGAGGAAGACGTTCTTGGTCTCGGTGAAGGCGGTCAGGGCGTCGGGGCCGAGTTCGCGGCCGAGGCCGGACTGCTTGGCCCCGCCGAACGGCGTCCAGTAGCGCACACTGGCATGCGAGTTGACGGACAGGTTCCCGGCCCGGACGCCCTGGGCGACGCGCAGGGCGCGGCCCACGTCCCGGGTCCACACGGAGCCGGACAGACCGTAGGGGGTGTCGTTCGCGAGGCGGATCGCGTCCTGCTCGTCGGTGAAGGTCAGCAGGACGGCGACCGGGCCGAAGATCTCCTCGCGGGCGGCGGCGGAGTCCGGCCGCTCCCCGGTGAGCACGGTCGGCGGGAACCAGAAGCCGGGTCCGCCGGGCGCGGTGCCGCGCAGCGCCGGTGCTCCGGGCGGCGCGTAGGCCCGTACGCGGTCCCGCTGCGCGCGGGAGATCAGCGGGCCCATCCCGGTCTTCTCGTCGGCCGGGTCGCCCACCACGACGGCGGCCAGGGCCTCGGCGAGCAGTGCGTGCACCTCGTCGTAGGCGGACTCCTGGACGAGGACGCGGGTGCGGGCGCAGCAGTCCTGTCCGGCGTTGTCCAGGAAGGAGGACGGGTCGGCGGCGGCCCTCAGGTCGGCGTCGGCGAAGACGATGCTGGGGCTCTTGCCGCCCAGTTCGAGGGTGACGGGCTTGACGTGCCGGGCGCAGCGCTCCATGATCTCGCGGCCGGTGCGGGTGGAGCCGGTGAAGACGATCTTCGCCACGCCGGGGTGGTCGACCAGCGCGCGGCCAGCGACGCGGCCGTGTCCGGGCAGTACCTGGAACAGGTGCTCGGGCAGGCCCGCCTCCAGGGCGAGTTCCGCCAGGCGCAGGGCGGTGAGCGGGGTGGTCTCGGCGGGTTTGAGCAGGACCGCGTTGCCCGCGGCCAGGGCCGGGAAGGAGCCCCAGGCGGCGATCGGCATGGGGAAGTTCCAGGGGGCGATCACACCGACGACGCCGAGCGGTTCGAGGAAGGTGACGTCCCAGCCGCCGGGCACCGGGATCTGCCGGCCGAGCAGCCGTTCGGCGCCGCCGGCCGCGTACAGCAGCAGGTCGCGGACGTTGCCGGCCTCCCAGCGGGCGTCGCCGACGAGATGCCCGGCCTCGCGGACCTCCAGCTGGGCCAGTTCCTCGGCGTGGGCGTCGACGACGTCGGCGAAGCGGCGCAGCAGCCGGGCCCGGTCGGCGGGGGCGGCGCCCGCCCAGGAGCGCTGGGCGGCGCTCGCGCGGACGACGGCGCGGTCCACGTCGGTGGCGTCGGCGGCGGGGACGACGGCGACCGTCTCCTCGGTGGCCGGGTCGAGGACCAGGAGTTCGGGTGCGTGCTCGGGCTGGAACTCGTTCGGCAAGGCGGGGCCTCTCACATGCGTTCGAAGGAGCGGCGCAGCTCCCAGTCGGTGACCGCGGCGTCGAAGGCGTCGAGTTCGACGCGCGCCATGTTGCGGTAGTGCGCGACGACCTCGTCGCCGAAGGCGGCCTTCGCGATCGGGCTGTTCTCCCACAGCTCGGCGGCCTCGCGCAGGGTCGTGGGGACGTGTGCGTAGTCCGCGGTGTAGGCGTTGCCGGGACACGGCTCGGGCAGCGGCAGCCGCTGTTCGACGCCGTACAGGCCCGCGGCGACGAGTCCGGCGACGGCCAGGTGCGGGTTGACGTCGCCGCCGGGCAGCCGGTTCTCGAAGCGCAGCGAGGGGCCGTGGCCGACGACGCGCAGCGCGCAGGTGCGGTTGTCGTGGCCCCAGGCGACGGCGGTGGGGGCGAAGGAGCCGGGCTGGAACCGCTTGTAGGAGTTGATGCCGGGGGCATAGAGCAGGGAGAAGTCGCGCAGCGCGGCGAGCTGTCCGGCGAGGAAGTGCCGCATGACCTCGGACATCTCCCCCGGTTCCGGGCCGGCCATGACGCCGGTGCCGTCGGTGTCGGTGAGGGAGAGGTGGATGTGGCAGGAGTTGCCCTCACGTTCGTCGTACTTGGCCATGAAGGTGAGCGAGACGCCCTCCTGGGCGGCGATCTCCTTGGCGCCGGTCTTGTAGACGGCGTGCTGGTCGCAGGTGACCAGGGCCTCGTCGTAGCGGAAGGTGATCTCGTGCTGGCCCAGGTTGCACTCGCCCTTGGCGGACTCGACGGTGAGACCGGCGCCCGCCATGTCGTTGCGCAGGCGGCGCAGCAGCGGTTCGACGCGGCCGGTGCCGAGGATCGAGTAGTCGACGTTGTACCGGTTGGCCGGGGTGAGGCCGCGGTAGCCGCCGTCCCACGCCTGTTCGTAGGTGTCCTGGAAGACGATGAACTCCAGCTCGGTGCCGGCCTGGGCCCGCCAGCCGTGCTCGGCGAGCCGGTCGAGCTGGCGGCGCAGGATCTGCCGGGGGGCGACGCTCACCGGGGATCCGTCGTGCCAGGCGAGGTCGGCCACGGCCAGGGCGGTGCCCGGGTTCCAGGGGAGGCGGCGCAGGGTGGCGAGGTCGGGGTGCATCGCGAAGTCGCCGTAGCCGCGGTCCCAGGAGGACAGGGCGTAGCCGTCGACGGTGTTCATCTCGGCGTCGACGGCGAGGAGGTAGGTGCAGCCCTCGGTGCCGTGCCGCAGGACCTCGTCGAGGAAGAAACGGGCGGCGAAGCGCTTGCCCTGGAGCCGTCCCTGCATGTCGGGGAAGGCCAGGACGACGGTGTCGATGTCGCCGCCCGCGACGAGCGTCCGCAGTTCCTCGACGGTGAGCGGGGGTGTGCGGTCTGCCACGGGCGGGCCTCCTCGGGCTTCGCCGGCCGTTCGGCCGACGCCGTGCGCCATAAGGTATGACCCTGGACCATTGGCTGGGAAGGGGGCGCGGCCGGATGGCTGGGGACACGGGTTCGACCGGGGCGGGCGGGGACCGGCTCGCGGCGCTGCTGCGGCCGGTGCGCGCGGGCAACGGCTTCGAGGAGGCGCTGGAGCAGATTCTGCTGGTGGTGCGGCTGGGGCTGGTGCCGGCGGGTGAGCGGCTGCCGGCCGAGCGCGAGCTGGCCGCCCGGCTGGGGATCAGCCGGGTGACGCTGCGCGAGGTGCTGAAGGTGCTCCATGAGCAGGGGCTCGTGGAAGCACGGCGGGGGCGCTACGGCGGTACGTTCGTGCGCCCGCGCGCGGACACGGGCACGGACGGCGGGGACGAGCTGCGGCGGCGGGTGGCCGCGGTCGACCTGGAGGACGTCCTGCGCTTCCGCGAGGTGCTGGAGGCCGGGGCGGCCGGGCTGTGCGCGGCGCACGGGCTGACGGGCGACCAGGAGCGGCGGCTGCGGGCGGCGCTGGAGCACACCCGGGACGTGCCGCCCGCGGAGTACCGGCGCCGGGACACGCTGCTGCACCTGACGCTGGCCGAGCTGTGCGGCTCCCCGACGCTGGCCGCGCAGTACGCGGCGGTCCGGGCCACGGTGAACGACCTGCTGGACTGCATCCCGCTGCTGGTGCGCAACCTGGAGCACTCGCAGCGCCAGCACGCCGCGCTGGTGGCGGCGGTGCTGGCCGGGGACGCGGACGGCGCACGGGAGCGGGCGCGCGAGCACTGCGCGGGGACGGCGGCACTGCTACGGGGCTTCCTGGCGTGACCCGGGCGAGCCGGGCGGACCCGCGGGCGGACCGGCGGGCGGGCGCCGCGCGGCGGGCTCCGGGAGGGCGAGGGCGAGGGCGAGGGCACGCGCGCGCGGGTGACCGGGGCGCCGGGGCACGGGCACGCGCGCGTGGGTGCGTCAGGGTGCCCGGGTGCGTTAGGTATGGACGCACACCATTGCGAGCGGGGAGGGTCCGATGACCGCGACGAGCGCGCGACGACCGCTGATCGGCGTCAGTACGTATCTGGAGCCGGGCGCGCGCTGGGGCGTGTGGGAGCTGGAGGCCGCGCTGCTGCCGGCCGGCTACCCGCGGCTGGTGCAGCGCGCGGGCGGCCTCGCCGCGATGCTGCCGCCGGACGCGCCCGAGCGGGCGGCGGCGGCCGTGGAGCGGCTGGACGGGCTGGTGATCGCGGGCGGCCCGGACGTGGAGCCCGTACGGTACGGAGCCGCGCCCGATCCCCGCACCGGTCCGCCCGCGCGGGCCCGCGACGCCTGGGAACTCGCGCTGATCGGGGCCGCGCTGGCGGCCGGGGTGCCGCTGCTCGGCATCTGCCGGGGCATGCAGCTGCTGAACGTGGCGCTGGGCGGCACCCTGGTGCAGCACCTGGACGGGCACGCCGGGGCCGTCGGCGTCTTCGGCGCCCACCCGGTCGTCCCGGTGCCCGGCACCCGGTACGCGGCGGCCGTCCCGGAACCCACGTCCGTCCCGGCCTATCACCACCAGGCCGTCGACCGCCTGGCCGCCGGCCTCGTCGCCTCCGCGCACGCCGGGGACGGCACGGTCGAGGCGCTCGAACCACCGCCCGGCGCCCCCTGGGCCCTGGGGGTGCAGTGGCACCCGGAGATGGCCGAGGACACCCGCGTGATGGGCGCCCTGGTCGCGGCGGCGGCGGCCGGGACGGGCGGCGGCTGAGCGGGGACGCTCCCGGTGGCGACTTGCCGGCCCTTCGGCGACGCCCCGACGGCCACCCCGCACGGGGACCGCGTACGGCCCGCCCGAACGGGCCAGCGCCCCCGCAGACACCCGGCAGGCCCCTCCCGCCCGGACCGGCTGCGACCCCCGCGCGACGCGTCCGCGGATCGGGCATGACCATGCGCGCGCCTCGGACCGGCCCCCTCGACGAAGGCGCGGCCCTCTCACACGGAGCGGCTGTGGACCATACGCACGGCTCGGACGCGGACCGGCTCGGGCACCGGCCCCGTGCCCGCGTCCGGCACGGGTCCCTGGCCGGAGGCACGGCGGCGGCGCGGCCCCTTCGCACGGGACCGCGTCCCGCCCGCCCAGCCCTCCCCGGCCGGACCCGGATCAGGCCCGGGTCAGGTCAGGATCAGGTCCGGTCAGGTCAGGATCAGGTCCGGGTCAGGGACAGCAGGTCCCGGGCGGGGCCCGTCGGGCGGTGGCCGGTGGGCCAGACCGCGCGCAGGTCGCGGCGGAGGGCGACGTCCCGGACCGGGACGGTCACCAGGCGGCGCAGGGTCAGTTCGTCGCCGACGGCCAGTTCGCTGAGAACGGCCGGGCCCGCGCCGCTGACGGCCGCCGCCTTCACCGCCGTGGTGGAGGAGAGTTCGATCAGCGGCCGGGCCAGCCCGCCCAGCGCCGCGTCCAGCACCTGCCGGGTCCCGGAGCCCGTCTCGCGCAGGATCAGCGGGGTCGCGGCCAGTTCCGCCGCCTCCAGCGGGCGCCGCCGCCGGGCCCACGGATGGCCCGGCGCGGTCACCACGGTCAGCCGGTCATGGGCGATCACCACGGAGTCCAGTCCGGGCGGCACCGACACCCCCTCCACGAAACCGAGGTCCGCCTCGCCCGCCAGCAGCCGTTCGGCGACCACCGCGGAGTTCCCGGCCAGCAGCGACACCGCCGTGTCCGGGCGCCGCGCGCGCAGCGCGATCAGCCAGCCGGGCAGCAGGTACTCGGCGATGGTCATGCTCGCCGCCACCCGCAGCCGCGAGTCCCGGCGGTCGCGCAGCGCCTGCGCGCCCACGTCGAACGCCTCCGCCGCCTCCACGACCCGCCGGGCCCAGTCCGTGACCAGCGCGCCCGCGTCGGTCAGCCGGGAACCGCGCGGCGAGCGGTCCACCAGGGCCAGCCCGAGCTGCCGTTCCATGGAGCGGATCCGGCTGCTCGCCGCCGGCTGGGTGATGCCCAGCTCGCGGGCGGCGGCGCCCAGGCTGCCCAGCCGCGCCACCGCCAGGAGCAGTTCCAGCGCGCCCAGGTCCGGCACCCGGTGGGCCAGCGGCGCCGCCCCGGGCGGCCGCCCCTCGCCGTTGCCTGCGTCCACCTCCGGCCTCCTTCCCATAAAGCCAGCTTATGCCCCGATAGAGACAAACCCCCTGGTGGGGGCAGCGGCCCTGCGAAAGCCTCAAGTCATGGTCACCGCAGCCCATTCCCCGGCACAGCACTCCCACCCGTCCCCTCCGGCCCGTACGCCCGGCCCGGCGGCCCCCCGCCGCCTCCCGGCCCTGCGCCTGCTGGGGCCCAACTGGTACGGCTCGGTCATGGGCACCGCCGCCGTCGCCGGGGCGGGTGCGGCGCTGCCGGTGCACGTCCCGGGGCTGCGCACGGTGTGCGCGGCCGTCTGGGCGCTCTCTCTGGTCCAGCTCGCCGTGTTGCTCACGGCCCGCGCGCTGCACTGGATCCACCATCGCGACCAGGCCCGCGCGCACCTCCTGGACCCGGCGGCGGCCCCGTTCTACGGCTGTCTCTCGATGGCGCTGCTCGCCGTGGGCGGCGGCGCGCTCTCGGTGGGCCGGGACTGGATCGGCGCGTCCGCCGCGCTCGTCCTGGACACCGCGCTGTTCACGGCCGGTACGGCGGTCGGGCTGGTGGCGGCGGTCGCGGTGCCGTACCTGATGGCCGTGCACCACCGGATCGAGCCGCGCGAGACGACACCGGTGTGGCTGCTGCCGGTGGTCGCGCCGATGGTGTCCGCCGCGCTGGGGCCCGCCCTGGTGCTGCACCTGCCGGCCGGTCAGCTGCGGGAGACCCTGCTGCTGGGCTGTGTGGCGATGTTCGGGCTGAGCCTGCTGGCGACGCTCGCCCTGCTGCCGCTGGTGCTGGGCCGGCTGCTGCTGGTGGGGCCGCTGCCGCTCGCGCTGACGCCGACGCTGTTCCTGGTGCTGGGCCCGCTGGGGCAGTCGACGACGGCCGCCGGTGCCTTCGCGGACACCGCGCCGGGCGTCGTACCGGCCCCCTTCGACACGGGTTTCGCGGTCTTCGGGCTGCTGTACGGGGTGCCGGTCATGGGCTTCGCCGTGCTCTGGTTCGCCTTCGCCGCCGCCCAGGTGGTGCGCGCCGCCCGGCAGGGCATGGGCTTCGCCATGACGTGGTGGTCCTTCACCTTCCCGGTGGGCACCTGCGTGACCGGCGCCTCGGCCCTGGCCCGGCACACCCACCTCGTCGCGTACGACACGCTCGCCCTGGTCCTGTACGCGGTGCTGCTCACCGCGTGGGCCGCCGCGGCCGTGCACACCGCGCGCGGACTGCTCAGCGGAGCGCTGCTCGCAGCGCCTCGCCCAGCAGCCGCGGCGCCTCGGCCAGCGACGGCCCGTACCACGTCAGATGCCGTCCGCTGACCAGCGCGCAGGGCAGGCCCGCGAAGACCTCGGGGCCGTCGGCGGCGGTGAACCGGTACGGCTCGTCCGGCAGCACGACCACGTCCGGGGCCGCCGCCCGCAGTTCCTCGACCGGGACGCGCGGGTAGCGCTCGGCGTGGCGGGCGTAGAGGTGGTCGACGCCCAGGCGGGCCAGCACGTCCCCGGCGAAGGTGTCCCGGCCGAGCACCATCCAGGGCCTGCGCCACACCGGCACGACGGCGGTCGTACGGACCTCGGGGGCGGGCGGCGCCGCCCAGGCGGCCTCCGCCTCGTCCAGCCAGCGCGGCCGGGCCGCCGCCCCGCAGGCCGTCAGCACCCGCGCCAGCTCGCGGAACGCGCCCGGTACGTCCCGCACCTCGGTCACCAGCACCTCGGTCCCGGCGGCACGCAGCGCGTCGAGGTCGGGCGCGCGGTTCTCCTCCTCGTTGGCGATCACCAGATCGGGGGCGAGGGCGGCGATGCGGCCGGTGTCGGGGTTCTTGGTGCCGCCGACACGGACGACGTCCAGGCCGGCCGGGTGACTGCACCAGTCGGTGGCGCCGGCCAGCGCGCCGGGGACGGTCGCGGCGACCGCCTCGGTGAGCGAGGGGACCAGGGAGACGACGCGGACCATCAGCGCGTCCGGTCCTGCACCGCCTCGATGTGCTCGGCCACCGCGACCACGATCACGCGGGTGTCCGCGACGGTGGCCCGCCAGCGGTGGCGCACCCCGCCGGTCAGATACATGGTGTCGCCGCGCACCAGCCGGTAGGCGCGGCCCTCGGCCTCGACCTCGACCGCGCCGTCGGCGACGTACATCAGCTCGTCGTTGCGGTGCTGGAACTCGCGGCCGGCGTCGTGGTCCCCGGTGAACTCCGAGGCGTGCAGCTGGTGGTGGCCGCGGACCAGGGCGCGCACCCGGGGCGCCGGTTCCGGCTCGCCCGTCTCGGGCAGCTCGGCGCGGACCACGTCGACGCTGCACGCCGGGTCGGCCGCGGCCAGCAGTTCCACCGCGGTGGTGCGCAGCGCGTCGGCGACCTTCTCCAGGGAGCTTCGGCTGGGGCGGGCCCGGTCGTTCTCGATCTGGCTCAGGAAGGGCACCGACAGGCCGCTGCGCCCGGCCACGACGGCGAGGGTGAGGTTCAGTGCGCGGCGGCGGCGCCGTACGGCCGCGCCCACGCGCAGGGGCTGTTCTTTGTGGTCGCCCATCGCTCCGGCTCCCTCCTTCGCTCGTCGTCGTGCTGTCCGCGGGCCCGCTCGGCGGTCCGCCCCCACGCGGTCCGTCCCGGGCTCCGTGCCGGGGCGCACCGCTCCTGTTGAGTTGTCTGCACCCTACGCATGTTCGGCAAACCGTTTCACGTGCCCGTCACTTCCCCGTACGCCTCCCGTCGTCGCGACCCCCTGGTTCACGCCGCGATCCGGTCGCGCTCACAGCCACCGTACGGGCTCCGGTGCCGTACGGGGCGGTGGGGTGACGGTCCGTGATTGGCCGGATCCGCCCGGTGGACGGCCCGAGGGGCGGGTCCGGCCACACCGTCAGGTGCGTGGCCGGACCCGCCCCTCGGGCGGTGTGCGGTGCGGCGGGCCGCCGGGCGCGCCGCCGGTGCCGCTACTGCGGGGTCATCCGCTGGACGACGTCCGGGTGCTTCGCGATCCAGGCGTCGACGGCCTCGTCCTCCTGGGCCTTGCCGCGGGCGTTGATCTCGCTCTCCAGGCTGCCCAGCTCGTCCTCGCTCATCCGGAACTTCTTGATCCACTCGGTGAGCTGCGGGTACTGCTCGGGGAACTTCTCGCTGGAGATGGTGCGGATGGTGTTGCCCTCGCCGAAGAGCTTCTTGTCGTCGGCGAGCTTGGTGAGGCCGTAGCGGCTGTAGGCCCAGTGCGGGGACCACAGCACGACGGCGACGGGCTGCTTCTTGGCGTACGCGCGCTTCAGCTCGGCGAGCATCGCGGGCGTGGAGCCGTCGACGACCTTGTACTCCTTGTCCAGGCCGTAGCCGGGCAGGACCTTGCTCTTGAGGAGGGTCATCTCACCGGTGCCCGGCTCGATGCCGATGATCTTCCCGCCGAACTCGCCCGACTTGCCCTTCAGGTCCGCCAGGGACTTCACGTCCTTGACGTAGGAGGGCACGGCGATCTCCAGGGACGTCGGCTGGTACCAGGTGCCGAGGTCCTTGAGCTTGTCCTTGCTCTTGTCCCAGTAGTTCTTCTGGGCGTAGGGCAGCCAGGCGTCGAAGTTGAGGTCGATGTCCCCGCCGGCCAGGCCGGTGTAGACGGGGCCGACGTCCATCTGCTTGAGGTTCAGCTTGTAGCCGCGCCGCTCCAGGACGTGCTTCCACAGGTGGGTGACGGCGACGTCCTCGTCCCAGGGGAACCAGGCGACGTTCAGCGGGCGCTCGGCCTCGGCCGGGGTGCCCCCGGAGCCGCCGGGCACCGGGGCCAGCTTGTCGACGACGTCCGGGTTGGACTTCAGCCAGGTGCGCACGGCGTCCTGCTGCCGCCCCTTGCCGGCCTTGTTGATCTCGGCCTCCAGGCTGGTGAGCTGCTTCTCGTCCAGCTTGAAGTTCTTCAGCCAGTCGCCGACGACCGGGTTGTCGTCGGCGAAGCCCTTGCGGGACAGTGTGTGCACGCCGTCGCCCTTGCCCCAGGCGCCCTTGGGGTCCTTGAGCTTCTTCAGGTCGTAGTCGTTGTACGCCCAGTGCGGCGACCACAGGGTGACGAGGACCGGTTCCTTCTTGCTGTAGGCGCGCTTCAGCTCGGCCAGCATGGCGGGCGTGGAGCTGTCGACGACCTTGTACTCCTTGTCCAGGCCGTAGTCCTTGAGGACCTTGCTCTTGAGCAGGGCCATCTCGCCGGCGCTGGGCTCGATGCCGGTGATCTTCCCGCCGAACAGGGACGCCTTGCCCTTGAGGTCGTCGAGGGAGTTGATGTCCTTCATGTACGAGGGCACGCTCAGCTCCAGCGAGGTCGGCCCGTACCAGGAGCCGAGGTCGTCGAGCCGGTCGCCGTACTTCTTCCAGTACTGCGCGTGGGTCGTGGGCAGCCAGGAGTCCGTCTCGAAGTCGACGCTGCCCTGGGCGAGCGAGGTGTAGAGCGGTCCGGCGTCGAACTGGCGGGCGTCGACCTTGTAGCCGCGCCGCTCCAGGACCTCCTTCCACAGGAAGGTGGAGGCCACGCCCTCGTCCCAGGGGATGTAGCCGATGGTGACCTTCTTGCCCTTGCCGACGTTCTGGCCGTCGTCGGCGGCGGTGGCGCTGTCGCCGCCCCCGAAGACGCCCATGCCGCCGGCGGCCAGCGCGAGCACGACCACGCCGATCACGGCGATCTGCGGGCTGGGCCGGTACGACCAGATCTTCAGGCCGGCCAGCGCGCGGGCGCGGGCGGCGGCCCGGCGGCCGAGCGGCGAGACCTGGGTGCCCAGGGCGTTGGTCATGCGGTCCAGGTAGATCGCGAGGATCACGATGGCGACGCCCGCCTCGGAGCCGAGGCCCACGTCGAGCTGGCCGATGGCCTCGTTGACGTCGCCGCCGAGGCCGCCGGTGCCGACCATGCCGGCGATCGCGGCCATGGACAGGCCGAGCATGATCACCTGGTTGACGCCGGCCATCACGGTGGGCAGCGCCAGCGGCAGCTGGACGCGCAGCAGGATGCTGCGGGGCGTGCTGCCGAACGCCTCGGCGGCCTCCACCAGTTCCTCGTCGACCTGGCGGATGCCCAGCTCGGTCATGCGCACGCCGGGGGCGAGCGCGAAGATCAGGGTGGCGACGATGCCCGCGGGACCGCCGGTGCCGAAGAACAGGATGGCCGGGATGAGGTAGACCATCGCCGGCAGCGTCTGCATGAAGTCCAGGAAGGGCCGCACGATCGCGCTGACCCGGTCCGAACGGGCCGCCCAGACACCGACGGGTACGGAGATCACCAGGGCGATGATCGTGGCGACCAGGACGAGCGCCAGGGTGACCATCGCGTCGTCCCACAGCCCGAGGGAGTCGATGAAGGCGAACCCGACGAAGGCGAGGACACCGGCCAGGGTGCCGCGCAGCCAGAAGGCGAGCACCGCGAAGATGCCGGCCAGCAGCAGCGGCTCGGGCGCCTGGAGGACGGCGTTGATGCCGTCGTAGGCGCCGGTGAAGACGGTCTTGAAGAAGTCGAAGAGCCAGGACATGTGGCCCAGCAGCCAGTCGACCGCGGAGTTGACCCAGTCGCCGAGCGGGATCCTAGGCACGGGCCACCTCCTTCTTGCCGTCCTTGCCGCCCTTGCCGCGCGGCGCGTCGCAGGTCACGGGCGTGGCGTCGGCGGCGTCGGGCTCGTCGGCGAGGAAGCCGATGAGCCGCCCGCGCGGTACGACGCCCACCAGCTCGCGGTGCTCGTCGAGCACGGCGACCGGGTGGGGCAGCCGGGCGCTGAGCGCGCACAGCTCGGTGAACGGGGTGTGCGGCGTCGCGGTCTGGCAGCCGCAGTCGGCCTCGTCGCCCCGCACCTCGCGGTCCATGACCGACTCCGCGGTCAGGACGCGGGAGCGGTCGACGTCCTGGATGAAGGAGGCGACGTAGTCGCCCTCCGGGCGCAGCAGGATGTCCTCGGCGGTGCCGTTCTGCACGATCCGGCCGTCGCGCATGACGGCGATCCGGTCGCCCAGGCGCATGGCCTCGTTGAGGTCGTGGGTGATGAACACGATCGTCTTCTTCAGGGTCTTCTGGAGCTGGAGCAGCTGGTCCTGCATGTCACGGCGGATCAGCGGGTCCAGGGCGCTGAAGGACTCGTCCATCAGCAGCAGGTCGGCGTCGGTGGCGAGCGCGCGGGCGAGGCCGACGCGCTGCTGCATGCCGCCGGACAGCTCGTCGGGCCAGGAGTCCTCCCAGCCGGCCAGGCCGCACAGGGCGAGCGCCTCGTCGGCGCGGCGTGCGCGCTCGGCGCGGGGCACGCCCTGCACTTCCAGGCCGTACGCGGCGTTGTCGCGGACGCTGCGGTGCGGGAAGAGCGCGAAGTGCTGGAAGACCATGCTGATCTTCTTCGAGCGGACCTCGCGCAGTTCGCGGTCGGTGAGCGCGGTCAGGTCCTCGCCGTCGAAGCGCACCTGCCCGGCGGTCGGCTCCAGGAGGCCGTTCAGCATCCGAAGGAGTGTGGACTTGCCGGAGCCGGACAGCCCCATCACGACGAAGATCTGTCCGGGGTCCACGGTGAAGGAGGCGTCGATGACGGCGGCGGTGGTGCCGCCGGCCCGCAGTTCGTCGCGGCCGGCACCCTGCCGGAGTTTCTCCACTGCCTCGTCGGGTCGTCTGCCGAACACCTTGTACAGGTGTTGGGCCTCAAGCCTGGATGCCACGCGCACCTCTCGTCATAGGGGACAGGGACAGTTGCGAAGGATCAGTAACAGTTGAATAACGCAACTACCTTCGCTCGGGCCCGCGCCTGCCCAGGTCCCCCGGGGGCAAACACAAAAGTGGCGTGGCTCACACGGCGCCGGGTGACTGTCAGTGGGGTACGGCATGATGCGAGGCGTGACCGGACCACTGATGCTCCTCGACAGCGCCTCCCTGTACTTCCGCGCCTACTTCGGCGTCCCGGAGTCCGTCAGGGCCCCCGACGGCACCCCGGTGAACGCGGTGCGCGGACTGCTCGACTTCATCGACCGCCTGGTCCGCGACCACCGGCCCGCCCACCTGGTGGCCTGCATGGACGCCGACTGGCGGCCGCACTGGCGGGTGGAGCTGATCCCGTCCTACAAGGCGCACCGCGTGGCCGCGGAGCACCCGGGCGGCCCGGACGAGGAGGAGGTGCCCGACACCCTCTCGCCGCAGGTCCCGGTCATCGAGGCGGTGCTCGACGCCCTCGGCATCGCCCGCGTGGGCGTCGCCGGGTACGAGGCCGACGACGTCATCGGCACCTTCACCGCCCGCGCCGCCGGCCCGGTCGACATCGTCACCGGCGACCGCGATCTGTACCAGCTGGTGGACGACGCGCGCGGGGTGCGCGTGCTCTACCCGCTCAAGGGTGTCGGCACGCTCCAGCTCACCGACGAGGCGGTGCTGCGCGAGAAGTATGGAGTCGACGGCGGCGGGTACGCGGACCTGGCACTGCTGCGCGGCGATCCGAGCGACGGTCTGCCGGGCGTGCCCGGCATCGGGGAGAAGACGGCGGCCCGGCTGCTCGACGCCTTCGGCGACCTGGCCGGGATCATGGCCGCGGTCGACGACCCGCGGGCGAAGCTCACCCCGGCGCAGCGCAGACGGCTGGAGGAGGCGCGCCCGTATCTCGCGGTGGCCCCGAAGGTCGTGCGCGTGGCCCGGGACGTCCCGCTGCCGGACGTCGACACGGCCCTGCCGCGCACCCCGCGCGATGCGGCGGCGCTGGCGGAGCTGTCCGGCCGCTGGGGACTGGGCGGCTCCCTCCAACGCCTGGTCAGCACCCTGGAGGCGTGACGCGGAGCGACGACGCGCACGGGGAAGTCCCCCGCGGAAGAGGTGCCGCCCGGCGGAAGGTGCTAACTTAGGTAAGCCTAAGCACGTGAACTGGGAGGCCGTCATGGCAGAACGTCCGGCGCGCAAACCGCGAAGGGTCCACACCGCGCGGGTGATCCGCACCGAACGGCTCACTCCGCACATGCAGCGCGTGGTGCTCGGCGGCGAGGAGCTGGCCGGCTTCGCGGCCGACACCTGCACGGACCACTATGTGAAGCTGCTGTTCCCGGCCCCCGGCGTCACCTATCCCGAGCCCTTCGACCTGCAGCGCGTCCGCGAGGAGTTCCCGCCCGAGCAGTGGCCGGTGACCCGGACCTACACCGTGCGCGCCTGGGACGCCGAGCACCGCGAGCTGAGCATCGACTTCGTGGTGCACGGCGACGAGGGCCTGGCCGGCCCCTGGTCGCTGCGCGTGCGGCCGGGCGACGTGGTGCGCTTCATGGGCCCCGGCGGCGCCTACGCCCCGGACCCCACCGCCGACTGGCATCTGCTGGCCGGTGACGAGAGCGCCCTGCCCGCCATCGCCCGCTCTTTGGAGGCCATGCCCCCGGGCGTCACCGCGCACGCCTTCGTGGAGGTCTCCGGGCCCGAGGAGGAGCAGAAGATCGACTCCGACGTGGAGGTCGTCTGGCTGCACCGCGGCGAGCGGCCCGTCGGCGAGGCCCTGGTCGAGGCCGTACGGGCGCTGGACTTCCCCGTCGGCCGCGTGCAGGCCTTCGTACATGGCGAGGCGGGCTTCGTGAAGGAGCTGCGGCGGCTGCTGCGCGTCGAGCACGGCGTCCCCCGCGAGGACCTGTCGATCTCCGGCTACTGGCGCCTGGGCCACAACGAGGACGGCTGGCAGGCCTCCAAGTCCGAGTGGAACGCCCGTGTCGAGGCCGAGCAGGAGGGTGCGCCGAGCGCCGCCTGAGCCGAGGACGCATCCCGAGGGGCGGCACCCACGCACGCGGGGGGCCGCCCCTCGCGTCGTCGCACGCGGGCGCGGTCCGCGCCCGGCCCGCTCAGTCGCCCCGCACCCGGGCGTGCAGATGCATGTCGTGCCAGCCGTCCGTGTGCAGACCCGAGCGGCGCTTGGTGCCCTCCAGCGCGAAGCCGGTCCGGGCGGCGACCCGGCAGGACGCCTCGTTGGCCACGGCGTGCAGCAGTTCCAGGCGGTGGAAGCCGGTCTCCTCCAGCGCCCAGCGGGCGAGAGCGGCGGTGGCACGGGCGGCCACTCCCCTGCCCCGCGCCTCGGGCGCCGTCCAGTACGCCACCTCGGCCGCGCCGTCCGCGAGGCGCACCTCGCGCAGCGCGACCCGGCCCAGCAGGCGCCCGGCGCCGCCGTCCTCGGCCACCGCCCAGTGGGCCTCCCGGTCCGCCGCCCAGGCCGCGTGCCACTGGGCGATCCAGCCGGTCACCTCCTCCTCACAGCCGGCGGAGCGCAGATGCCACCGGTGCATGACCGGGTCCTGGAAGACGGCGTGCACGGCGGGCGCGTCCCCGGTCCGGAAGGGGCGCAGCAGGAGGCCGCCGCCGGTGGGCACGGTGGGCTGCGGCGCGCGGGAGAAGGCGCGGGCGGGCAGGACGGGAGTGGTGAGGTCGGGCATGATCCGCATCCTGCCGGGCGCGGGCCGGGCGGCCCAGCGGTTTTCCCCCGGGCCCGGCGGCTCGTAGGCTGCTGCGGATGAGACGCCGTTCCCGCCCCGCACCGCCCGCGCCGCTGCCCCAGCTGCGGGGTGTGGACCCGGTGCGGGTGCGGCTGCCCGCCGGGGGGACCTGGGCGACCGTGCGCGAGCACCTGGTGGAGCGGCTGTCCGGGGCGGCTCCCGGCGCGGTCGCCGAGCTGTTCGACCAGGGGCGGATCGTCGGCGCCGACGGGCGGCCGGTGGCGCCACAAGCGCCGTACGAGCCCGGGATGTTCGTCTGGTTCCACCGGGAGCTGCCCGACGAGGTGCCGGTGCCGTTCCCGCTGGAGGTGGTCCACCGCGACGAGCACCTGGTCGTCGCGGACAAGCCGCATTTCCTCGCCACCACCCCGCGCGGCATCCATGTCGCCGAGACCGCGCTGGCCCGGCTCCGCCGCGAACTGGATCTCCCGGCGCTCGGCGCCGCGCACCGCCTGGACCGGCTCACCGCCGGGCTGGTGCTGTTCACGGTGCGGCCCGAGGAGCGCGGCGCGTACCAGACGCTCTTCCGCGACCGGCGGGTGCGCAAGGTGTACGAGGCCGTGGCGCCGTACGATCCCGCGCTCGCCCTGCCCCGGACCGTGTGCGGCCGGATCGTGAAGGAGCGCGGGGAGCCGGCCGCCCGCGAGGTGCCCGGCGAGCCGAACGCGCTCACGCACGTCGAGCTGCTCGAACACCGCGCGGACGGCCTGGCCCGCTACCGGCTCACCCCGGCCACCGGGCAGACGCACCAGCTGCGGGTGCACATGAGCGCGCTGGGCGTGCCGATCCTCGGCGACCCGCTCTACCCGGTGGTGACCGGCCCCGGCCCGGCCGGTGACTTCCGGCGCCCGCTGCAACTGCTGGCGCGGGAGCTGGAGTTCACCGACCCGGTCACGGGCGCCGAGCACCGGCTGCGCAGCGGCCGGACCCTGCGGGCCTGGGAGTCCCCGGCCGCGTGGGACGCGGGTCAGTAGCCGCGCCACCAGCGCAGGAAGCGCTGCCAGGCGCCGAGCGGGCGGTCCGGCACGAAGTCGCCGCCGGGGTCCGCGCCGGGGCCGGTGTCCGTGCCGCCGCCGATCCCGACCCCGGTGCCGGTGGTCCCGGCGGTCCGGGCGGCCGGCGCCGCGGGGGCGGCGGACGCGGGCGCGGCCACCGGCCGCGCGGGTGCCTCCACCGCCGTCCGGCCGCGCGGGGCTCCCGCCGCCGTGGCGCCGGCCGCCCCCTCGTCCGGCACGGGCTCGGGGGACGGTGCGGGCGTGGCCGGTACGGTGCTGATCTCCCAGGCGGTGCGCGGCTGCGGCACCGGCATCGGGGTGTGGCTCGGCTGGGCCATCACGTCCTGCTGCGGGCGCGGGGTGAACCGCACCGGCAGCTCCACCAGGTGCTGCGAGGCGATCGACTCGGTCCAGCGCAGCTCGTCCTCGTGGCAGTCGAGCCGGATGTCGGGCAGCCGCATCAGCAGCTTGTCCACGCCGACGTCCGCGATGGCCCGGCCGATGTCCTGGCCGGGGCACTCGTGCGGGCCGCCGCTGAAGGCGAGGTGGGACCGGTTGCCCTGCATGTCGGCCTCCAGGTCGGGCCGGACCCGGGGGTCGACGTTGCCGGGCGCGATACCGAGCAGCAGCCCGTCGCCGCGCCGGATGCGCTGGCCGCCCAGCTCGGTCTCCTGCTTGGCGAAGTAGGCGAAGATGGTACTGAAGGGCGGCTCGTCCCACAGGGACTGCTCGACCGCCTCAGGCACCGTCATCTGACCGCCGTTGAGCTGGGCGCGGAACCCCGGGTCGGTGAGCACCCGGCGGATGGTGTTGGCCAGCAGGTTCGCGGTGGCCTCGTAGGCGGCGATGAGCACCAGCCGCAGGTGCTGGCCGACCTCCTCGTCGTTCAGACCGGCCGGGTCGGCGATGAGGTGGCTGGTGAAGTCGTCCTCGGGGCGGGCCCGGCGGCGGGCGGCGAGCCCGCTCAGACAGCCCATGATGTAGTCGTTGCTGGCGATGGCGGTCTCGGTGCCCTTGAGCATGTCGCGGGCGGCCTGCACCAGCCGGTCGCCGTACTCCTCGGGCATGCCGAGGACCTCGCACATCACGGCCATCGGCAGATGCTCGGCGAACTGGTCGACGAGGTCGGCGCGGCCCGTCTCGCAGAAGCGGTTGACCAGGCGCTGGGTGGCGCGGCCGATGTGGCGGCGCAGCCCCCGGTGGTCGATGGTGGCCATGGCCGCGGTGACCGCGCCGCGCAGCCGCTTGTGCTCGTCGCCCTCGGCGTGCGAGCAGATCGGCTGCCAGGCGATGTGCGGCATGAGGGGGTGGTCGGGCTTGACCATGCCCTCCTTGAGCGGGGTCCAGATGCGGCTGTCCCGGGTGAACTGCGAGGGGGTGCGCACCATGTGCAGGTTCTCGGTGTGGCCGAGGACCACCCACATGGGGACGTCGTCGTGCAGCAGCACGGGCGCCACCGGGCCGTGCCGGTCGCGCAGTTGCTCGTACAGGTCACCGAGGTCGGGCGCCTCGTGCAGGCGGTGCAGCCCACCGGGGCCGACGCCGTGCGCGGGGCAGCCGGGGGGCGGGGCGGGGATGCGGTCGTCCGGACCGGTCAGGTGCTGGGGTTCAGGCGTCACAGCGGTCGCTTTCGAAGCGGAAAGGACGGAAGGAGAGACGGAGAGACGGAAGGGGAAGCAGGAAAGCAGAAGGGAACAGGAGGGGGCGGAAGGGAACAGAAGAGGGCGGAAGAGAGCCGGGCGAGCCGGGAGTGTCACGGGCCGTTCAGGTGCGCGGGCCCGTCATGGCCAGGGAGTGCAGGAAGCGCATGAGGGTCATCAGCACGTCCCGGCTGGAGGCCCGGCGGCGTACGTCGCACTCGACCATCGGGATCTCCTCCGACAGGTCCAGCGCCGTGCGCAGTTCGGCGATCGGGTAACGGGGGCCGTCCGGGAAGGAGTTGACGGCCACCACGAAGGGCACGCCGCGCTCCTCCAGCCGGCCCATCACGTCGAAGCTGACCTCCAGGCGGCGGGTGTCGACCAGGACGACCGCACCGAGCGCCCCCTCGAACAGGCCGTTCCACAGGAACCAGAAGCGTTCCTGGCCGGGCGTGCCGAAGAGGTAGAGCACCAGTTGGTCGGTGATGCTGATGCGCCCGAAGTCCATGGCGACGGTGGTGGCCGTCTTGGAGTCGGAGCCGTAGTCGTCGTCGACCCCGATCCCGGCCTGGGTCATGGTCTCCTCGGTGGTCAGCGGCCTGATCTCGCTGACCGAGCCCACCATCGTCGTCTTGCCGACCCCGAACCCGCCGACGATGACGATCTTCACCGCGGCCTGGGCCGTGTGCGGGAGATGGTCACCGGTGCGCGGGCCGGGGAGGGTGTCAGAGCCGTTGAAGTCCATGCATCACCGCTTCGAGGAGGGAACGGTCGGGGACCGCCTGGCGCACGATCGGGGCGCGCGCCTGGACCAGTTCGGCCGTCAGCAGCTCGGTGATCAGGACCGTCATCGCGCTGAACGGCAGGTTGAGGTAGGCCGAGAGTTCGGCCACGGACAGCGGGGCGGTGCACAGCCGCAGCAGCGCCGCCTGCTCGGGGGTGGCGGACGGCGGCGGCTCGGCGCGCGCCACCACGAGGGTCACCAGGTCGAGGGCGGCACGGGCACCGTCCTCGCCCGCGCCGGCCACGACGTACAGCCGCTCCGGGTTCCTCTCCTCGCCCTGCCTGGCGGGTCTGGGCGGCGGCGGTTCGTGTGCGGGGTAGCGCCTCTGGCGTCGCGGAGGGGTCATACGGTCTGCCCACCGCGCCGGGGCGGACTGGTCAGGTGGGCCCCGATCCGGACCACGAGATCGCGCATCCGGGCGCTCATCATGCCGGGTTCGGTGCGGATGTCGGCGAGGACGGCCAGATAGGCGTTGGCCCCGGCGGACATCAGATAGAAGTAGCCGCCGTCGATCTCGATGATGACCAGCTTCATCCGGCCGTCGCTGTCGGGGATCTCGACGGCGACGGCGCCGGCCAGGCTCTGGAGCCCCGCGCAGGCCGCGGCGACCCGGTCGGCCGCGTCCGGGTCACCGCCGTAGCGGGCGATGCGCAGGCCGTCGGCGGAGAGCACCACGATCATCTCGATGCCCGGTACGCCGTCGTTCAGCTCCTTGAGCATCCAGTCGAAGTTGGCACGCTGCTGGATCACTTGAGGTCCCCCTCGTCGTCGGCTCCGTCACGGGCCGGCTTCTCGATCAGGTGCAGGAACGCGGTCGGGTCCTGGGTGAACGCGGTCGGGTCCGGGCCCGGGTTGTCCTTCTTCAGGCCGTCCCAGAACGCCTCCACCCACAGGCCGGGCTCGGTCTCCTGCTGCGCGGGCCGGCGGACGGCGGCCCGGGGCGTGCTCCACACGGAGCCGCCCTCCTGCTCGGCCCGTTCGGCGGCGACCTGTTCGGCGATGCGCTGGCTGAGCGGGATCTTGACCCGGCTGCGGCGCTGCGGCAGGCCGCCCGGCGTCCATTCGGTGACCTCGGGGACCTCGTCCTCCATCGGGACCGAGGCGGGAATGCGCGGGCTGGTGGGGCGGCGCTTCTTGGGGGCGCGCTTGGGTCCCTCGACGGCGTCCTCGCCGGGCCGCGGGATGGAGGTGGCGCCGATGCCGTGGGCGAGCCCGGGGGCCGGATCGGTGGTCATCATGTCGCTGGGCACGACGAGGACGGCGCGGACCCCGCCGTACGCGGAGGCCCGCAGGGAGACCTGCATCTTGTACGCCGTGCACAGGCGGCCGACGACGGCGAGGCCGAGCCGCGGGCTCTCGGCCAGCTCCTGGAGGTCGACCCCGGCCTTGGCCGCCTCGACCAGCTTCTCGATCCGGGCGCGGGACTCCTCGTTGAGGCTGACGCCGCCGTCCTCGATCTCGATGGCGACGCCGCTCTGCACCTCCACGGCGGTCACGTGCACCTTGGTCTGCGGGGGCGAGTAGCGGGTGGCGTTGTCGAGGAGTTCGGCGGCGGCGTGGATGACCGGCTCGACGTCGGTGCCCTTGATGTTGACCTTGGCGATGGAGTGCAGTTCGATGCGCCGGTACTCCAGGATCCGGGACATGGCGCCGCGCAGCACGCTGTAGAGCGTGACCGGGTTGGGCCACTGGCGGCCGGGGCGGCCGCCGCCGAGGACGGAGATGGAGTCGGCGAGGCGGCCGATCAGCGCGGTGCCGTGGTCGATGCGCAGCAGGTCGTCGAAGACCTCGGGGCTGCGGCCGTGGTCCTCCTCCATCTCCCGCAGTTCCTTGGCCTGCTGGTGCACGATCGCCTGCACCCGGCGGGCGATGCTGACGAAGGAGCGCTGCGTGGAGTCCCGCATGGACTCCTCCTGGTCCACGATCTTGAGGATCATGCGGACCACCGCGCGCTGCGGCTCCGGGATCCGGCACCACTCCGGGTCGCCGTCGATGAGGTCGCGCATGACCTCGCGCGGGGTGTGGCTGGCGCGCAGATAGGCGACGGCGGCCGGGAGGATCTCCGAGGCCAGGTAGGAGATCTCCTCGTCGTGGCCGGCGATGCGCCGCTTCAGGTAGTCGGTCTGCCGGGCGTGCTCGGCCCGCTGCTCGCGTACGGTGCGGCCGCGGCGCACCGCTTCGGCGGCCGTGAGGAGCACCAGGAGGGTGGCGAGGGCGCCGCAGCAGCCCACGGCGAGGCGGGCCGGGTCCGCCACCAGGGCGACGGCGGCGCCGGTGGCCGCCGCCATCAGTATGACCGGGAGCAGCAGCACGCGTGCGCGGGGAAGTTCGCGGCTGCCGGGAGGCGATTGGACACTCACCATGTAAGCCTTCTGAGATGAATCGGCGGGGGTGGTTCGGGGCAGCGTCGGGCCGGGTGGGTCGGCGAACTGCCGCACCTTGGAACATGGGGAACATTGGGGAACAAACGCACGAATACCCATCAACTCGGTGCGCTGCGGGCGAGCTTAGTCCGACCGGATCAACGCCGTGTCATCTTCGGCAACCGCCTGAAACGGGCCGGGAGACTGGAGTACCCTCGGCCGTTTCGCACGCCGCGGATTCACTCGAACACCGACCGTGACGACGTACGGGCATACGACGGCCCGTCACCGGGACGGGTGAGAAAAGGCCCTGGGGCGTGACCGCGCGCGGACCGACCGCACACCGTCACGCCCCAGGGCCCCGGGACGGGTGGACTCACCCGACCGACGAGTAGGCGACCACTCCCCTCAGCAGGCCGTCGACCGCCTTGCGCGCGTTCTTCGCCACGGTGGAGTCCTCCGTGGGAGCCGCCGCCGAGATCTGCCCGAGGACGTCGATGACCTGCTTGCACCAGCGCACGAAGTCGCCGGCCGGCATCTCCGCCTCGCGCAGCACCTCGTCGAGGCCCTTGCCCGACGCCCACATGTACGCGGCCCAGGCGAAGCCGAGGTCGGGCTCGCGCTGGCCGACGCCCTCGGTCTGGCTGATCCGGAAGTCCTCCTCCAGGGCGTCCAGACGGCCCCAGATGCGCACCATCTCCCCGAGCGCGGCCTTCGCCCGGCCCGAGGGCAGCTTGGGCGCCATGGCGTCGTCGGCGGCCCGTGCCTCGTACACCAACGCCGAGACGCACGCGGCGAGTTCGGCCGGACCCAGGCCCTCCCACACCCGCTCGCGCAGGCATTCGCTGGCGAGCAGGTCGAGTTCGCCGTAGAGCCGGGCCAGGCGCTTGCCGTGCTCGGTCACCTCGTCACCGCGCAGATAGTCCAGCTCGGTCAGGAGCGCGACGATCCGGTCGAAGGTGCGCGCGATGGTGTTCGTGCGGCCCTCGATGCGGTGCTCCAGCTGCCGGGTGTCCCGCATCAGCCGGTGGTAGCGCTCGGCCCAGCGGGCGTGGTCCTCGCGGTCGTCGCAGCCGTGGCACGGGTGGGCCCGCAGGGCGGTGCGCAGCCGGGCGATCTCCCGGTCGTCGACCGCCTGCGAACGCCGCTTGCGGTGCCGCTCGGGCGGGATGTGCCCGGCCTTGGTGCGCAGCGCGGAGGCCAGGTCGCGGCGGGACTGCGGGGAGCGCGGATTGAACGACTTCGGGATCCGCATCCGCTCCAGCGGCTCCACCGGCACCGGGAAGTCGATGGCCGCCAGCCGCTTGACCTGGCGCTCGGCGGTCAGCACCAGCGGACGCGGGCCGTCCTGGTGATCGAAGCCGCGGTGTCCGTGGGAGCGGCCGGCCGGCAGCCCCGGATCCAGCACCAGCGCCAGGCCCGCGAACTTGCCGGTGGGCACATGGATGACGTCACCGGGCTTGAGCTTCTCCAGCGCCACGGCGGCCTCGGCCCGCCGCTGGGTGGCCCCCTGGCGGGCCAGTTCGTTCTCCCGGTCCTTCAGCTCGCGGCGCAGTCGCGCGTACTCCGTGAAGTCGCCGAGATGGCAGGTCATCGACTCCTCGTAGCCCGACAGGCCCTCCTCGTTGCGCTGCACCTGCCGGGAGATGCCGACGACCGAGCGGTCCGCCTGGAACTGCGCGAAGGAGGTCTCCAGCAGTTCCCGCGAGCGGTGCCGGCCGAACTGCTCGACCAGGTTGACCGCCATGTTGTACGACGGCTTGAAGCTGGAGCGCAGCGGGTACGTACGGGTGCCCGCCAGGCCCGCCAGGTGCTCGGGGTTCATGGCGCGCTGCCACAGCACCACCGCGTGCCCCTCGACGTCGATGCCGCGGCGGCCGGCCCGTCCGGTGAGCTGGGTGTACTCGCCGGGAGTGATGTCCGCGTGCTGCTCGCCGTTCCACTTGACGAGCTTCTCCAGGACCACCGAGCGGGCCGGCATGTTGATGCCCAGGGCCAGGGTCTCGGTGGCGAAGACCGCCTTGACCAGGCCCCGCACGAACAGCTCCTCGACGACCTCCTTGAAGGTCGGGAGCATGCCGGCGTGGTGGGCGGCGATGCCGCGCTCCAGGCCCTCCAGCCATTCGTAGTAGCCGAGGACGTGCAGGTCCTCGCGCGGGATGGCGGCGGTGCGCTCCTCGACGAGGGCGCGGACCTGCTCCCGCGCCTCCTCGTCGTTGAGCCTGAGACCCGCGTACAGGCACTGCTGGACGGCGGCCTCGCAGGCGGCGCGGCTGAAGATGAAGGTGATGGCGGGCAGCAGGCCCTCGGCGTCGAGCCGCTCGATCACCTCGGGGCGGCCCGGCGTCCAGATCCGGGAGCGCTGGCGGCGCTCGCGCTCGCGGTCCGCCTCGCGCATGTTCCGGCCGCGTCTGCGGTCCTGGTACGACGGCCTGCTGGCCTCCATCCGGGCCATGCGCATGAGGTCGGGGTTGACGGCCTTCTTGTGGCCCTCGCCCTCCTCGAACAGGTCGTACATCCGGCGCCCGGCCAGCACGTGCTGGAACAGCGGGACGGGGCGGTGCTCGGAGACGATCACCTCGGTGTCGCCGCGGACGGTGTCCAGCCAGTCACCGAACTCCTCGGCGTTGGACACGGTCGCCGACAGTGACACCAGCGTCACCGACTCGGGCAGGTGGATGATCACCTCCTCCCAGACGGCACCGCGGAAGCGGTCGGAGAGGTAGTGCACCTCGTCCATGACCACATAGCCGAGGCCGCGCAGCGTCTGGGAGCCCGCGTACAGCATGTTCCGCAGGACCTCGGTGGTCATCACGACCACCGGGGCGTCGGAGTTCACGCTGTTGTCGCCGGTGAGCAGGCCTACCTTGTCGCTGCCGTAGCGGCGGCACAGGTCGGAGTACTTCTGGTTGGACAGCGCCTTGATGGGGGTCGTGTAGAAGCACTTCTTGCCCTGCTGGAGGGCGAGATGGACGGCGAACTCGCCCACGATCGTCTTGCCGGAGCCGGTGGGCGCGGCGACCAGCACGCCCTTGCCCGCCTCCAGGGCCTGGCAGGCCTCGATCTGGAACGGGTCGAGGCCGAAGTCGTACATCTCGCGGAAACCCGCGAGCGCGGTGGCCTGCTCGGCAGCTCGCCTGCGCGCTGCCGCGTACCGCTCGGCCGGTGAGAGGTCCTGAGTCATCGTGCTTTCGAGCGTACCGGGCCGCACCGACAACAGGACGATCATTATCCCGATCGCCCAGACCTGCCGGGTCCCGCCCCGGGCGGCCGGGACCTGACCGGCCCCCCCCGGCACGCACGAGGGCCGGCCGCTCGCGGGGCGAGGGGCCGGCCCTCGCGGACGCCTGCGGCCGCCGGGGTCGGGTGCGGCCGGGGTCAGGTCACGTCGTCGTAGCCGTTGACCCGCTCGGGGCCGGACTGCTCGGGCACCGACCGGCCGGCGCCGACGGGCTCGATCTCGCCGATGTCCTCGGGCGTGAGGTCGAGGTCGGAGGCCTCGTCGTCGGACAGGCCGCCTCCCGCGCGCCGCTGCTTGCGGCGGTCGTTCAGCATGGAGAAGCCCACGGCGATGAAGAACAGTCCCCAGATCGGTGCCGCGAGGGACAGCATGGTCCCCGGGTCCGGGCTGGGCGTCGCCACGGCGGCGAAGGCCGCGATACCGACGATCATGCCGCGCCACCAGCCGAGCATGCGCCGGCCGGACAGCACACCGGTGAGGTTGAGCATGATCAGCAGCAGCGGCATCTCGAAGGCGAGGCCGAAGACGACGACCATGCGGATGCTCAGGTCGAGCAGGTCGTCCAGGGGCAGCAGGTTCTCGGCGTTGCTGGGCGTCAGGTCGATCAGGAACTTCGCCGTCGTCGGCAGCACGTTGTAGGCGAGGTAGCCGCCGGCGAGGAAGAGGGGGAAGCCGAACGCCACGAAGGCGTAGGCGTACTTCTTCTCGTTGCGGTGCAGACCGGGCGCCACGAACGCCCACAGCTGGTACAGCCACACCGGCGACGCCAGCACGATGCCCGTCGTCAGGGCGACCTTCAGGGCCAGGGTGAAGGGCGCCAGCAGGCCGCTGACGGTGAGGTGCGCGCAGTGCACGTCCTTCGACTTGGCCAGATTCCCGAACGAGTCCGGGCATCCGATGGAGTCCAGCACCGGCCGGGTGATGAAGTCGGTGATGTCCTTGTAGTAGAAGGCCGCCGCCACCGTCACGACGAGGATCGCCAGGACACCCTTCGCGAGCCGGTTGCGCAGCTCGCGCAAGTGGTCCGCGAGCGGCATGCGCCCCTCGGGATCCCTCTCCTTTTTAAGGGCAGGTTTGAGCAACCCACTTCCTCATCTCGTGCAGTGGACCGGAGAAGGTCCCGGTCCTCGCGTCAGCGCTGGGTGGTCGTGTCCGTCGGCTCACCGACCGGGCGGGAGGTGGACACTTCACCGGGGGCCGCCTGGATCGTGCGCTGGGCCTGCTGCGCCTGCTCCTCCTCGGCCGGCTGGGCGGCGGTCGAGGACGCCTTGCCCTCGCCCTTCATCGCCTTGGCCTCGCTCTTGAGGATGCGCGCGGACTTGCCGAGCGAACGGGCCATGTCCGGAAGCTTCTTCGAACCGAACACGAGGACGATCACGAGAATCAACAGCACCAGGTGCCACGGCTCGAGTGCGTTGCGGAACATCAGTCTTCACCTTCTCACTGAGGCGGGGCGGCTGGGCCTGCCCGACGGGACGGACAGGTGTCTGGCCATCGTGCTGACAGCGATCGTATCGCCCGGGGATGAACGCGAGACCATCCCCACGTGTACTCGTGCCGTGCGGACCGTGCCTCGTTTCCCGGGCCGCGCGTAGAGCGTACCCAGCCGGACCAGCGTGGGTACAGGCCGCAGCGCTCCACCAGAAGTGACGTTCGGGACCTCACAGGAGTTCCCGGTCCTTCTCACAGGGAGTCGGCTGCGCGCGCCGCGCTCACCGTCGCCCGCTCCAGATCCTCGGCCGCCCTGCTGATGCGCCGCGCCGAGTCCGACACCTGCCGGCCGAGGCGCTGCGCCTCCAGGAAGACCCGGACCGCCAGCACACCGAGGACGACAAGTCCCACGAACCCCGCAGCTACCGCGATCATCGGCCACACCATGCCCCTGAGCCTAGACGGTCCGCGGACCGTCTTTGCACCGGCCGCCGGGCGGTCTCAGACGGCGTGCAGCCGCAGGGTCCTGACCCCGCCGCCGGTGAGCAGCTCCACGATGCGCTCCCCGGCCGGCTTGCGGACGGTGGCGGCGCACTCGGGGCAGGTGAAGGAGTAGAAGGTGGTGCGGCTGGTGGCGCCGACGACCAGGCGCAGCGCGTCCGCGCCGAGTTCGAACCGGGCCCGGCAGTCGGGGCAGCAGGCGCGGAACAGCGCGGGTGTGACGTTGCGCATCCCGGCGAAGGCCGTCGCCACCGACATGCCCTGGCTCCCGGTTGCCGTCGGCTCGTTCACAGCGCCTGCTCCTGCCTGTCGTCGCCCTGGGCCGGCCCGGCCGAGCCGCCGCGCCCCGCCTGTCCCGTTCCCGCGCGGCCGGCGGCGCCCGGGGCGTCCGCCGCCCCGATGCCGTCGTACGCCGCCAGGGCCTCGCGCGCCGCCTCCCGGGCGCTGTCGGCCAGCGCGGCCGGCGCCACGATCCGGCCGTCCGGGCCCAGCCGCAGCGCCAGCCGGCGCAGCGAGGCGGGGTCGGGGGTGCGCAGGGTGATGCGCAGTCCCCCGTCGGGCAGCTCCTCGGCGCTGTCGTGCGGGTAGTACTCGGCGACCCAGCGCCCGCCGGGACCGACCTCCGCGACGACCTCGGGGTCCTCCGCCGCGGGCTGCACCAGCGCCTCGGACAGGTCCCGCAGCTCTATCTCCGGGGGCGCCGACGGCTCGTCGAGGATCTTGATCTCGGCGACGCGGTCCAGCCGGAAGGTGCGGCGCGCCTCGGAGCGGCGGCACCACGCCTCCACATACGTGTGCCCGACACTGACCAGGCGGATGGGGTCGATCTCGCGCTCGGTGACCTCGTCGCGCGCGGGCGAGTAGTAGCGGATCCAGAGGCGGCGGCGCTCGGAGATGGCCCGGTCGACGTCGGCGAAGACGCCGCCCTCGGACTCGAAGGTGACCGAGAGGCGCGAGCTGGCGCCCGCCGCCTCGCCCGCCGCCGTCTCCACCTTGGCGGTCGCCCGCAGCAGGGCCTGCCGGTCGCTCTCGCGCAGGCCCGGCAGGGTCGCCACCGCGCGGGCCGCCACCAGCAGGGCGGTCGCCTCGTCGGCGGCCAGCCGCAGCGGCTCGGCGGCGTCGGCGCCGAGCGCGGCGGGGTTGTGCCACCAGATGCGCTCGCCGTCGGTGTCGATGTCGAGCAGGTCGCCGCCGCGGAAGCTGGTGCCGCACATGGGCAGCACGTCGAGGTCGGAGACCAGCTCGTCCTCGCTGATGCCGAAGGCGCGCGCGACGTCCTCGATCCGGGCGCCGGGCCGCTCCCGCAGATACGTCACCAGGGACAGCATCCGCCGGGTCTGGTCGATGGCGTTCGCGGGCCTGACCGGTTTGCCTGCCACAGTGTTGCTCGCTCCCCCTCAGCCCTTGGCCACGGCGCGCAGCCGGTCCACCACGTCGGCGCGCAGCTCGGCCGGTTCCAGCACCAGCACGTCCGGCCCGAACTCCACCAGCCAGGCATCCAGTCCGTGCCCGTACGGGATCTCCAACTCGTCCCAGCCGTCGCCGAGTTCCCGGACGACGGTGGCCTTCGCCCGAAGGGGGTACCCCGCGCCCGAGCGCAGCCGGATCCGCGCCGAGCGGTCGGCGATCTCCCCGGCCCAGCTCGCGACGGTCTCGCGGACGGTGACGACGTCCGGTACGGGCGCGGTGAAGCGGGCGCCGCGCGAGCGCACCTTGCCGGTGATCCGGGAGAGCCGGAACACCCGCTCGGCGCCGCGGTCGCGGTCGAACCCGGCCAGGTACCAGTGGCCGCGCCAGCACTCCAGGGCCCACGGCTCGACATGGCGGGGCTCGGGGCGGGCGGCGCTGGCCTTGCGGTAGTCGAAGAGCACCGGGCGGCGGTCGCGGCAGGCCAGCATCAGCGGTTCGAAGGCCGCCTCGTGCACGGGGATGCGCGGTTCCAGCGCGCTGTGCGCCTCGTACGGGTCGACGTCCTCGGGCAGTCCGGCCGCGCGCAGCTTCTGCAGGGCGCCGCTGGCGGCACCGGCCAGCCGGGCCTGCTGCCAGACCTTGGCGGCCAGGCCGAGGGCGGCGGCCTCCTCGGCGTCCAGGGTGATGGGCGGCAGCCGGTTGCTGTCCCGGCGCGCCAGATAGCCGATCTCGCCGTCCAGGCTCTCCACGGTCTCGATGACCAGGCCCAGCTCGCGCAGGTCGTCCTTGTCCCGCTCGAACATGCGGTTGAAGGAGTCGTCGGACCCCGAGGCGCCCCGCTCGGGCCCGAACGCCTCGACATACGCCTCGATGGACTCGCGCAGCTCACGCTTGCTGAGCGGGCGGCGGGTCCCCAGCAGGCACAGCGCCAGATTCATCAGCCGCTCGGCCTTGGCAATCGCCATCGACGCCCGTCACCTTCCTCATGGTGCCTACTGCCGATGACCGTACCGCTCCGGGGCGCGGTGGCCAAAGCCGAGGGGCCCATGCCCGGCCGGGCATGGGCCCCGGGCGACCGGACCGGGCCGATCAGACGCCGAGCAGGTCCACGACGAAGATCAGGGTCTCGCCGGGCTTGATGGCCGGGGTCGGGCTCTGGTTGCCGTAGGCGAGGTGGGCCGGGATGGTCAGCTGGCGACGGCCGCCGACCTTCATGCCCTGCACGCCCTGGTCCCAGCCCTTGATGACCCGGCCGCCGCCGAGCGGGAAGCGGAAGGGAGTGCCGCGGTTCCAGCTGGCGTCGAACTCCTCGCCGGTGCTGAAGGCGACGCCCACGTAGTGGACGGTGACGGTCTGACCCGCCTGCGCGACCTCGCCGTCGCCCTCCCAGATGTCCTTGATCTCCAGGTCCGCCGGGGGCTCGCCGCCCGGGAAGTCGATCTCGGGCTTGTCGATGCTCACGTCTCTAGCTCCTGCTTGTCTCTCGGAAAGGCAACGGCGACAGTCTTACATCCCCGGCGGCTCACATCGCGGCCAGGATGTCCACGGAGAACACCAGTGTCGAGTCCTTCTTGATGCCGCTGTCCGGCGGCGGGTTGTCGCCGTAGCCCAGGGACGGCGGGATGACGATCAGGACGCGGCTGCCGACCTTCTTGCCGGTCAGGCCCTGCGCCCACCCCTTGACGACCTGCTGGAGCGAGAACGACGTGAGCTGGTTCCTCTTGTACGTCGAGTCGAACTCCTTGCCGCCGTCCCACAGCACGCCCTTGTACTGCACGAGCACGGTGCTGTCCGCCTTGACGACCGGGCCGTCGCCCTCGATGACGTTCTCCGCGACCAGCTTCTTGGGCGCCGCCGTCTTCGGCAGGTCGATGGAGGGCGCGGCGCCGTCGGTGTTCGTCCCGACCTTCGGCAGGTTCGCGTCGTTCTGCGGGACGTCCTTGCCCTTGGCGGAGCTCTTGGAGTTGAAGGCGTCCTGCACATCGACCACGAAGACCAGCGTGTCGGTGCCCTTGATGCCCGCCTGGGCGTTGCCCTGCGCGCCGTAGCCCCAGGTCGGCGGGACCGAGAACTCGACCCTGCTGCCGACCTTCTTGCCGGCCAGCGCATAGCGCCAGCCGTCGATGATCGTGCCCTGGGCGAGCTGGATGAGCAGGGGCGTCTTGCGGTCGTAGGAGTTGTCGAAGACCTTCGCGGTGTCCCAGACCTGGCCCAGGTAGTGCGCCTGCACGTAGTCGTTCTCCGCGAGGGTGCGGCCGCCGCCGGCGATCACCGTCTTGACCGCGAGGTCCTTGGACGGGGCGCCGCCGCCCTTGGCGACGGTCGGCTTCTCGCCGAACTTGGTGCCCGCGGTGATCGCCGGGAGCGGGCCGGAGACGATCTTCGGGGGTGGCGCGGCCGACGAGGTGGCCGGCGCGCTGGGCGACGGCGACTGCGAGGCGCTGTCACCGTCGCTGCCCGAGCCGGACTTGTCGTTGCCGCAGGCGGCCAGGGTGACCAGTCCCGCGGGGGCGAAGAGAAGCAGAGAGCGTCGGCGCACGGTGGGCCTCGTAATCGGTCGATCTTGTGGATGGCGTGCGCGCAACTCTACGGGTCGAGAAGGGCGCCGCACGTGAAACGTACGGCGCCCGTGTGGCGTTCCGGTGATTCGTGCGGAACGCGTGCCTCACCCCGCGGGACCCGGCCGGTCCCGCGGGCTCACATTCCGGCGATCAGCTTTTCGACCCGGTCGTCGACCGAACGGAACGGGTCCTTGCACAACACCGTGCGCTGCGCCTGGTCGTTGAGCTTCAGATGCACCCAGTCGACCGTGAAGTCCCGGCGCTGCTCCTGCGCCCGCCGGATGAAGTCGCCGCGCAGCCGCGCCCGAGTGGTCTGCGGCGGCACGGACTTGCCCTCGAAGATCTTCAGGTCGTTGCAGATCCGGGTGGCACGGCCCTTCTTCTCCAGCAGGTAGTACAGCCCCCGGCGGCGGTGGATGTCGTGGTAGGCGAGGTCTATCTGAGCGACCCTCGGATTCGACATGGTCATGTTGTGCTTGGCCCGGTAGCGCTCGATCAGCTGGTACTTCATCACCCAGTCGATCTCGGTGCCGATCCGGTCGAGGTCCTCCGCCTCGATCGCGTCGAGCGTGCGGCCCCACAGCTCCAGCACCCGCTCCACCACACCGGTGCGGATGCCGCGCCGCTCGCAGAAGTCCACGGCCTTCTCGTAGTACTCCCGCTGCACCTCCAGGGCGGAGGCCTCGCGGCCGCTGGCCAGGCGCACCTTGCGGCGGCCCGTGATGTCGTGGCTGACCTCGCGGATCGCCCGGATCGGGTTCTCCAGGGTGAGGTCGCGCATCACGGTGCCCGCCTCGATCATCCGCAGCACCAGGTCGGTGGCGCCGACCTTGAGCAGCATGGTCGTCTCGGACATGTTGGAGTCGCCCACGATCACATGCAGCCGGCGGTAGCGCTCGGCGTCCGCGTGCGGTTCGTCGCGGGTGTTGATGATGGGCCGGGAGCGGGTCGTCGCCGAGGAGACGCCCTCCCAGATGTGCTCGGCCCGCTGGCTCACGCAGTACACCGCCCCGCGCGGGGTCTGGAGCACCTTTCCGGCGCCGCACAGCAGCTGCCGGGTGACCAGGAACGGGATGAGGATGTCCGCGAGCCTCGAGAACTCCCCGTGCCGCGCCACCAGATAGTTCTCGTGGCAGCCGTAGGAGTTGCCCGCCGAGTCCGTGTTGTTCTTGAAGAGGTAGACGTCGCCCGCGATTCCCTCCTCGTGCAGGCGTCGTTCCGCGTCTACCAGGAGTCCTTCGAGAATGCGCTCTCCGGCCTTGTCGTGGGTGACCAGTTCGATCACATTGTCACATTCGGGTGTGGCGTATTCCGGATGTGACCCCACGTCGAGATAGAGCCGGGCGCCGTTTCGCAGAAAGACATTGCTGCTGCGGCCCCATGACACGACACGGCGGAAGAGGTACCGCGCCACCTCGTCAGGCGACAGGCGGCGCTGTCCCCTGAACGTGCACGTGACGCCGTACTCGTTCTCCAGCCCGAAAATGCGGCGGTCCATGACTGAACATTACGCCCGATCCCCCGAGCTGAAACGGGGTTCGGCAGCACGATCTGGATCATTTTCCGATGAAGCGGCAACGACCGCCTCTCCACCGGGAGGTGCGAGGACCGGTCCGGTGGCCAGCAGCACCAGCAGCGACACGGCACCCGCCGCGGCCGGCAGGGCGAATCCCCCCAGCGCGCCGCCCGCCTGGACCACCGGTCCCGCGACCCCGGTCCCCACCGACGCGCCCACCGTGAACGTCGTCACCAGCCAGGAGAACGCCTCCGTCACCGTCCCCCGCGGCGCGTGCCGGTCCACGATGATGAACGCGCAGGCGATGCACGGCGCCAGGAACACCCCGGAGACCACCGTCAGCAGCACCATGGCCACCGCGCCCGGCATCAGCGTCAGCGGCACGTAACACACCGCCAGGAGCGCCACCAGCACCCGCAGTCGCCGCTCGGGCGCGCCCGGCCACTCCCGCGTCCCGTAGACCGCGCCGCCGGCCAGCGCGCCCAGGCCCAGCGCCGCCATCAGCCAGCCGTACACCGCGTCACCGCCGTGCGCGTCCGCGTAGGGCACCGCCGCCACCGTGATGGAGCCCAGCGCGATCCCGACGAACAGGAACGCGCCCAGCAGCACCAGCAGACCGGGCGAGCGCAGCGCGCCCAGCCAGTGCGCCTCGCGCGGCGCCGAACGCCACGCCCGCGAGGGCGGCGAGAGGACCACCGACAGCGCGCCGAGGACCCCCACGGCGTTCAGCAGCACCAGGGCGGCCTGCGCGGACCACAGCGACACGCACAGCGTCACCAGCAGCGGCCCGACGGTGAACATGACCTCCTGCGCCACCGCGTCCATGGCGTACGCCGTGTGCAGCTGCTCCTCGCGGCGCAGCACGGCGGGCCACAGGGCGCGCAGGCCGCCCTCCAGGGGCGGGGTGAAGAGCCCGGCCGCGGCCACGGCGGCCCAGGCCAGGGCGGGCGGCTCGGTGCCGGCGCAGGCGAAGACGGTCATGGCCGCGCCCGCGGCGAGCGCGGCGGGCAGCTGGACGCGCGGCTGCCCGTACAGGTCGACCAGGCGGCCGAGGACGGGCTGGCCGACGGCGTTGGCGACGCCGTACACCGCCGCCAGCGCCCCCGCCAGGCTGTACGAGCCCCCCTCCGCGCGCACGAACAGCACGATCGCGATGGCCGCGGTGGCGTTCGGCAGCCGCCCCACGAGCGTGCCGGCCAGCAGCCGGGCGGCGTGCCGCGCCCCGAGGATCTCCAGGTACCCCGCGAATCCCGCGGCCATCGCGTGTCCTCCAGGACGTAGGCGTCGGAAGTGTTACGTATAACTTCCGTCGCCATACGTACCATGTGCGCTGTTCACCCGTCCAGACGACCGCGACCGGCCGCACGCGCGCACGCGCACCCGGGACACCCGGGCGGCCCGAGGCAGAGGAGCAGCAGCACGGTGGCACGAGGAAGCACGCGGCCCACCAGCCGCGACGTGGCCCAGGCCGCCGGAGTCTCCCAGGCCGCCGTCTCCCTGGTCCTGGGCGACAAGTGGCGCGGCCGGGTCTCTGAGCCGACCGCCGAGCGGGTGCGCGAGGCCGCCCGCGATCTCGGCTACCGGCCCAACCTCGCCGCCCGCAACCTGCGCCTGGGCCACACCCGGACCGTGCTCCTGGTCGTCCCGGCGCTCACCACCGAGTTCTTCGCCGGTGTCTACACCGGCGCCGCCCGGGTCGCCGCCGAGCACGGCTTCGGCGTGGTCCTCTATCCCTCCCCCGAGGGCATCGGCCCCGCCAGGAACCCCTTCGCCTCCGCCCAGGCCGCCCTGGACGGGGTGATCGCCTCCTCCATGGCCGCCGACGCGCTCACCGCCATCCGCGGCGACCAGCTGCCGCTGGTCATGCTGGACAGCGACCCGGAGGGCAGTCTCGGCGCCGCGACGGTGAACCTGGACATCGCCGACGGCGTCCGCCAGGTCGCCGCGCACCTGCTCGGCCTCGGCCACCGGCGCTTCCTGCACCTCGCGGCCGACGTGCCGTCCTGGACCTTCGAGGCGCGGGCCCGGGAACTGGCCGCGCGCCTGGCCGCGGTGCCCGGCACCTCGCTGCGCACCGCCCGCGCCCCGATCTCCATCGAGGACGCCCACGCCGCCACCGAGGCCGCGCTCGGCGCCCCGGGGCCGCGCCCCACCGCCCTGGTCTGCGACGACGACAAGCTGGCCGCGGGCGCCTACAAGGCGCTGCGCCGGCTCGGGCTGCGCGTGCCCGACGACATCTCCGTCACCGGCCTGGACGATCTGGCCCTGGCCACCGCCATCGACCCCGAGCTGACCACCGTCCGGCTGGACGCGGAGACCTTCGGCGCCCGCGGCATGCACGCCCTGCTGGCCGTCCTGGAGGGCCGTATGCCCGACGGCGGGGACATCCCCGTCGAACTGGTCGTCCGCGGCTCCACGGCCCCGCCCGGCGCCTCCTGAGACGCCGGTGCCCCGGCCGCGGCGTCGCAGGGACACCGGCCGGGGCGACCGGAACGGCGGGAACTACTTCTCGCTCGTGCCGGGGCCGTCGGAACCGCCGGAACCCTCGGCGCCGTCGGCGCCGTCGGGGTCCTCCGGCTCGTCGCTGTCCTTGGAGATGTCCGGGCTGCCGCCCTCCAGCAGCCGGGCCAGCTGGCGGCCCACGATGCGCTTGAACTTGCGCTGCTGCGGACGCGTGCGGTCCAGCACCGCCACCTCAAGGCGCTCGGCGGGGATCTCCCGCTCGCTGCCGTTGGTGTCGCGGGACAGCGCCTGCACCGCCAGCTTCAGCGCCTCGGCCAGCGTCATCCCGTCCCGGTGGCGCTGGTCCAGGTAGCCGCTGATCTGCTCGGCGTTGCCGCCGACCGCGACCGAGCCGTGCTCGTCGACGATCGACCCGTCGTGCGGCAGCCGGTAGATCTGGTCGCCCTCCGGGGTCTCCCCCACCTCGGCGACCACCAGCTCCACCTCGTACGGCTTCTCGGCCGCGCTGGAGAAGATCGTGCCGAGCGTCTGGGCGTAGACGTTGGCCAGGCCCCGGGCCGTCACATCGTCCCGGTCGTAGGTGTAACCCCGCAGGTCGGCGTAGCGGACACCGCCGATGCGCAGGTTCTCGTACTCGTTGTACTTGCCGGCGGCGGCGAAGCCGATCCGGTCGTAGATCTCGCTGAACTTGTGCAGCGCGCGGGACGGATTCTCGCCGACGAACACGATGCCGTCGGCGTACTGGAGCACGACCAGGCTGCGGCCGCGGGCGATGCCCTTGCGGGCGTACTCCGCCCGGTCGGCCATGGCCTGCTGGGGTGAGACATAGAACGGCGTCGACACCGGTTATCCGTCCCTTTCTGTAGAGGTCACTCGATCACCCTGGGCAAGATCCGGCCGCGGCTACAGCAGCGCGGCGCGCGGTCCGTCCGGCTGCTCCAGACGCCGCTGGAGCACCGAGCGGGCGATCTCGGAGGACTCGTCGTCGGTGAGCCGGCGGAAGCCGTCATCGGTGATCACGGTGACGATCGGATAGATCCGGCGGGCGACGTCGGGACCGCCGGTCGCCGAGTCGTCGTCTGCCGCGTCGTACAGGGCCTGCACCACCAGTGTGGTCGCCTCGGCCTCGGTCAGGTCGGTGCGGAAGAGCTTCTTCATGGCACCGCGCGCGAAGACCGAGCCGGAGCCCGTGGCCGCGTAGCCGTGCTCCTCGCTGCGGCCGCCGGTCACGTCGTAGGAGAAGATGCGGCCCTTGCCGCGGTCCACGTCGTACCCCGCGAAGAGCGGCACCACGGCCAGGCCCTGCATGGCCATGCCCAGATTGGACCGGATCATGGTGGACAGGCGGTTGGCCTTGCCCTCCAGCGAGAGCTGCGCGCCCTCGACCTTCTCGAAGTGCTCCAGCTCCAGCTGGAACAGCTTGACCATCTCCACGGCCAGGCCGGCCGTACCGGCGATGCCGACGGCGGAGTACTCGTCCGCCGGGAACACCTTCTCGATGTCCCGCTGCGCGATCACATTGCCCATCGTGGCCCGGCGGTCACCGGCCAGCACGACGCCCCCGGGGAAGCTCACGGCCACGATCGTCGTGCCGTGCGGCGCCTCCAGCACACCCTGCGCGGGCGGCAGCTGCCGCTTGCCGGGCAGCAGCTCGGGCTGGTGCTCGGAGAGGAAGTCCATGAAGGACGAGGACCCGGGCGTCAGGAAGGCAGCTGGTAGACGCCCGGTGCTACGAGTGTTGGCTTCCACGCGATTCCTTCCACGTAAGACTGCGGCCCCGCCGGGGACGGCCGAGCCGATCATCAAATCTGTGCACGGACCCTACCCGTGCCGACGCCGGTCATCCGTCCCGGCACCGGCCCGCTCGCGGGGGCCGGTGCCGGGACGCGTGCCGGGTGTGCTACTGGCCGCCCTTCTGGACGAACGAGCGCACGAAGTCCTCCGCATTGGACTCGAGCACGTCGTCGATCTCGTCCAGGACGTCGTCGACGTCCTCCGAGAGCTTCTCCTGGCGTTCCTTGAGGTCGTCGGTGGCCTGCGCGTCCTGTGCCTGCTCCTCGACCTCCTCGGTCGAGCGCGTGGCCTTCTGCTGCCCGCCGCCGGTGTCCTTGGTTGCCATAACCCTCACCCCGCTCAGTTCGCCCGACATGGTCGGCATTACCGCCGTTCGGTGATGATCAGACCCTACAAGCCGGGTCCGACATCGGCCCCGCAGTTTCCACAACGCGCGGGGGCCATCTCGATGATTCCCGGAGCCGGGCATTTCCACCCCGTCCCTCCGGCCGGCACTGCCCGGACCGGGTACCCGCTCAGCCGCCGGACAGGACCCTGACCAGGTCTTCCGCCGTCCGGCACCGGTCCAGCAGCTCCTTGACGTGATTACGCGTTCCGCGAAGCGGTTCCAGGGTTGGGACGCGCTGGAGGGAGTCGCGTCCGGGGAGATCGAAGATGACCGAGTCCCAGGAGGCCGCGGCCACGTCGTCGGCGTACTGCTCCAGGCAGCGGCCGCGGAAGTAGGCCCGGGTGTCCTCCGGCGGCTTCCTGCGGGCCCGGTCGACCTCGGACTCGTCCAGCAGGCGCTGCATGCGTCCGCGGGCCACCAGCCGGTTGTAGAGGCCCTTCTCGGGGCGTACGTCGGCGTACTGGAGGTCCACCAGATGCAGCCGGGCGGCGTCCCAGTCGAGGCCGTCACGGCGCCGGTAGCCGTCCATCAGCGCCCGCTTGGCGACCCAGTCCAGCTCGCCGGCCAGGCTCATCGGGTCGTTCTCCAGCCGGTTGAGGGTGTCCTCCCAGCGGGCCAGGACGTCCTTGGTCTGCTCGTCGGCGTCCGCGCCGAAGCGCTCCTCGACGTACTTGCGCGACAGCTCGAAGTACTCCATCTGGAGCTGCACAGCGGTGAGTGTCCGGCCGCTGCGCAGCGTGATCAGCCGCTTGAGGGACGGGTCGTGCGAGACCTGGTGCAGGGTGCGCACGGGCTGGTCCACGGCCAGGTCGACGGCGATGAAGCCGTCCTCGATCATGGAAAGGACCAGGGCGGTCGTGCCGAGCTTGAGATAGGTGGAGATCTCGGAGAGGTTGGCGTCGCCGATGATCACGTGCAGCCGGCGGTACTTCTCCGCGTCGGCGTGCGGTTCGTCGCGGGTGTTGATGATCGGACGCTTGAGCGTCGTCTCCAGTCCGACCTCGACCTCGAAGTAGTCGGCGCGCTGGCTGAGCTGGAAGCCGTGCTCGTGGCCGTCCTGGCCGATGCCGACGCGGCCGGCGCCGGTGACGACCTGGCGGGAGACGAAGAAGGGCGTGAGGTGGCGCACGATGTCGGAGAAGGCGGTCTCGCGCCGCATCAGGTAGTTCTCGTGCGTGCCGTAGGAGGCGCCCTTGTTGTCGGTGTTGTTCTTGTAGAGGTGGATCGGCTGGGCCCCGGGCAGCTGGGCGGCCCGCTCGGCGGCCTCGGCCATGATCCGCTCGCCCGCCTTGTCCCACAGCACGGCGTCGCGCGGGTTGGTGACCTCCGGGGCGCTGTACTCGGGGTGGGCGTGGTCGACGTAGAGCCGGGCGCCGTTGGTGAGGATCACATTGGCCAGGCCGATGTCCTCGTCCGTGAGCTGGGTGGAGTCGGCGGCCTCGCGGGCGAGGTCGAAGCCGCGGGCGTCCCGCAGCGGGTTCTCCTCCTCGAAGTCCCAGCGGGCCCGGCGGGCCCGGTGCATCGCCGCCGCGTAGGCGTTGACGATCTGGGACGAGGTGAGCATGGCATTGGCGTTCGGGTGACCGGGGACGGAGATCCCGTACTCCGTCTCGATGCCCATCACTCGCCGTACGGTCATGCGGCCCTCCTTGCCCGGCGGCGCCCCCGGTCGGGGGCGGCGCTCAAGTACCGCGGGTGCTCGGGTGCCTGTGCGGTGCCCGTCCCCGCACTGCGCGACCCGGCGGTACGAAAGAGCCTAGAACGCCTTTGCGCCGACGGGGAGATCATTTGCGTCATTGCCTGCTGTACCTGCTCTGCCCGCTCCCTGCGATGGCCCCGGAAAACAGTCGACTGCGGGTACCCGGCGTGGGCACCCGCAGCCGCCCTGTTTTTACAGGTACTGCCCGGTGTTCGCCACCGTGTCGATGGAGCGGCCGGTGTCCGCGCCCTGCTTTCCGGTGATGAGGGTGCGGATGTAGACGATCCGCTCGCCCTTCTTTCCGGAGATCCGGGCCCAGTCGTCCGGGTTGGTGGTGTTCGGCAGGTCCTCGTTCTCCTTGAACTCGTCCACACATGCCTGGAGCAGGTGGGAGACGCGAAGACCCTTCTGTTCCTTCTCCAGGAAGTCCTTGATCGCCATTTTCTTGGCGCGGCCCACGATGTTCTCGATCATGGCGCCGGAATTGAAGTCCTTGAAGTAAAGGACTTCCTTGTCGCCATTGGCGTAGGTGACCTCCAGGAAGCGGTTCTCCTCGGATTCCGCGTACATCTGCTCGACCGCGGTCTGGATCATGGCCCCGACCGTGGCCTGCTTGTCGCCGCCGTGCTCGGTGAGGTCGTCCCCGTGCAGCGGCAGGCGCTCGGTGAGGTACTTCGCGAAGATGTCCTTGGCCGCCTCGGCGTCCGGACGCTCGATCTTGATCTTCACATCGAGCCGGCCGGGCCGCAGGATGGCGGGGTCGATCATGTCCTCGCGGTTGGAGGCGCCGATCACCACCACGTTCTGCAGGCCCTCCACGCCGTCGATCTCGGCGAGCAGCTGCGGGACGATGGTGTTCTCCACGTCCGAGCTGACACCGGAGCCGCGGGTGCGGAAGAGGGACTCCATCTCGTCGAAGAAGACGATGACGGGGGTGCCCTCGCTGGCCTTCTCCCGGGCGCGCTGGAAGACCAGGCGGATCTGCCGCTCGGTCTCGCCGACGTACTTGTTCAGCAGCTCGGGGCCCTTGATGTTGAGGAAGAAGCTCTTGCCGGCGGCCTGGCCGGTGACCTCGGCGACCTTCTTGGCCAGCGAGTTGGCGACGGCCTTGGCGATGAGCGTCTTGCCGCATCCGGGCGGCCCGTAGAGCAGGACGCCCTTGGGCGGGCGCAGTTCGTGCTCCTTGAACAGGTCCGGGTAGAGGTACGGCAGCTCGACCGCGTCCCGGATCATCTCGATCTGGTTGCCGAGGCCGCCGATCTGCTCGTAGCCGATGTCGGGCACCTCTTCGAGGACGAGCTCCTCGACCTCGCTCTTGGGCACGACCTCGTAGACGTAGCCCGACCTGGGTTCGAGCAGGAGGGCGTCGCCTGCGCGGATGGTCACGTCGAGCAGCGGCTCGGCGAGGCGCACCACGCGCTCCTCGTCGGTGTGCCCGATGACCAGGGCGCGCTCGCCGTCCTCCAGGATCTCCTTGAGGGTGACGATGTCGCCGACGCGCTCGTACTGCATGGCCTCGACCACGTTGAGCGCTTCGTTGAGCATCACTTCCTGGCCGCGCCGCAGCTCGTCGAGCTCGACGCCGGGGCTGACGTTCACCCGCAGTTTGCGGCCGCCGGTGAAGATGTCGGCGGTGCCGTCCTCGTTGGACTGAAGGAAGACGCCGAAGCCGGCCGGCGGCTGCGCGAGCCGGTCGACCTCCTCCTTGAGGGCCACGATCTGGTCGCGGGCCTCGCGGAGGGTGTTCGCCAGCCGTTCGTTCTGCGCGGAGACGCCGGCCAGGTTGGTCTGCAGCTCGACGATCCGCTCCTCGAGAATCCTCGTGTGCCGCGGAGAGTCGGCGAGCTTGCGTCGCAGGACGGCGATCTCCTGCTCAAGGTAGGCGATCTGCCCGGCCGGGTCGTCGGACCCTCGTCCCGGGCGGATGCCGCGGTTCATGTCGTCGTCGTGGGCTGCCACGGTCCTCACCTCCTCCAAGGGGAGCTGGACGCTTCCAGACCCTACCTGGGTGGGTGTCGATTGAAACCCCTAGATCACAAAGACTGTCGGGGTGTGTCCGATCTTCACCCTTGCGCTCTCCCTCACGCCAGGGGAATACCCACCGAACATGATTGGAAAGCGGACGGAGGTAGGGTCGAGACGTTCAACACCCGTCGGAGCTGGCCTGATTCCCGTCCGGTCCGACGTGAAACGGCAGGAGACATGAGCGTGCAGCAGCAGACCGCGGACGGCGGCGAGGAGCTGGAGGTCTGGATCGACCAGGACCTGTGCACCGGCGACGGCATCTGCGCGCAGTACGCGCCGGAGGTGTTCGAGCTGGACATCGACGGGCTGGCCTATGTGAAGGGCCCCGGGGACGAGCTGCTCCAGGCGCAGGGCGCGGCAACGCCCGTGCCGCTGCCGCTTCTCACGGACGTGGTGGACTCGGCGCGGGAGTGTCCGGGCGAGTGCATCCATGTGCGGCGGGTTCTGGACAGGGTCGAGGTGTACGGCCCGGACGCTGGGTGACCGTCCGGACGCCCGCCGTCGCGGTTGTCTGATTCCTCACACCCCGGCAGGTCCCGCGGGCCCCGCGCCGCGCGCGGGACCGGGGCCGCTCATCCGCTCAGACACTGCGCGACCGCTGCGGTCCGGAGCGGACGAACGCGCCGTTGTGCCACCGCCACTTCGCGCCGTCCTTCAGGTCGGGGCAGCAATTGGGCACGTCGGGCGAGGAGTAGCCGAGCAGGGTGGCGGTCACCTCGCCCGCGCGGACGGCGAAGTCGGTGACGGTGAACCGGTCCTTGGGGTCGACGAGGGTGGCCACCACGCGCGTGGCGCCGGTCTCCCGGGCGCGGGTCAGGACGTAGACGGCGTCGGGCGGGGTGCCCATGGAGCCGTCGCAGTGCACCACGGCCACGGTCTCGGGGCGGCCGTCGTGGTCGAGGTCCCCGGTGGCCTGCTCGGCGACCACCGGCTTGAGCGGACCGCACTGGATGGGGAAAGCCACCCCGGTGGTGGCGGGGGGCTCGGCGGTGACGGGGGCGCTCTCGGTCCGGGTGCCGGCGCCGGTGTGCTGGGCGGCGGTGGCGGAGCCGGGGCGCAGGGCCGGGGCGAGGGCGATCACCCCGGCGACGGCCGCTGCGGTGGCGACCCAGTGGACGGGGCGGGTGCGGGTGTGCGCGTGTGCCAGTTCCGGGACGGCGGAGTGCTGCACTAGGAGTGTCTCCCGTGAGGGCTGTGCCGGTGGGATGGCCAGCATCGTGCCACACGTCACAGTGCGAAGGAACGGCGGGGTGGGTACTCCTGCGGGCCCGCGACCGGCCGCGGACCTCGGCCTTCGTGCCGCGGCCCAACGAACGGGCGCCGTGGCGCAGTTCCCCGACCCGGCGGGGAACTGCGCCACGGCGCCGACGTGTTGCCGGTGGTGCGCGGCCGGGTCAGCGGCCGGCGCCGCCGTCGGCGTTGGGGCCCTCGTAGTCGTCGCCGTAGGCGCCCTTGGCGGGCCGGCGACGGCGCATGGGGGGCTCGACGCCGTCCGCGAGGCGGCGGGCGGTGAGCAGGAAGCCGGTGTGCCCGATCATGCGGTGGTCGGGGCGGACGGCCAGGCCCTCGATGTGCCAGTTGCGGATCATCGTCTCCCAGGCGGTCGGCTCGTTGAAGCAGCCGATCTCCCGGATGGACTCCACGGTCCGGGCGAGCTGGGTGGTGGTGGCGACGTAGCAGCACAGGATGCCGCCGGGGACCAGCGCCTTGGAGACGGCCTCCAGGCACTCCCAGGGGGCGAGCATGTCGAGGATGACGCGGTCGACGTCCGTGTCGGACAGGTTGTCCTGGAGGTCGCCGACGGTGAGCTGCCAGGCGGGGTGCGGGCCGCCGAAGTAGCGCTCGACGTTGCCCTGGGCGATCTCGGCGAAGTCGGCGCGCCGCTCGTAGCTGTGCAGCATGCCCTGGTCGCCGATGGCCCGCAGCAGGAAGCTGCTGAGCGAGCCGGAGCCCACGCCCGCCTCCACGACGCGGGCGCCGGGGAAGATGTCGGCGAAGGCGAGGATCTGCCCCGCGTCCTTGGGGTAGACCACGGCTGCGCCGCGGGGCATGGACAGGACGTAGTCGGGGAGCAGGGGACGCAGCGCGAGGTAGGCGACGTTGCCGGTGGTGCGGACAACGCTGCCCTCGGGTGCGCCGATCAGTTCGTCGTGCGGGAAGGAACCCTTGTGGGTGTGGAAGTTCTTCCCGGCCTCGAGCGTGAACGTGTAGTGGCGGCCCTTGGGGTCGGTCAGCTGTACCTGGTCCCCGACCTTGAAGGGCCCGCGGCGGCGGGCGGCACCGGTCGGTTCGGACATGTGACCAGCCTACCGGCCCCCGGGAGGGCCGCCGACCACCGGTTCGGGAGGGCGGGGCTCAGCTGGGGCGGGCCATGGCCTTCACGAAGGCGCGTTCGACGTCGGCGGCGGACAGCACCCCGTAGATCTCGCCGGTCTCCTCCACCACCAGGTACTCGGTGGCGGGGGTGGCGCGCAGCACGTCCAGCAGCTCCTCGCCGGCCAGCTCGGCGGAGACGCGCATGCCGTCGGTGAGGTCCTGGGCGAGCGAGCTGGCGGCGACCCAGGGGCGGCGGTGCTCGGGTACGCCGGCGATGGCGGTCTCGCGGACCAGGGAGAGCGGTTCGCCGTGGCCGTCGACGACCACCAGGGCGCGGGCACCGGCCGCGTTGGCGCGGCGCAGCGCCTCGGCCAGGGAGGTGCTGGTCTCGACCGGGACGGCGCGGCGGGTCAGGGCGCGGGCGCGCAGCTCGGGCAGGTGTTCGCGCAGCCGGGCCATGCGCAGGCTGTTCCCGGCCCCGGTCCAGATGATCGCGGCGACGATCGCGGCGAGCAGGGCGTCGGTCACGGTGCCCAGGCCGACGCTGTCCTCGGCGGCGGTGCCGAGCGCCCCGGACTGGCTGAGCAGCGGCAGGCCGATGAGGACGGAGACGGCCAGGACGCGGCCGACCCAGGCGGCGGCGACGGTGCCGCTCATGGGGCGGCCGGTGATCTTCCAGACGACGGCGCGGAGCATCCGCCCGCCGTCCAGGGGCAGGCCGGGCAGCAGGTTGAAGGCGGCGACGATCAGGTTGGAGATCATCAGGGAGGCCAGCAGGACTCCCGGGACCGTGCCGCGCTCCACGGGCTGGAGGGCGAGGTAGAAGACGCCGGACAGGACCAGGGAGAGCAGGGGTCCGACGAAGGCGAGCACGAACTCGCGGCCGGGTGTCTCGGCCTCCTTCTCGATCTCGGAGACCCCGCCGAGGAACTGGAGCTGGATGCGGCGCACCGGGAGCTTGAAGCGCAGGGCGGCCACCGTGTGCGCCAGTTCGTGGACCAGTACGGAGCCGTAGAAGGCGACCGCGAAGAAGAGGGAGACCAGATAGCGGGCGGCGCCGAGCTGGGGCAGGACGCGGTCGAGCTGGCCGCCGAACACCCAGGTGATCAGCGCGGCGATCAGGAACCAGCTGGGCGCGACGTAGACGGGCACGCCGAAGGGGCGCCCCATGAGCAGTCCGCCGCCGGGTTCGCGGCGGCGCCGCGGCGGGGGCGGCGGTGTCCGGCCGGGACCGGGGCCGGAGTGGGCGAGAGCACGGTCGGGGTGGGGGTCGTGGCCGGCCGGCGGCCGGGGCGCCTGGCCGGGACGGGTGCCGTGGCCGGCCGGGGGTTCCGTGTGGTCGGAGGGGTGATCGCCGGGGTGCTCGTCGCGGCCGCCGGGGTCCTGGCCGCGGGCGGTCCGGGGGCGGTCGCCCGCCGGGGCTGCGGCGTCCGGGTCCGGGCCGGTGCCGGGGGTGCCGCCGTGGTCCGGGGCGGGCGGGGGGCCGTCGGCCGGGTGCGCGGGGTCGCCGTGGCCGGAGGCGGGCCGCTCCGCGGGGGAACCGGGACGGGCGGGGCTGTCGTGGGGCGCCGGACCGGCGGGTCCCGTGGGGGACTCGGCCGGCTCGTCGTTGCCGGAACGCGGCTGCCCGCTCCCGCCGCTCACGTCCACGGTGTCCCCTCGTTCGAAGCGCTGCTCCCCGCTCTGCCGGCCGGGAGGTCTCGGGTCGATGGTATGCGGCCGGGGCGAACGGTTCCGCCCGGCACCCCAGTGTCGTACCCGCCGTAACGCACTTCACCGGCCTGCGCCGGGGGTCACTGTCAGTGGCGGGCCGTAGGGTCTGTGGCATGGAGACGAGCACGCAGGCCGCAGCGGCGGACGCCACGGACGACGCGGGAGGCAACGGGCCGGCCGGGGAGCGCGGGGCGGCGGGCCCCGGCGCGGTCACGGGCGCGGACGCGGTCACGGACGTGGGCACGGGCGCGGCCGTGGGGATCGACGCGGTCGCCGGGACGGACGCGGCCGTGGTGGCCGGGGGGCCGACCGTGCGGGCCCCCGCGCCGCCCTCGTCGTTGTCGCCCTCCCGGGCCGGTGACTTCATGCAGTGCCCGTTGCTGTACCGCTTCCGGGTGATCGACCGGCTGCCGGAGAAGCCGAGCGAGGCCGCCACCCGGGGCACGCTGGTGCACGCGGTGCTGGAGCGGCTCTTCGACGCCCCGGCCGCCGAGCGGACCGCGCCCCGGGCCAAGGCGCTGGTGCCGGGGCAGTGGGACCGGCTGCGGCAGGCCCGTCCCGAGCTGGTGGAGCTGTTCGCCGACGACACGGACGGCGAGCGGGCGGCCCGCTGGCTGGCCGAGGCGGAGCGGCTGGTGGAGCGCTGGTTCACGCTGGAGGACCCGACGCGTCTGGAGCCGGCCGAGCGGGAGCTGTTCGTCGAGGCGGAGCTGGACTCCGGGCTCAGGCTGCGCGGCATCATCGACCGGGTGGACGTGGCGCCCACCGGCGAGGTGCGCATCGTCGACTACAAGACGGGCAAGGCCCCGCGGCCGGAGTACGCCGAGGGCGCGCTGTTCCAGATGAAGTTCTACGCCCTGGTGGTGTGGCGGCTGAAGCGGGTGGTGCCGCGGCGGCTGCAGCTGGTGTATCTGGGCAGCGGTGACGTGCTGACGTACGACCCGGTCATGGCGGATCTGGAGCGGGTGGAGCGCAAGCTGCTGGCGCTGTGGGAGGCGATCCGGCTGGCCACCGAGACCGGTGAGTGGCGGCCGCGCCCCACGAAGCTGTGCGGCTGGTGCGACCACCGCGAGCACTGCCCCGAGTTCGGCGGCACTCCCCCGCCGTACCCGCTGCCCGTGGGCGGGACCGAGCCGCAGGTACCCGCGCAGGTACAGGGCACAATGGGGCCCTAGGGTCCAGCGAAGGAGACTTACGTGGCCATCCGCGTCCTACTGGTCGACGACCAGCCACTGCTGCGCACCGGGTTCCGGATGATCCTGGAGGCGGAGCAGGACATCGCGGTCGTGGGCGAGGCCGGGGACGGCCTCCAGGCCCTGGACCAGGTGCGGGCACTACAGCCCGATGTGGTGCTGATGGACATCCGTATGCCGCGGATGGACGGGGTGGAGGCCACCCGGCAGATCACCGGCCCCGAGCGGGACGGCCCGGCGAAGGTGCTGGTGCTGACCACCTTCGACCTCGACGAGTACGTGGTGGAGGCGCTGCGCGCGGGGGCGAGCGGTTTCCTGCTGAAGGACGCGCCGGCCAATGAGCTGGTGCAGGCGATCCGGGTGGTGGCGGCCGGCGAGGCGATGCTGGCGCCGAGCATCACGCGCCGCCTGCTGGACAAGTACGCCACGCATCTGCCCTCCGGGGACGAACCGGTGCCGGACACCCTGCACACCCTCACCGACCGTGAGGTGGAGGTGCTGAAGCTGGTGGCACGCGGGCTGTCGAACGCGGAGATCGCCGCCGACCTGTTCGTGAGCGAGACGACGGTCAAGACCCACGTCGGGCATGTGCTGACCAAGCTGGGGCTGCGCGACCGGGTGCAGGCCGCGGTGTACGCCTACGAGAGCGGTCTGGTGCGGCCCGGCGCGCAGTGACCCGCGCCGCCCCCGGGTACGGGAAGTCCCGGACGAGAGCGGTCCGGCGTACGAGGAACGAGAGAGGCGCCCCTGCCCGGCCTGCCGGGAGGGGGCGCCTCTGTCGTGCGCGGAGCCGTGTGGGTCAGCCGCTCACACCGCGGCCGAGCTCCCACAGCCGCAGGGTGGCCGAGGAGTCGATGACGTAGGCGGCGCCGGTGATGTCGTCACGGGTGGCGACGTACTGCTTGCCCTGCCACAGCGGCAGCAGCGGCACGTCCTTGGCCACGAGGTCCTGGATGGCGGTCAGGCTGGTGGACGCGGCGAGCCGGTCGGCCTGGCGGCGGGACTCGGGGAGCAGGTTCTTGCGGATCTCGTTGCTGACGTACGGCGTGTTGAGGGTGTTGTCGGCGTCCAGGAACGGCGCGATGAAGCTGTCGGCGTCCGGGAAGTCGGGGAACCAGCCCATGCCGTAGACGTCGTACTGGCCCTTCTGCGACGTCGGGTGGAAGACCTTCCAGGGGGTGCCCTGGATGTCGACGTCGAACAGGCCGCTGGAGTTGAGCTGCTGCTGGAGCACCTCGAACTCCTTCTTGGTGGCCGGGCCGTAGTGGTCGGTCGTGTAGTGCATCGTGAACTTGACCGGGGTGGTGATGTGGGCCTTCTCCAGCAGCGACTTGGCCTTGCCGACGTTGGGGTCGCCGTACTTGTTGAAGAACGAGTTGGAGTGGCCGGTGATGGTCGCCGGGACCATCGAGTACAGCGCGTCGGCCTGGGTCCCGTAGACCTTGGCGACCAGGTCGCTGCGGTTGATCAGCTGGGCCATCGCCTGCCGTACGGCCTTGTCCTTCACGCTGGCGGCATCGGTGTTGAAGGCGAGGAAGCGCACTTCGAGACCGGGCATCTCGACGAGGTCGATCTTGCTGTCGCCGGAGGCGTTGGAGAGCTTGCGGATCTGGTCCGGCGACATCGCACGGGTCATCAGGTCGATGTCGCCCTTGTCCAGGGCGGCGCCCATGGCGTCGGCGTCCGTGAAGCTGCGCAGCTCGACCTTGTCGTTGTTGACCTTCAACGTCCCCTGGTAGTGGGGGTTCTTGGTGAAGACGGCGTCGACGAGTTCGTTGTTCTTGACGTCGGCCTTCATGGTGTACGGACCGGAGCCGTCCACGCTGAAGCCGTCGCGCAGCTTGCCCTTGTCGTAGTCCTTGGGGTTGAGGATGCCCGCGACGGGGGTCGACAGCTTGAAGGGGAAGGTGGCGTCGGCCGTGTTGAGGTGGAAGATCACCTCGCGGTCGCCGCGGGTCTCCACGGTGTCGACGGTGGAGAGCAGGGCGAAGACGCCGTTCTCCGACTTGATGGCGCGGGCGCGGTCGACGGAGAACTTCACGTCGGCCGCGGTGACCGGGGTGCCGTCGGCGAACTTCAGGCCCTCGCGCAGCGTGCAGGCGTAGCGCTCGTTGCCGCTGTCGGTGAAGCCGCACTTCTCGGCGGCCTCGGGGACCGGCTGGCCGTCGCCCTTGGGCTGGATCATCAGAGTCTGCAGCGTCTGGTGCAGCAGGTTCCAGGTGCCGATGTCATAGGCGTACGCCGGGTCCAGCGGCGCGGGGGCGTCCTTGGTGGCGGTGAACCGGTCCGTGGTGCCGATGACGATGGCGTCGCCGCTCTTGCCGCCGCTGTCGGAACCACCGCATGCGGCGAGCACCGGCGCGAGCAGTCCGACCACGGCCGGCAGCACCAAAGTCTTGCGGTTCATGCTCGAGTTTCTCCAGGGGCTGTCATGTCCGTGTACCCGGCATGCAGAGGGGGTGGTGCGGCCGATCACGGGGTGAGGACGATGGTCTCGCGACGAGACTAGTCCGCGCCCCGGACGCGGCCCGCCGCCCCCGGATCCGCTCCGCCATCACACAGCGGAACCGGCTGTCGACGGTGTGAAAACGCGCCACCGGAAGGATTCGTGCAGCCTTTCACCAATCGGGACACAAGGGCGGTCGGTTGAGGCCCGGCACGGGGGGCCCTGCACACCGGCGGACCACCGTCCACCCTGAGTCACGTGACGAACGTCACATTGCCAACTCGGCGGACCGGTGCCGGAATTCAGCCATCCGGCGGGATTCCCCTTCATTCGCACACCCGTCACCAGGATTATCCCGTACGCCAGTACGGACCGGGACGATTCCGCCGCGGCGCCCGCCGAGGCCCCTCTCCGGCGCCCCGGCGCCCCGGCGTCCCGGCGTCCGGGTCAGCCCGTGCTCGGCGGCTGCGGGTACGTCATCAGCGACTGGAGGAACGGCAGGTCGACCTCTTCGAGCGAGCCGACGACGGTGCGGCGCGGGGCGGGGGCGATGGGCGCGACGGAGGGCACGGCGACCACCTGGCAGCCGGCCGCCTCCGCGGCGGCGACCCCGGTCGCGGTGTCCTCGACGACCGCGCACCGCGCCGGGTCCGCGCCCAGCCGGGAGGCGGCCAGCAGATACGGGTCGGGGTGCGGCTTGGTGCGCGCCACCTCGTCGCCGGCGACCGACAGGGCGAAGTGGTGGGGGCCGAGCGAGGCCAGGACGCGGTCGATGATGCGCCGGTGGGAGGCGGAGACCAGGGCGGTGGGGATCTCGTGCGCGGACAGCTCGGCCAGCAGCCGCGCGGCGCCCGGCATCAGGGGCAGGGTCCGGCCGATACGGTCCTCGAACCCCGCGTTGAGCAGCACGGTCACCTCGGCGAGGGTGACGGCGGCGCCGGTGGCCTCGATGAGGAAGCCGGCGCTGCGGGTCATGGGGCCGCCGACGACGACGTGTCTCCACGCCTCGTCGAGGCGGTGGCCGAGCGTGGCGAAGACCTCGACCTCCACGTCCCACCAGAAACCCTCGGTGTCCACCAGCGTGCCGTCCATGTCGAGGAGCACCGCCTGAAGGGCTGAGCCTTCGGCCGTACAGGTGCCGAGCGCGGGGACCGTACTGGTCATCCGGCATACCTCCTTGAGGGACGATCAGGCCGGTTCCCGCGCGGGAACCGGCCTGCAGTGGACCGACCAGTGTACGACGCGGACCGGGCGAACGCCCTGCGAACACCTCGCGCGGGCCTCGCACCCGCCTCGCACCCGCCTCGCGCGGGCCGGCAGCGGGCCCCACGGCCGTCGCCGGGGGCCGCGCGCCGGGCGCACGCGGCCCCCGGGACCGGAGACCGGTGCTCCTGTCCCGGGGGCCGCGGGAACCGCTCAGCGGGCGTTGAAGTACTTCGCCTCCGGGTGGTGGATCACGATGGCGTCGGTGGACTGCTCCGGGTGGAGCTGGAACTCCTCGGAGAGGTGGACGCCGATCCGCTCGGGCTCCAGCAGGGCGGCGATCTTCGCGCGGTCCTCCAGGTCGGGGCAGGCGCCGTAGCCGAGGGAGAAGCGGGCCCCGCGGTACTTCAGGGCGAACATGTCCTCCATGGCGTCCGGGTCCTCGCCGGCGAAGCCCAGCTCGGAGCGGACCCGGGCGTGCCAGTACTCGGCCAGGGCCTCGGCCAGCTGCACGGACAGGCCGTGCAGCTCCAGGTAGTCGCGGTAGGAGTCGGAGGCGAACAGCCGTGCGGTCTCCTCGCCGATCCGCGAGCCGACGGTGACGACCTGGAAGCCGATGACGTCGGTCTCGCCCGACTCCTCCGGGCGGAAGAAGTCCGCCAGGCACAGCCGGCGGCCGCGGCGCTGGCGCGGGAAGGTGAAGCGGGTGCGCTCGTTGCCCCGCTCGTCCAGGACGATCAGGTCGTCGTCCTTGGACACGCACGGGAAGTAGCCGTGGACGACGGCCGCCTCCAGGAGGTTGTCCGTCTGGAGCCGGTCGAGCAGCCCGCGCAGGCGAGGCCTGCCCTCGCTCTCCACCAGCTCCTCGTAGGTCGGCCCGTCGCCGGTGCGGGCCTGGCGCAGCCCCCACTGGCCCTTGAACAGCGCGCCCTCGTCCAGCCAGGACGCGTACTCCTTGAGCGGGATGCCCTTGCTGACCCGGGTGCCCCAGAACGGCGGCTCGGGCACCGGGTTGTCGGTGGCCACGTCGGAGCGGACGTGGCCCTCCTCCGGGCGCTCCTCGATCTCGGCGGCGGCCGGGCGGACCCGGCGCTGGCGCAGTTCGGGCAGCTTGGCGCCGGGGACGCCGCGCTTGACGCCGATGAGGGCGTCCATCAGGCGCAGCCCCTCGAAGGCGTCGCGGGCGTAGCGGACCTCGCCCTCGTAGATCTCGTACAGGTCCTGTTCGACGTAGGCCCTGGTCAGCGCGGCGCCGCCGAGGATGACCGGATAGCTGGCGGCGAGGCCGCGGGCGTTCAGCTCCTCCAGGTTCTCCTTCATGATCACCGTGGACTTGACCAGCAGTCCGGACATGCCGATCACATCGGCCCGGTGCTCGTCGGCGGCCTCCAGGATGGCCGAGACGGGCTGCTTGATGCCCAGGTTGACGACGTTGTAGCCGTTGTTGGACAGGATGATGTCGACGAGGTTCTTGCCGATGTCGTGGACGTCGCCGCGGACGGTGGCGAGCACGATGGTGCCCTTGCCCGCCTCGTCGGTCTTCTCCATGTGCGGCTCCAGATGGGCCACCGCGTTCTTCATGACCTCGGCGGACTGGAGCACGAACGGCAGCTGCATCTGGCCGGAGCCGAACAGTTCGCCGACGACCTTCATGCCGTCCAGCAGGGTGTCGTTGACGATGTCCAGCGCCCTGCGGGTCTCCAGCGCCTCGTCGAGGTCGGCCTCCAGGCCGTTGCGCTCGCCGTCGATGATGCGCCGCTTGAGGCGCTCGTCCAGCGGCAGCGCGGCCAGTTCCTCGGCCTTGCCCGCCTTCAGGGACTTCGCGGTGGCGCCCTCGAACAGCTGCATGAGCTTCTGCAGCGGGTCGTAGCCCTCGCGGCGCCGGTCGTAGATCAGGTCGAGGGCCGTGGTGACCTGCTCCTCGTCGAACCGCGCGATCGGCAGGATCTTGGAGGCGTGCACGATCGCGGAGTCCAGGCCCGCCTTCACGCACTCGTCGAGGAAGACGGAGTTCAGCAGGATCCGGGCGGCCGGGTTCAGGCCGAAGGAGATGTTGGACAGGCCGAGCGTGGTCTGCACCTTGGGGTGGCGGCGCTTCAGCTCGCGGATGCCCTCGATGGTGGCCAGGCCGTCCTTGCGGGACTCCTCCTGGCCGGTGCAGATCGTGAAGGTCAGGCAGTCGACGAGGATGTCCTCCTCGCGGATGCCCCAGTTGCCGGTGAGGTCGTCGATCAGCCGTTCGGCGATCTCGACCTTCTTCTCGGGCGTACGCGCCTGGCCCTGCTCGTCGATGGTGAGCGCGACCAGCGCGGCGCCGTGCTCGCCCGCCAGCTCGGCGACACGGGCGAAGCGGGAGTCCGGTCCCGCGCCGTCCTCGTAGTTCACCGAGTTGATCACCGCGCGGCCGCCCAGCTTCTCCAGACCGGCCCGGATGACCTCGACCTCGGTGGAGTCCAGGACCAGCGGCAGGGTGGAGGCGGTGGCGAAGCGCCCGGCCAGCTCGGCCATGTCGGCCACGCCGTCCCGGCCGACGTAGTCCACGCACAGGTCGAGCATGTGCGCGCCCTCGCGGATCTGCTCGCGGGCCAGCTCCACGCAGTCGTCCCAGCGGGCCTCCAGCATGGCCTCGCGGAACTTCTTGGAGCCGTTGGCGTTCGTGCGCTCGCCGATGGCGAGGTACGAGGTGTCCTGCCGGAAGGGGACCGTCTGGTACAGGGACGCGGCGCCCGGCTCGGGGCGCGGGTCGCGGGCGGTGGGGGTCAGGCCGCGCACCCGCTCCACGACCCGGCGCAGGTGCTCGGGCGTGGTGCCGCAGCAGCCGCCGATGAGGGACAGGCCGTAGTCGCGGACGAAGTGCTCCTGCGCGTCGGCCAGGTCCGGCGCGGTCAGCGGGTAGTGCGCGCCGTCCTTGGTGAGCACGGGCAGGCCGGCGTTCGGCATGCACGACAGGGGGACGCGGGCGTGCCGGGCGAGGTAGCGCAGGTGCTCGCTCATCTCGGCGGGGCCGGTGGCGCAGTTCAGGCCGATCATGTCGACACCCAGCGGTTCCAGCGCGGTCAGCGCGGCGCCGATCTCCGAGCCCAGCAGCATGGTGCCGGTCGTCTCGACGGTCACCGAGACCACCAGCGGCACGTCGTAGCCCGCCGTCGCCATGGCCCGGCGGGCGGCGATCACCGACGCCTTCGTCTGGAGGAGGTCCTGCGTGGTCTCCACCAGCAGCGCGTCGGCGCCGCCGGCGAGCAGCCCCTCGGCGCTCTGCTGGTAGGCGTCGCGGATGGCGGCGAACGTGGTGTGGCCCAGGGTGGGCAGCTTGGTGCCCGGTCCCATGGAGCCGAGCACCCAGCGCTGCCGGCCGTCCCGGGCGGCGAACTCGTCCGCCGTCTCGCGGGCGATCCGGGCCCCGGCCTCGGACAGTTCGGTGATCCGCTCGGGGATGTCGTACTCGCCCAGGGCGGTCAGGTTGGCGCCGAAGGTGTTGGTCTCCACGCAGTCCACACCGGCGTCGAAGTACGCGGCGTGGACCGAGCGGACGATGTCGGGGCGGGTGACGTTCAGGACCTCGTTGCAGCCCTCCAGCTGCTGGAAGTCGTCCAGCGAGGGCTCCTGGGCCTGGAGCATGGTGCCCATCGCTCCGTCGGCGACCACCACGCGGGTGGCGAGCGCTTCGCGGAGGGCGGACACCCGGGTCCGGCTGTCGGCGGAACTGCCGACGGAACTGTCGGCGGAAGGGGTCGGCGGCAACGAGGCCATGAAGGGGCTCCCTGGAGGTGCGACGGCTGTCGGCTTTGCGTCTTCCCCGGCGGTCCCGGGCGGTCGGCCCAGGGCTCCCGGGAAGGGCGCACGCCGCAAGAGTAGCCGGGACCGGAGGCGGGCGGTCAGGGGCGTCCACCACACGGACGAGCATGTCACCGTTGCCGGGGCGGATGGCCGGTTGCGTAACAGCTGAGGGCCGACCATTAGCGGAGAGTCGACAAGGACCGGTAGTGTTCGGCATTGCCGAACGGCGGCAGCACATCGCGCGCCGGCGGCCGAAGGGGACGGAGGGCAGCACGGCGATGGCACGGAACATCCAGTCGCTCGAACGGGCCGCCGCGATGCTGCGGCTGCTCGCGGGCGGCGAGCGACGGCTCGGCCTGTCGGACATCGCCTCGTCGCTGGGCCTCGCCAAGGGCACCGCCCACGGCATCCTGCGCACCCTCCAGCAGGAGGGGTTCGTGGAGCAGGACGACGCCTCCGGGCGCTATCAGCTCGGCGCGGAGCTGCTGCGTCTGGGCACGACCTATCTGGACGTGCACGAACTGCGGGCGCGCGCCCTGGTGTGGACCGACGACCTGGCCCGCTCCAGCGGGGAGAGCGTCCACCTGGGCGTCCTGCACCAGCAGGGCGTGCTGATCGTGCACCACGTCTTCCGGCCCGACGACAGCCGGCAGGTCCTGGAGATCGGGGCCATGCAGCCGCTGCACTCCACGGCCCTGGGCAAGGTCCTGTCGGCCTACGACCCGGTCGCGCACAGCGAGGCGCTGGAGACCGAGCGCCGGGCCTTCACGGACCGGACGGTGTGCACGGCCCCCGACTTCGAGCAGCTCCTGGACCTCACCCGCGCGCGCGGGTACGCGGCCGACGTGGAGGAGACCTGGGAGGGTGTGGCGTCCATCGCGGCGCCCATCCACGACCGGCGGCGGATGCCGGTGGGGGCGGTCGGCATCACCGGCGCCGTGGAGCGGGTCTGCCGGGACGGGGAGCTGCGCCCGGAGCTGATAGCGGCGGTGCGCGACTGCGCCCGCGCGGTCTCCCGCGACCTGGGCGCCGGGCGGTTCTGAGCGGCCGTCCGCGCTCCGGCGACGCGTCGTCGCCCACCCTCCGCGGCCCCGGGCCGCACCGGCCGGTACGCCCTCGCGTACCGGCCTTTCGCACACCCGCGCGCGGGTGTCGCGCCGGGTCGCGCACGGCAGCCGTGCCGGGCCGCGCGCGCCGGTGCGGTCCGGGGCGCCACGTAACGATCGTGCTTTGCGCAACAGACCTCTTGACGCCCGTCTGGGAGAGGGTGAGACTCGCGTCCACCGGTCGGCATTGTCGAACACCTTGCGGAAAAACGCGTTAGAGTGTGACAACGCCAAGGGCCGGCATCGCTCTCACCCCGAGGGCACCAGACCCCCGGAGGGACCCGGGGTTCGGCTTCCCCTGGACGAAGGACAAAGGAGTCGCGGGTGTCCAGCTCCGACATCTTCATCGGCGAGACCATCGGTACCGCCATACTCATTCTGCTCGGCGGCGGCGTCTGCGCCGCCGTCACCCTGAAGGCCTCCAAGGCCCGCAACGCCGGCTGGCTCGCCATCGCCTTCGGGTGGGGCTTCGCCGTCATGACGGCCGCGTACATATCGGGTCCGCTCTCCGGCGCCCACCTCAACCCGGCCGTGACGCTCGCCATCGCCATCAAGGACGGCGCGTGGACGAACGTGCCGACCTACCTCGCCGGTCAGCTGCTCGGCGCCATGATCGGCGCGGTGCTCGTCTGGGCCGCCTACTACGGCCAGTTCCAGGCGCACCTGACCGACAAGGAGATCGTCGGCGGTCCCGGCGCGCAGGTCACCACCGCCAAGGCCGTCGAGGCGCAGGAGAAGGGCGCAGGCCCTGTGCTCGGTGTCTTCTCCACCGGCCCGGAGATCCGCAACGTGGTGCAGAACCTCGCCACGGAGATCATCGGCACCTTCGTGCTGATCCTCGCGATCCTCACCCAGGGCCTGAACGACAAGGGCAACGGCCTCGGTGTCATCGGCGCCCTGATCACCGGCTTCGTGGTCGTCTCCATCGGCCTCTCGCTCGGCGGTCCCACCGGCTACGCGATCAACCCGGTCCGCGACCTCGGCCCGCGTATCGTGCACGCCCTCCTCCCGCTGCCCAACAAGGGCGGCTCGGACTGGGGCTACGCCTGGATCCCGGTGGTCGGCCCGCTGGTCGGCGCGGCCATCGCCGCCGGTGTCTACAACGTCGCCTTCGCCTGACGAGCGGCGCGCCCGCCCCACGGGCGGCGCGCGCCGAGCCGCACCGCACGCGCCGTACGCGCAGCCCCACTGACCACGGACCTCAGGAGCAGACAGTGACCGACGCCCACACCGCCGGACCCTTCATCGCCGCCATCGACCAGGGCACGACCTCCTCCCGCTGCATCGTCTTCGACCGGGACGGCCGGATCGTCTCCGTCGACCAGAAGGAACACGAGCAGATCTTCCCCAAGCCGGGCTGGGTCGAGCACGACGCCGCCGAGATCTGGACCAACGTCCAGGAGGTCGTCGCCGGAGCCGTCGAGAAGGCCGGCATCACCCGCGACGACATCAAGGCCATCGGCATCACCAACCAGCGCGAGACCACCGTGCTGTGGGACAAGAACACCGGTGAGCCCGTCCACAACGCCATCGTCTGGCAGGACACCCGCACCGACGCCCTCTGCCGCGAGCTGGGCCGCAACGTCGGCCAGGACCGCTTCCGCCGCGAGACCGGCCTGCCGCTGGCCTCCTACTTCGCCGGGCCCAAGGCCCGCTGGCTGCTCGACAACGTCGAGGGCCTGCGCGAGCGCGCCGAGGCGGGCGACATCCTCTTCGGCACGATGGACACCTGGGTCATCTGGAACCTGACCGGTGGTGCCGAGGGCGGCAAGCACGTCACCGACGTCACCAACGCCTCCCGCACCCTGCTGATGAACCTGCACAGGATGGAGTGGGACCCGAAGATCGCCGAGTCCATCGGCGTCCCGACGGCGATCCTGCCCGAGATCCGCTCCTCCGCGGAGGTCTACGGCGAGGTCAAGGGCGGCCGACTGGGCGAGCTGCTCGGCGGGATCCCGGTCGCCTCCGCGCTCGGCGACCAGCAGGCCGCGCTGTTCGGCCAGACCTGTTTCGCCGAGGGCGAGACCAAGTCGACGTACGGCACCGGCACCTTCATGGTGATGAACACCGGTGACAAGATCATCAACTCCTACAGCGGGCTGCTGACCACGGTCGGCTACCAGATCGGCGACCAGAAGCCGGTCTACGCGCTGGAGGGCTCGATCGCCGTCACCGGCTCCCTGGTGCAGTGGATGCGCGACCAGATGGGCCTGATCTCCACCGCCGCCGAGATCGAGACGCTGGCGCTCTCGGTCGAGGACAACGGCGGCGCCTACTTCGTGCCGGCCTTCTCCGGCCTGTTCGCCCCGTACTGGCGCTCCGACGCCCGCGGTGTGATCGCCGGCCTGACCCGGTACGTCACCAAGGCGCACCTCGCGCGCGCCGTTCTGGAGGCCACCGCCTGGCAGACGCGGGAGATCGCCGACGCCATGACCAAGGACTCCGGCGTCGAGCTGGCCGCGCTGAAGGTCGACGGCGGCATGACCTCCAACAACCTGCTGATGCAGACGCTCTCGGACTTCCTGGACGCCCCCGTGGTGCGCCCGATGGTCGCCGAGACCACCTGCCTCGGCGCCGCCTACGCCGCCGGTCTCGCCGTCGGCTTCTGGGCCTCCACCGACGACCTGCGCCAGAACTGGCGCCGGGCCGCCGAATGGACCCCCCGCATGGACGCGGACACCCGCGACCGTGAGTACAAGAGCTGGCTCAAGGCCGTCGAGCGGACCATGGGCTGGATCGCCGAAGAAAGCTGACGAGGAGTAAGAACCACCATGACCAGTCAGTCCACCCTGTCCGTGCCTGCCCTCGGGACGCACCCGGCCTCCGGCTCGAACCCGAGCCGGGCCGAGACCCGGGAACAGCTCTCCAAGGCGACGTACGACCTCCTCGTGATCGGCGGCGGCATCCTGGGCATCTCCACCGCCTGGCACGCCGCGCAGTCCGGACTCAGGGTGGCCCTGGTCGACGCCGGCGACTGGGCCGGCGCCACCTCCTCCGCCTCCTCCAAGCTGCTCCACGGCGGTCTGCGCTACCTGCAGACCGGCGCGGTGAAGCTGGTGGCGGAGAACCACTTCGAGCGCCGTGCGGTCTCCCGCCAGGTGGCCCCCCACCTGGCGAACCCGCTCACCTTCTACCTCCCCGTGTACAAGGGCGGGCCGCACGGCGCGGCGAAGCTCGGGGCGGGCGTCTTCGCCTACTCCGCGCTCTCCGCGTTCGGTGACGGCGTGGGCCACCTGCTCAGCCCGGCCAAGGCCGCGCAGGACGTGCCCGAGCTGCGCACCGAGAACCTCAAGGCCGTGGCCGTCTACGGCGACGACCAGATGAACGACGCGCGCATGGCGCTGATGACGGTCCGCGCGGCCGTCGAGGCGGGCGCGGTCGTCCTCAACCACGCCGAGGTCACCGGGCTGCGCTTCACCAAGGGCCGGGTCACCGGCGCCGAACTGAAGGACCGGCTGTCCGGCGACGAGTTCGGCGTGGACGCCCGGCTGGTGCTGAACGCCACCGGTCCGTGGGTCGACCACCTGCGCAGGCTGGAGGACCCGAACGCGGCGCCCTCCATCCGGCTGTCCAAGGGCGCGCACCTGGTCCTCAAGCGCACCGCGCCGTGGAAGGCCGCGCTGGCCACGCCCATCGACAAGTACCGCATCACCTTCGCCCTCCCCTGGGAGGACATGCTGCTGCTGGGCACCACCGACGAGGAGTACGAGGGCGACCCGGCCGATGTCGCGGTCAACGACAAGGACGTCGCCCAGATACTCGACGAGGCCGCGTTCTCCATCCGCGACCAGCAGCTCGACCGCGATCTGATCACCTACGCCTTCGCGGGTCTGCGGGTGCTGCCCGGCGGCCCCGGCGACACCGCCAAGGCCAAGCGCGAGACGGTCGTGACCGAGGGCAGGGGCGGCATGCTGTCCGTGGCCGGCGGCAAGTGGACCACGTTCCGGCACATCGGCCGCACCGTGATGAAGAAGCTGGAGTCGCTGCCGGGCCACCCGCTGGGCGACGACTTCGAGCCGATCTCGGCGCTGCCGAAGAAGCTGCCGCTGCCGGGTATCGCCAACCCCCGCGCGGTCGAGCACCGGCTGCTGGTGGACCGTCCGGCGCCCGGCCCGCGCATGGCCGCCGACACCGCCCGGCACCTGGCCACGCACTACGGCTCGCTGGCCCTGGACATCGCCCGGCTGGCCAACGAGAACCCGGAGCTGGGCGAGCGGGTCCACCCGGACGCCCCGGAGATCTGGGCGCAGGTCGTGTGGGCGCGCGACCAGGAGTGGGCCGAGACGCCCGACGACGTGCTGCGCCGCCGTACGACGCTGACGATCCGCGGCCTGGCCACGGACGAGGTCCGCGCGAAGGTGCAGGACGTGCTCGACAAGAAGTAGTCCGCACGGCGGTGGGGGCGGTTCCGCGGCCGCGGGGCCGCCCCCGACGGCTGTGCGGGAGGGCCTTCCGGGGCTCCGTACGCGAGAGCCGTCCAGGGCTTCGCACGGGTGCGCGGGCCGGGCCGCGGGCCGGGAGCGGTCGGCGGCCCGGCCGCATAATGGCCGCCGAGACATCCCATGTCTGACGGAGCGGAGACCGAGCATGGCAGTGACCGACGAGGCGATCGAGAAGATCAAGGCCATGATCGTCTCCGGTGCGCTGCGGCCCGGTGACCGGCTGCCCGGGGAGAGCGAACTCGCCGCCGGTCTGGGGCTGTCGCGCAACTCCCTGCGGGAGGCGGTGCGCGCGCTGTCGCTGATGCGGATCCTGGACGTGCGCCAGGGCGACGGCACGTATGTGAGCAGTCTGGATCCGCAACTCCTGCTGGAGGCGCTGAGCTTCGTCGTCGACTTCCACCGCGACGACACCGTGCTGGAGTTCCTGGCGGTGCGCCGCATCCTGGAGCCGGCCGCGACCGCGCTGGCGGCCGCCCGCCTCGACGAGGGGCGTCTGGACGCCCTGGAGGCGCAGCTGGACACGCTGGGCCCGGCCCCTTCGGTGGAGGAACTGGTCGCAGCGGACCTGGAGTTCCACCGGGGCATCGTGGCCGGCTCGGGCAACTCGGTGCTCTGCGCTCTGCTCGACGGGCTGTCCGGGCCCACCACTCGGGCCCGGGTCTGGCGCGGGCTGACCCAGGAGGACGCCGTGGGCCGCACGCTGCGCGAGCACCGGGCGATCCTCGGGGCACTGCGCGACCGGGACGCGGAGGCGGCCCGTTCGTGGGCGACGGTGCACATCGCGAGCGTCGAGCACTGGCTGCGCTCGGCGCTGTGACAGCGGTCAGCCCTCGGAGGGGTGGGGCGCGCCGCAGGTCCGGCGGCGGGCAGCGGCGATCATGGGTGTTCGAGTGTCTCGGACGGGGCAGTGATGCGTTCACTCCCCCGTGCAAGGGGGTCGCGGTCGCCCCCGCGGCACGCCGTAAGGTTGGTGGGTCAAGCGAGGGCACGTCGGAAGGAGGCGCTGGGTGATCGAGCTCGAGGGGGTACCCGAGCTGATCGACCCGGTCATGGTGGCCGCGTTCGAGGGCTGGAACGATGCCGGCGACGCCGCCTCCACCGCGGTCGCGCATCTGGAGAAGGAGTGGAAGGGCGAAGTGTTCGCGGCGCTGGACGCCGAGGACTACTACGACTTCCAGGTGAACCGCCCCACGGTCTTCATGGACGGCGGTGTGCGTAAGATCACTTGGCCGACGACCAGGCTGTCGGTGGTGCGGATCGGCGGGGACAAACCGCGCGATCTGGTTCTGGTGCGCGGGATCGAACCGTCCATGCGCTGGCGCTCGTTCTGCAACGAACTGCTCGGTTTCGCGCACGAGCTGGGGGTGGAACTGGTGGTGATCCTGGGCGCCCTGCTCGGCGACACCCCGCACACCCGCCCGGTGCCGATCAGCGGGACGACCTCCGACGCCGACCTGGCCCGCCGGATGGACCTGGAGGAGACCAAGTACGAGGGCCCGACGGGCATCGTGGGCGTCCTCCAGGAGGCGTGCACGCACGCGGGCGTCCCGGCGGTCTCCCTGTGGGCGGCGGTGCCGCACTACGTGTCGCAGCCGCCCAACCCGAAGGCCACACTGGCGCTGCTGAACCGCCTGGAGGACCTGCTCGACCTGCGGATCCCGCTGGGCGAGCTGGCCGAGGACGCACGGGCCTGGCAGGTGGGCGTGGACCAGTTGGCCGCCGAGGACACCGAGGTCGCCGAGTACGTGCAGACGCTGGAGGAGGCCCGGGACACCGCCGAGCTGCCGGAGGCGTCGGGCGAGGCCATCGCCCGCGAGTTCGAGCGGTATCTGCGGCGCCGGGACGGGGGCGGGCCCTCCTCCGGCGGGCACGCCACGGCGGACGGCGGCGAGGGCGGCTCGTTCCTGCGGGACGGCCCCGGCGGGCGCACCCGTCCGCCGAAGCCGCAGCGGCCCGAGGCGGAGACCGACGAGCCCGAGGCGGAGACCGACGACGGCAGCGCCGGCCGGGACGGCGGCGACGGCGAGCCGGGGGACGACGCTCCGAAGGACTGAGCGGCCCGGAGCCGGGGACGGACGGATCGGGGGCGGTGCGCGGATCGCGCACCGCCCCCGATCGCCGTCAGGGAACCGGCCGGGTCAGACGGCCACTCCCAGCAGGGCGTCCACGGCCCGCGAGACCAGGCCGGGCGCGCCGGTGTCGGTGCCGCCCCGCTCCTGCTGGAGCGCGGCCCAGCGGTCGACCGCGGCGAGCGCGGCCGGGGAGTCCAGGTCGGCGGCGAGGGCGTCGCGGATCTCCTCCACCAGCGCGTCGGCGGACGGGCCGTCGGGCCGGGAGACGGCCGCGCGCCAGCGCTCCAGCCGCGCCACGGCGTCGGCGAGCACCTGGTCGGTCCACTCCCAGTCGGAGCGGTAGTGGTGGGCGAGCAGCGAGAGCCGGATGGCGGCCGGGTCCACGCCGTCGCGGCGCAGCCGGGACACGAAGACCAGGTTGCCCTTGGACTTGGACATCTTCTCGCCGTCCAGCGCGACCATGCCCGCGTGCACGTACGCCTTGGCCATCGGGAACTCGCCGGTGAGCACCTGGGCGTGCGAGGCACCCATCTCGTGGTGCGGGAAGACGAGGTCGGAGCCGCCGCCCTGGACGTCGAAGCCCATGCCGAGGTGGTCGAGGGCGATGGCCACGCACTCGATGTGCCAGCCGGGCCGGCCGCGGCCCAGGGAGGCGCCGTCCCAGCTGGGTTCGCCGTCCCTCGCCGCCATCCACAGCATCGGGTCGAGCGGGTTCTTCTTGCCGGGGCGGTCGGGGTCGCCGCCGCGCTCGGCGGACAGCAGCCGCATCGCGGCGGCGTCGAGGTGCGAGACCGCACCGAAGTGGGGGTCGGACTCGACGGAGAAGTAGACGTCGCCGTCGAGTTCGTAGGCGGCGCCCAGGTCACGCAGGCGCTCCACCAGCGGGACGATGCCGGGTATCGCCTCCACGGCGCCTATGTAGTGGCGCGGCGGCAGCATCCGCAGGGCGGTCATGTCCTCGCGGAACAGCGCCGTCTCCTGCTCGGCCAGCTTCACCCAGTCGACGTCGTCGCGCTGCGCCCGCTCCAGCAGCGGATCGTCGACATCGGTCACGTTCTGGACGTAGTGGACCTGGCGCTTGGTGTCGAGCCACACGCGCTGGACGAGGTCGAACGCGTTGTAGGTCGCCGCGTGCCCCATGTGGGTGGCGTCGTACGGCGTGATGCCGCAGACGTAGATACGGGCGACGGGACCGGGGTCGAGGGTCACCGGGCCCCCGGTCGCGGTGTCGTGGATCCTCAGGTCGCGGCCCTGACCAGGCAGGGCGGGGACCTCGGAAGCGGGCCAGGCATGCATGTCATGAGCGTAACCGGACCGCGGTCCCGTCTACGAACCGGACCGCGCAGATGACCGGTAAGGCGTTCTTGCGCGATCACGGCGGGTGTGCTGCCGCGCTGCCGCTACACCGGCGGCCAGGGGATCGCCGGCCACTCCCCCGTCGGCTCGGGATGGACCCCGGAGGCGAGGAGGGCGTCCACGCGCGCGCGTGCGGCCCCGATCTCCGCCGGGGCGATGAGGGCGGCCAGCCGGGCGGCGAGGGCGCCGCCGTCGCCCAGGGCGTCCCTGAGGCCCTTGAGGACGCCCAGGGCCTCCTGCGGCAGGGGCTCGCCCGCCCAGCCCCACAGGAGGGTGCGCAGCTTGTTCTCGGTGTGGAAGGTGACGCCGTGGTCGATGCCGTAGAGGCGGCCGTCCGGGGCGGGCAGCAGATGGCCGCCCTTGCGGTCGGCGTTGTTGATCACCGCGTCCAGCACGGACAGCCGCCGCAGCCGCTCGTCGTCGGCGTGCACCAAGAGCGCGGTGCGGTCCTCGCCGACCTCGGCGAAGCCGATCGCCTTCCAGCCGGGGCCCGGTTCCTCGGCGTCCAGCAGGGCGAGCAGTTCGGTGCCGGGTCCCTCCTCCTGGGCCTCGATCCACAGCTGGACCATGCCCTCGCCGTAGGGGCCCTCGCGCAGCACGGTCGGCGGCACCAGGTGCCAGCCGGTCGCCTCGGAGACCTCGTAGGCGGCCACCTCGCGGCCGGCCAGGGTGCCGTCGGGGAAGTCCCACAGCGGGCGCTCCCCGGCGACCGGCTTGTAGACGCAGGACGCCTCCCGGCCCTCGTGCGCGACGGTGCACAGCAGCGCCGCGTTGGAGGCCTCACGGATGCGGCCGCGCACGGTCAGCTCGCCGCGGGCGAGCAGTTCGGCGGACGCCGCGTGCGGCGTCACGCCCCGCGGCGGTATCCGTTCTGGCGCGGACATACGTGTCCTTCCGGGTCGAGCGGGAGGCTGCACAGCGGGCACGGCGGCCGCCCGGCGTTGACGACGTCGAGTGCGCGCTTGGCGAACGCCCTCGCCTGGGTGCCGGTGAGCCGGACCCGCAGCATCGGGGGGCCGTTCTCCTCGTCCTGGAGCAGCCGCTCCTCGGCCTCGGCGAGGTCCTCCTCGGACTCGGCGTCGAGTTCGACGAGGGCCTGGGCCTCGACGACCATGCGCTCTTCCTCGCCGTCCCAGGCGAGCGCCATGGTGCCGACCCGGAACTCCTCCTCGACGGGGGTGTCCAGCGGGCCGGTGTCGGCGATCTCGGTGGGGGCCATCGCGGGCACGGCGGCGTTGCCGCCGCTGCGGCGCACCACCTCGTCGAGCAGTTCGTCCATGCGTTCGGCGAGCGCCGCGACCTGGGTCTTCTCCAGGGCCACGCTGGTCACCCGGGAGCCTGCGGTGGCCTGGAGGAAGAACGTACGGCGTCCGGGCAGTCCGACCGTGCCGGCCACGAAACGGTCCGGGGGGTCGTAGAGGAACACCTGACGGGACACGTCCTGTCTCCATGGGGATCGGGAGAAACGGGGGAAACGACGGTAAACGACGGAGGGGGTGGGGCTACGGCGACCGCTTCACCCTACTGCGGCCGACGATCACGGTGCGCCCGCGCCGCCCCCGACCGGTGCGTCGCCGCCGGCGCTCTCCTCGCGCGGCGCGAGGGAGGTGAGGTCGCCGGTGTCGCCGAGGCGCACCAGGAAGGGCCGCAGCCTGGTGTAGCGGATCGCGGTGACGGAGCAGGGTTCGACGGAGATCCGCTGGAAGAGGTCGAGGTGGAGGCCGAGCGCCTCGGCGACCAGGGACTTGATGATGTCGCCGTGGGAGCACATCAGGTAGACGGCGTCGGGGCCGTGGTCGCGCTCCACGCGCGCGTTCCACTCGCGCACCGCCTCGGCGGCCCGGGTCTGCATGGCGCGCAGGGACTCGCCCCCGGGGAAGGCCGCGGCGGAGGGGTGCGCCTGCACGACCTCCATCAGCGGCTCGTCCTTGAGCTCGGCGAGTTTGCGGCCCGACCAGTCGCCGTAGTGGCACTCCCCGATCCGCTCGTCGGTGTGCGCGCCCAGGCCGGGCCGCGCGTCCAGGAGGGGCTGTACGGTCTCCTGGCAGCGCTGCAACGGGCTGGTGACCACCTCGGCGACCGGCAGCGCGGCGAGCCGGCCGGGCAGCGCGGCGGCCTGTGCGGCACCGCGTTCGTCGAGTGCGACACCGGGCGTCCAGCCGGCGAGCAGTCCCGCGGTGTTGGCGGTGGAACGTCCGTGCCTGACGAGGATCAGCGTGGGCATGCGGCCAGGGTAGGGGTATACGCGGCTCCGGCGTCGGCCGGACGAAAGGGGAACACGCTCAGTGATCGTCGACTGTGGCATCTACCGTGGCGGACACCGCACGGAGGGCCCGGAGGACTTCTCCGACGCCCTGGCCGAGGCGCGGGCGGCCGGGGGGTTCGTGTGGGTGGGACTGCATGAGCCGACCGAGCAGGAGTTCGGCCTGGTCACCGAGGAGTTCGGTCTGCATCCGCTGGCGGTCGAGGACGCCCTGAAGGCGCATCAGCGGCCCAAGCTGGAGGTCTACGACGATTCGCTGTTCGCGGTGCTCAAGCCGGTGGGGTACGAGCCGCAGAGCGACGAGGTGTCGGCCGGCGAGATCATGATCTTCCTGGGCGACTCGTTCGTCGTCACGGTGCGTCACGGAGAGAGCGATGGACTGGCTGTCGTACGGCACCGGCTCGAACAGGAGCCGGAGATGCTCGGCAAGGGTCCGACCGCCGTGCTGTACGCGATCGCCGACGCGACCGTCGACCACTATCTGGACGTGGCGACCGAGTTGCAGACCGACCTGGAGGAGCTGGAGGCGGAGGTCTTCTCCCCCGACCGGGGCGGCTCGCGGCACACCGCCTCCCGCATCTACAACTTCAAGCGGCAGATCACCGAGTTCCGGCGCGCGACGGGCCCGCTGGCGGTGCCCATGTCCCGTCTGGGCGGGACCGGGGTGGGCGCGTTCACCGCGACGGTGCCGTTCGTGGACGAAGCGGCGCACCCCTTCTTCCGGGACGTCAGCGACCACCTGACCCGGGTGAACGAGTCCGTGGAGGGCCTGGACCGGCTCGTCTCGGACATCCTCTCGGCCCATCTGGCGCAGACCAGCGTCCAGCAGAACGACGACATGCGGAAGATCTCCGCGTGGGCGGCCATGGCGGCGATCCCGACGATGATCGCCGGCATCTACGGCATGAACTTCGACCACATGCCCGAGCTGCACTGGATCTGGTCGTACCCGGCGGTGATCGGACTGATGGCCGTCCTGGAGGTGCTGCTGTACCGGCAGTTCAAGCGGCGGGACTGGCTGTGAGGACGGCGGGTCCGGGCGGGCCCGGAGCCGCACCAGTGCACCACTGCACCGCCGCACCGACGCGGAGGACGTGCCGGGTGCGGTCGCCCGGGTGACGCGACTCGCGCGGGGCGGGTTGCGCCGGAGGGCGCGGCGTACGCCCGGCGCGCGGGCCGTAACCCCGCGGGCCCCGGCGCGTTGTTCCCGGTGACGGCCGTGGCGGGGAGGACCCCCGAGCCCCCACCACGGCCGTGAGACGTCCCGGGAGGGCGGGCGCGCACCGGCGCGTCCGCCCTCGTCCGGTGGTCCGGTGGCACGGACCGGGTGTCACGCCAGTCCGGCGCGCTCCAGGGCCGCGGTGCCGGCGCGCAGCGACGCCAGGCGCTCGTCGCGGGTGAAGCCCGCCGGGGCCAGGGTGAGGGTGGTGACACCGGCCGCCGCGTACGCCTTCATCCGGTCCGCGATCCGGTCGACGGAGCCGAGCAGCGTGGTCTGGTCGATCAGCCGCTGCGGCACGGCGGCCGCGGCGCCCTGCTTGTCGCCGGACAGGTACTTGTCCTGGATCTCGGCGGCTTCCTTCTCATAGCCCATGCGTCCGGCGAGCTGGTTGTAGAAGTTCTGCTTGCGGCTGCCCATGCCGCCGACGTACAGCGCCGTGTACGGGCGGAAGGTGTCGGCGAGCGCGGACACGTCCTTGTCGTCGCCGAGCGCGAGGGGCACGGTCGGGCAGACGTCGAAGCCGTCCATCGTCAGCCCGGCCTTCTCCCGTCCGGCCCGCAGCGGGCGGATCGCCGTCTCCTCCAGATGGTCGGCGGAGGGGAAGATGAGCAGCGCGCCGTCGGCGATCTCGCCGGTCTGCTCCAGGTTCTTCGGGCCGATGGCGGCGATGTAGAGCGGGATGTGCTCGCGCTGCGGGTGCACGGTCAGCTTGATCGGCTTGCCGGGGCCGCCGGGCAGCGGCAGCGTCCAGTGCTCGCCGTCGTGGGTCAGCCGCTCGCGGGTCATGGCCTTGCGGACGATCTCGACGTACTCGCGGGTGCGGGCCAGCGGCTTGTCGAACTTGACGCCGTACCAGCCCTCGGAGACCTGCGGGCCCGAGACGCCGAGGCCGAGCCGGAACCGGCCGCCGGACAGCGAGTCGAGCGTGGCGGCGGTCATCGCCGTCATCGCGGGCTGCCGGGCGGGGATCTGGAAGATGGCCGAGCCGACGTCGATGCGCTCGGTCTGCGCCGCGACCCAGGTGAGCACGGTGGCCGCGTCCGAGCCGTAGGCCTCGGCCGCCCAGCACACGTCGTAGCCGAGGCGGTCCGCCTCCTGGGCCACGGCCAGGTTGTCCGCGTCCATGCCGGCACCCCAGTAGCCGAGGTTGATCCCGAGCCGCATGCCCAATCCCCTTACCGATGAGTAACGTGCGTGTGCGCACGACCCTAGCGCGAGGCCGGTGGATCCGGCAGGCCACGGACGGTGTGACGGCGGACTCGTCCGGGGCCCGCGCCGGGACGCGGCCGGTTGTCCACAGGTCGCCACCGGGGCGGATCCGGTTGTCCACAGGTCACCCACGGGGCATCCGTGGCCAGTAATCTCGGCGTTCATGGAGCAGAGGCATCTCGGCCGTACGGGCCTGCGCGTGTCCCGCATCGGCCTCGGCACCCTCACCTGGGGCCGGGACACCGACGAGCACGACGCGGCGGACATGCTGAAGGCGTTCTGGGAGGCGGGCGGCACCCTCGTCGACACGGCGGACGTCTACGGCGACGGCGAGGCCGAGTACCTGCTGGGACGGCTCATGGACGGCCTGGTGCCCCGCCACGACCTGGTCGTCTCGACCAAGGCGGGCAGCGTCCCCGACCCCGACCGGCGCTTCGACGGCTCCCGCGGCCATCTGCTGGCGGCCCTTGACGACTCCCTCGCCCGGCTGGGCACGGACCACATCGACGTGTGGCACGTGCACGCCTACGACCCCTCCACCCCGCTGGAGGAGACCCTCCAGGCACTCGACCTGGCCGTGAGCAGCGGGCGGGTGCGGTACGCCGGGGTCTCCAACTTCTGCGGCTGGCAGCTGGCCAAGGCGGCGACCTGGCAGCTCGCGGCGCCGGGCACCCGGACCCGGCTGGCGAGCACGCAGATGGAGTACTCGCTGCTCCAGCGGGGCGTCGAGCGCGAGGTGCTGCCCGCCGCGCTCGACCTGGGCATCGGGATGCTGCCGTCCTCGCCGCTGGGCCGGGGCGTGCTGACCGGCAAGTACCGCGACGGGCTGCCGCCGGACTCGCGGGGCGCCTCGGAGCAGTTGGCGCCGTTCGTCGAGCCGTACCTCGACGACGCCGCGCGCCGGATCACCGACGCGGTGACGACGGCCGCCGACGGGCTGGCGGTGACCCCGCTCCAGGTCGCCCTGGCCTGGGTCCGCGACCGGCCCGGGGTGACCGCCCCGATCGTCGGCGCGCGCACGGCGCAGCAGCTCATGGCCGCGTTGTCAGTGGAGAGCCTTAGTCTTCCTGACGAGATCTGCCGGGCGCTCGACGATGTGTCGGCGCCCGTGCACCGCTATCCCGATCACGACTGGAGCACGCTGTGAGCACGGAGCCGGAGACCACGGAGAACACCGGGCCGGGGACGCCGGACACCGACGGGCGGGAGCTTGCCGCGAGCGGGAGCGAAGGGGCGCGGACTCCGGACGCCGACACCGACGCCGCCGAACCCCCGGGCCCCGCGGACGCCGACGGGAGCGACGACGGCGACGACAGGGACGACGGGGACGACGGGGAGGGTGGCAGCTCGGCCGGAGAGACCGAAGAGTCCGGGGACGGCGGCGCGGACACCGCGGCCGGGGAGGGCTCCGACGCCGGGTCCGCGGGCGGCGCGGACGGCGGCGCCCAGTTGTCCGAGGCGGCGGCCGAGCTGGCGGCCCAGCGGATCGAGCGGGAGCGCATCGAGCGCCGGAAGGCCGAGAAGGAAGCGAGAGGACCCATCGAGGCCGGGACGAAGCTCAGCGGTCCGGCCGCCGATCTGCTCGCCGCGGTCCGGGCCGTGGAGAGCGGCGAGAAGCCCGCGGCCGCCGTGTTCGCCGAGCCCGAGGCGGAGACCGCGCGGCGCAGGCCCGCCGCCGAGCGGACGCGCCCGGCGCCCGTCCCGCCGCCGGCGGCGGCCACCGCGCCCGCGGCCCCGGCCGGTGAGACCGTCGAGGCCGTGGGCCGGGTGCTGGCCGAGGGCGGGGCACCGCAGGCGCTCGCCGCCGCCGTCGCGACGGCCCTCGGCGAGGGCGCGGCGGACCTGCTGCGCGCCGACCCCTGGCAGTTGCTGCGTGTTCCCGGGGTGCGCCCCGAGCAGGCCGACGGCTTCGCGCGGGCGCTGCTGGGTGCCGAGTGCGGGCCCGCCGACGAGCGGCGCGGCCGGGCGTTCACGGTCTGGCTCCTGGAGCAGGCGGCGCTCGCCGGGCACACCGCGCTGGAGGCTCCGGCCCTCACCTCCGCACTGGCCCAGCGAGGCGTCCCCGACCCGGACGAGGCCCTGCAGTCCGCGCTCGCGGAGGGCGAGGCCCTGGTGTTCCAGGACGCCCTGGACGAGCCGGGAGCACCGGCCGCCCCGGCCCCCGCCCCGGCCCCCGGCGAGGAGGACGGCGGCGAGGACGAGGAGGGCGAAGGTCGCCCGGTACGGATCCTCGTCGGCCTGGAGCGGTACGCGCTCGCCGAGGAGAGCCTCGCGGACGGCCTGGCCCGGCTGGTCAACTCCGTGCCGAAGGAGGACGGTCCGGGCGAGGACTGGGAGCGGGCCGCCGGTGCGGCCCGGGGTTCCGCCGCCGAGCTGATCCGCGCGGTCGCCGGGCACGCCCTGGTGCTGCACACGGGCGGGGAGGCGTCCCGGGCCGAGGCGGCACGGCTGCTCCGGGAGGCCCGCGCTCTCGGGCTGCGCGCCTGGGCCGCCGCGCACAGCCCGCTGGGCCGGGACGCCTTCGCTGCGCTGCTCGGCGGGTCCTCCGAGGGGCTCGGCGGTCACGGCGGGGCCGAGCGGCCCGGTGCGGACGGCTCGGCGGACTCCGGGACGGACGCGTCCGCCGTGGCCACGGTCGCCGGGCTGCTGTCCGGTGCCGAGGGGCCGGGCCGGGACACCGACGGCGCCTTCGACCTGGACCTCCTCGTCGTGCTCGACGCACCCCAGCTGGACGTCGAGACGGCCGCCCTGGTCGCGGAGTCCCTGCCGGACGGCGCCCGGCTGGTGCTGGCCGGAGATCCCGGTGTGCTGTGGTCCGCGGGGCCCGGACGGGTCTTCGCGGATCTGCTGGCGGCGGGGATCTGTCCGCACATCGCCTCGCGGACACCGGACCCGGGCCCGCTGGGCGAGCTGGTCTCCGGTATCGGCGTCGGCGAGCTGACCCAGGTGCAGGCGCCGGGCAAGGAGGTCGTCATCGTCCCGGTGCGGGACGCGGGCGAGGCCGTGCACCGCACGGTGCAGCTCGTCGCGGACTCGGTGCCGCGGGCGATCGGCGTCCCCACCGCGCAGACCGTGGTGATCACCGTGGGCCACGGCGGCGCGGCGGGCACCCGTGCGCTCAACGCCGCCCTCAAGGAACGGCTCAATCCGGGCCCCGGCCGTTTCGGCGGCTTCGACCCGGACGATCGTGTCGTCTACTCCCCCGCCCCCGGCCGCGCGCTGCCCGGCCAGGTGGTGCGGGCGGACGCCGACGGTCTGCACCTGTCCTGCTCGGGCGAGTCCGTGGTCGTCCCGAAGGACCAGGTGGACGGCCATGTGCGGCACGGATGGGCGCTGACCGCGCACCAGGCCGTGGGCGGCCGGTGGCCCGCGGCGGTGGTGGTGCTGCCGGGCGACGCGGCGCAGGCGCTCAGCCGGCCGTGGGTCTACACCGCTTTCGGCCGGGCGAGCCGCCATCTGTCCGTGGTGCACGGGGTGGAGCAGGCGCTGCCCAGGGCCGTGGCCGAGGTCGCGGCCCGGCCGCGTACGACCCGGCTGCCCGTCCTGCTGGTCCCGCAGACCGGTGGGGAGGAAGCCGCCCAGGCGGCCCAGGGCTGACGGCCGTGCGGCCCGTCCCGGGCTTCGAGGGACACCGCCCGGGTCCTCGGGCTTCGGGGCCGGGGGCGGGTCTCGGGCTTCGGGGGTCGCCGCCCGGGGGCGGGACGGGGGCGCAGGGCGGGGCGCGGCGGGGCGGCGCAGGGCACGGCGGGGCGGTGGCCCGCCCGGGAGCCCCCTCCCCGGGCGCCCCTCCCCGACCGCCGCGGCCCGCCGCGCCGCTCAGTGCTCGCGCGCGTCCAGCGGCTCCAGATCCTCGTCGTCGTCCTCGTCGAGATCTGTGTCGAGGTCGTCGGCGTCATCGGCGGCGGTCTCGTCGTCGTCCGTCTCGTCGTCGAAGACCGCGCTGACGTCGAAGCGGCAGACGACCAGTTCCGGATCGACCTGTTCGAAGGGGGCCTCCAGCCAGTCGCCCGGGTCGGCGGGTTCGTCCGAGGCCGTGACCCAGAGGGTGGAGTCGCCCTCCTCCAGGCCGAACTCCTTGTGCCGGGAAGCGATCTCGTCGGGTTCGAACTCGCCGAAGAGCACCCCGAGGGCCCCGTGCACGGTGTCGGACGGGCCCGTGCCGATGCCCGCGGCGCCCTCGGCGTCCGCGGCCTCCACCCGCTCGGCCTGGGCCAGCAGCCGCTGCGGGTCGGCCACGGCGTAGTCGCGGCGGATCAGCACGCTGATCGCGTTCGGCTCCTCGGGGCCCGCGTACGGCGGCAGCGAGTCGTCACCGGGGATCTCGAAGGGCGTGACCTCGTCGTAGCGGTCGTAGAGCAGCTCGTCGTACGCCTCCGCGGCGGCGGCCAGCTGGTTGAACGCTTCGTAGACGGCCGGGTCGTCGTCCCCCGACCTGCGTTCGACCGCCGCCAGGTGACGGTCGAGCGCGGTCTTGACCGCCTCGGCGGCGGCGCGTACCTCGGCAGCGGTGGGCTGCGCAGCATCAGACATAGTGCAGACGCTATCCGTACCGGGCCCCAGCCCGCACAATAGATGCGATGCCGGAATACGAATTTGTCGACGTGTTCGTCCCGCGTGGGGTGTCCCGCAACGAGACGACACGTCTGCTGACCGACCATGCCGAGTACGGACACTGGGAGTTGTACCGCCTGAGCCTGCTGCGCGACGGCAGCCGCCGGGTGCGGCTGCGGCGGCGGATCATCCGCCAGGTGCGCGCCACCTGGTGACCCGGCCGAAGCCGTCCTGGTCCCGCCCCCGCCCGGACCTCGCGGGCCCCGCCGACGCGGGGCCCGCTCAGGTGTGCGCCGGTGCGGCTCAGGCCGAGGCGCGCGCCCTGCGGTACAGCACCGCGCCCGCCAGCAGCGCTCCGGCGCCGATCGGCAGGGCGAGGCCCAGGGGCAGCTCACTGCCGGTGTGCGCGAGTTGGCCGCTCGCCCGGGGCGGGGTCG